>NZ_JAHLDV010000014.1 GCF_018861865.1 Clostridium frigoris
CAGATTCCACCTCACGGTGGACACCCTTGTCTTAAGCTAACGGTTAGCACTATCGGCCCCCGTATCGGACTTTCACCGACGAGTAAACGCCCATGCCGGGCACACTAAAAACCCCCACAAACTAATAGTTTTTGGGAGCATAAATGTATTTAAAATAAAGATAGTTGTTCAGTTTTCTCATTATCACTTATAATCGCAGAATTGTAAGACATTGATTCAATCTTATGCATATATCTTTCCATATCGAATTTTCTTTTTAATCCTTTGTCATTCATAAATCTAACTAATCCAAAGATAGCTCTCTCACCCCAAGGTCTATCATGCTTTCCAAAGCACCAAGCTATCCCCGCAAACCCATTTGCGTCCCTACCGTCTAAAAGGTATTTGTTATTTAAATAAATAGCAGTATTATAAGCTTCCTTTGGAGTTTTACTCCATTCTAATATTTTCTTTCCCCAATACATCCTCATATAGCCATGCATTTTACCAGTAATAAGCATTTCATTTTGCGCAGCATTCCAATAATCATCATGTGTTTGAGCTGTTTCTAGTTCTTGCAGTGAATAAATAAACTCTCGTTCGTCTACCAAATGTTTATCAAGAGTATTCAAGGCCCAAGATGGAAGTGATTCATAACAATCATATTTATCATTATAAAAGACAAAATTCATACTTAATTCTCTTCTAGTTATTAATTCTTCTAAAAAGGCTTTTTTATCTTCTATAGATACATCCATTAATTTAATATATATGTACAAGGGAGAAATCTGACCAAAATGCAAATATGGACTCAAATCAGAAAAATAAGTCTTTGAGGGTTCATTTTTAAGTTCACTATAATGTGATAATTTATTAGAAATAAATTCTTCTAATAATATTTTAGCATTACTAGTACCACCCTTATAATATAGTACTCTCTTAACTGTTTTATCAATTTTAAGTTGTGAAATAGCCTTATCAATATCTTCTATATCATATTCATCAAATGGAAGCTCCAAATTAGTAGAATCTTCATCACATTCTCTCTCATTAAGAGGCAATGCAAACTCCTCTAATCTTTTGCTTATCTTATTTCTAAGGGTATATGCAGAATATTCTTCTTTTATAGAAGCTACTTCTACGGGTACAATGACATTAGTTTCTACCTGTACCACAGAGCATTTCGCATTTTGGGCTAAAAGTGTTCTCCACTTTCTTTCTATCCTTAAATATCCTCTATCTACTACCATTAATGCTGCAAAAGATGATATTTCTAAAGCTCCATTTTCAGGAGATATTTTTCTAATAATCATTTTTATGTTTCTTCTAGCTAATTCTGTTTTTACTTCTTTTAATCCCTCTAGCATAAAATAATAGTGTCTTTCATTTGCCTCTGGATAATTATCAGTTAATCCAAAATATACAATTAATGGCTTCTTAAGCTCATTTGCCTGCATTATGGCATACTCTAGGGCATGATTATATTCTGTTCTTTGAGAACATTGCATCCAGTAAACCACATATGGGTTATCAATTGTTTTTTTATTGTTTAAAACTTTAATTCGATCTTGTAAAATCATTATTTCCAGCTCCATTATTATAGATTATTTTTTAACAATTAAAAAAACTACTAAAATATATTTCAGCAGTTCCTCTTTACTAATGCTTATTGTTATAATCTAATTATAGATTTTTTATATTATTTTGTAAAGCACAACAATAATTATTATAGCTCCTAGCTTTGTGAGTTGTAATTATATGAATAATGACTATACTTCTTGTCCTAAGGGTTTTATTTATAAATTAAAACAATTCATAGTTTATAATAGTATCTGTATAAAATCCTTCCTCTTTACTAAACGATTTAGCATATCTAAGCCCAATATTGATTATATCCAAAACACCACATCCTCTACATTCAAAATTCACTTCTTCCTCAATCATTCCTATTTCATAAAGTATTTTTCTGTTTTCATTATTATCATATGTAAATGCAAATGCTCTTTTGTTAAAACTATCATTACATTTTAAGACTTCTATGCTGTTTATTAATTTTAATTTTTCATTGTTTGTTAAGTCCATTGATACACCTTCTTTATATAGATAGTATGTACCATATTGTTATATTCTAAACTCATTTAAACAGAGAAATCTCTATAAATCTAAATTTAACCCTAGCCACTAATTAAAGTTAAGCAAGGGTTAAATTATAGTTTTTACTTGCCATATACTAATTTATTTTATCACTTTGAAAGTCTATGAATTAAATTTTCATTTACTATTCGTATCCACTGCTGATTTAATTGATCGCTCTTACCAAACCCCTGCATAAACTCAGATTGCAAACTTAATGCTGAATCTTCCTCTTCAATTTGTTCTTGTATTAATGATAAGCCACCAACAGACACTGGCATAGTATATAACCAACTTATTGTGCCCTGATCATTATCTACCCTCGCCTGTTCTACAATTTCATAAAGCATCTTAGTAGTTATTAACTCCGTAGCATAATATTTTTCAAGTATTTCTTTAATATCTTTGAATTGATAATCTGAATAAGGTAGAACATTTATCTCATAAGGAGCATCCTTATCATCTAGATAACTTATAATGTGTTTATAATGATCATACTCTCCCTCAGCTTGCACGCCAAAAAACGATGCCCATCCATCCAAATCTAAATTAGAAAAATACGCTTGTATATTTCTATAAATAGTGTGGTTATTAAATTCATGTGATATTTGCTCATTTAACAAATTTAATGTTGCTTTGGTTAAAAACATTTAATCGCCTTCTTTCAATTTAATATATTCAATATGATTATAATAAGAACAATTATTCTAATTATTGTTGTTATGTTAAGCTATGAAAACAAAAGTCTTTCTATCTAAAAGCTAGTTATTCCATTTACAATAGCATTTGCTATGTTTTCCGCATTATAATTTTCCATATCCTCTTTACAATCTACAAATCCAGCTTCTACTAGTATTGCAGGCATTTTTGTATTTTTTAGTAAATATAAAAAACTTCCATCCTTTACTCCTCTATTAACAAATCCTAGTTCTGCTATTTCATCTACAACTCTTTTAGCTGTTTTTTTCGCTAACTCTGATATTGCAAATACCTCTGTTCCGTGTCCACTTCCACCATTGAAATGAATAGATACATATAAATCTACATTCTCTTCATTTGCCTTGTTTACTCTTAGGTAAAGTGAATTACTCAGACTAGAGTCAGGACTAGGAGTACAGTAAACTACCTCATGCTTAAGTTCTTTAAGCTTTGCTATTACCTTAACTCCAACCTCTTTATTTAACTGATCTTCTTTTCTTATACCCACATATCCGATATCTGACGGTGGGCAATTGTGCCCAATATCAATACCATATTTCAAAATAATCCCTCCCGCCCTATTCTTAATAATCATAGTCAAATTTTATAATTATATTTTAGAATATGCTAGTAGAGCAATTTTGTGTACTAAAATATAATTATCCAACATATTTTATTTATAGGAACCATAAATAATGAGTTTTCATAATGCGTTTGATAAATGTAATTAAATAATGTACTTAAAGGTTATAATTAAAGGATGTGATTATTTGAGAATTAATATAAAGAAAGGTATTTTACTAATAATATGTGTTTCCTTTTCCTTAAGCCTCTTCGGATGTAAATACAATTTTAATAAAAATATTTTCACCAAAAACAAACCAAACAATTATTATTATACCAAGTTATTAATGAAGGATTTATCTATAGAATCACCAAAAGAACTTTATGCTTTATATATGAATTTTTATAAGAAAAAAGATTTTTCAAAAGAGGATTCAACTACCTTTGTCAATTTCTTTAATTCATTAACTAATGCTAGCTTTATAAATAAGCCGATAAACTTACCTGCTAAACCAATATATAAAATATTTTTAACCTTTAATAAAAACAAATACGTATTAAATATTTATAACGAAAAATATATTTCCATATATCCTTGGGATGGTGATTACAAGATGGATTACATTGACACAAGTAAAATGTTTAAAGCTTATAACCTTTATGGTCTATGCAAATACCTAATACCTAAATAAAATTTTTACTTTTTTAATAAAAATTGTATGTACTACTTAATAACTAACCGTTAAAAAAAAAGGAAATAAAAGCCTACTGCGCTTCTATTTCCTCTTTTATTTGAATCATAGTTTTGTTCAAAATTGGATGCAAAACATAGGGTGCTATATCACACATTGGTTCTAGAACAAACATTCTCTCATGCATTCTCGGATGAGGTAATACTATTTCTTCTATTGAACTAATTACATCATCAAACAATAATACATCTAAATCAACTGTTCTAGGACCCCATCTTATAACTCTTTCTCTTTTTAATTCCTTTTCAATAGATAACAGAAATCTTACAAGTTCTAGCGAAGTTAAGAGTGTTTTCACTTCAATAGCACAATTTAAGAAGTCCTCTTGATCTATATAGCCTACTGGGCTCGTATTATAAAATTTTGATGTTTTTGTTATTTTGGTATGATAAGAATTGTTTATAATATCTAAAGCACTTTTTACATTTTTCTCCTTATCTCCCATGTTTCCACCTGCCCCAATATATGCAGTATGCCATTTTCTATCTATTTCTACCGCTGCATAAAGAAGTGGACGTCCAATTGGAGCCCAAGGTTTCTTTATTTTAACCTTTACTCTTTGAACTAAATCATAATTTAATAGTATGAATTCCGCTACTTTCTCTGTAGCTTTCTCTATTAAATCATAGTTTTCCTTTTTAAATTCTTCTTCAACTTTGTGACAAAGCTCTCCATAATGAACAGTTTTTGTTATATCATCAGATATTCCTGCCTCTCTCAAACTTAAAAACAGCTCTATAGAAATTAAAAATCGTTGTCCGAGTACCTTTTCCTCCTGAAAAACCCCATGATGAGCGTAGACTTCTAAATCTTTTATGTACATTTTGTCCATAGTATTGTCTCCTTTATAATTACCGATACTTATTTAACCTCTAAGTATAGCATCTGTTAAAACACAAACCCTTTTGTTCTCTTTTATATCATGTACTCTTATAAATTCGCAGCCTTTCATTATCCCTATGGCAGTAGTTGCAAGTGTTCCCTCAATCCTTTCACTAGTCTCCAATCCTTGTGCAATTCCTAGCATAGATTTTCTTGATGTTCCAAGAAGAACTGGATATCCTAACCTATTTAACTTTTCTAGATTATTAATAGTTTTTAAATTATCATCGTAACTTTTTGCAAACCCAATACCTGGATCTATTATAATATTTTCTCTTCTTACTCCTGCATCTAAAGCAATAATTATACTTTCCATTAAATCCTTTAATATATCTTCCATTAAATTATCATAGATTCGATTATCTCTATTATGCATTAAACAGCAGGGTACATTATACTTAGCAGCAACTCCCGCAATAGATGGGTCCATCTTAAACCCCCATATATCATTAATCATGTCTGCTCCTGCCTTTATTGCAAGCTCCGCAACTTTTCCTTTGTATGTATCCACGGAAATAGGAATATTTAGCTCTTTCTTTAATTCCCTTATAATAGGAATTACTCTTTTAATTTCTTCATCGCAACTAACATTTTCATGACCTGGCCTTGTGGATTCTCCCCCAATATCAATAATATCTACTCCCTCTGCAACCATTAACTTGGCATGCTCTATAGCTGAGCGCATATCATTAAATTTCCCCCCATCTGAAAACGAATCAGGCGTAACATTTAAAATTCCCATTATGTAAGTCTTTTTACCTATTTTAAAGTCTTTATTTCCTATTCTCATAAACTTCCCCCTAAAAATTTGTTTTATAATTAATCTAATAATCCATCTTAATATTTCTCTTATCCAAAGGCCATTTACATCCATCGCTTGCCTCGCAATGAAAACAATCTCTTGAAAGTTTATCACATTTATATAATAGATTACTCAAACTTTCAAAATTTTCAGTGTCGTTTCTATGGTTTCCTATAGCTTCTAAAATCTCATCTATTTCCTTTTCACCATATCCACACTGGTGCAATATTTTTTCACCAATTAACCCACTCGCAATATTATGGGCAATACCATTTTCATATTGTTCTCCCCTACCTATATCATGCAAAAGTGCAGTTGTATAAATTATGTATTTTGGTATATTAAAATTATTCTCTAAAGTAATTATATACATAAGTCTTGCCACATCTAAAAAGTGTTGCATATCATGTTTGCAGTATTCTCTGTTTTCTTCTAAGTCTTTTATTCTCTTTAAGTTATACTGAAATATATTATTTTTTATAATAAGATTTACTTTGTCATCTATTAAACTGTTATTTATGATTCCCACCTCTTTAGAGTAGCCCTAGCCCCTATATTCTTGTACGTATTTATCATAATACCTTTTTATTTCAGACACAATTACGCTTTGATTAAGAACCTTGTCGTCAACTTTAACCACCTTCATTATACCCATAATACTATTAGTTATAAATACACCCTGCGCATCCAGCAATTGATCATATGTAAATTCACCCTCCTGTACAATAAATCCCATAGCCGATGAATTTTCGATGACAAACTCCCTCACAATACCTGGCAGTAAACCACATTTAATTTTGGGTGTATATAAAATTCCATTCTTAATAAAGAATATATTGCTTACGGCTCCCTCACTTAAAAATCCATCTGTATTTAAAAATAGTGCCTCATTATATCCTTTATCTATAATAATACCTCGCTGAATTATATTTTCCACATAATTCAATGATTTAACATATGTCAAATTAGAATATGCATTTCGTCTTACTTCACTTAGCCCTAAGGAATATCCATTTTCATAGTCACTCCTTGTGTATGGAATTGGCCTTGTAGTAATTATAGTATTTTTTTCGGATACCATAATTTTAAGCACACAATTTTCACAATTAAGCTTTAAGATAGCTTCATAAATTTCTTCCTGAGTAATTTTTTTATTTACTCCTAGTGTAATAAGCCCGCTGTTTAACCTTTTCATATGATTAGCAAGTAGTATTGGCTTTTCTTTGACAAGCATTGTCTCAAACACTCCTCTACCAAAGGAAAATCCACTATCTAAAAATAACTTATCCACATTTTCTTCACCATTTATCAATATCATAATACCATCCTTCCTTGGTGCCGCAAGCGTTTCGAGTGTCAAGTTCCAATATAGCTTTCTTTGCTGATTTATAGAACCCTCATTAGTGCTCTCGCCTTATCTAAAGTTTCTTCATATTCTGATTCTTCATTAGAATCCCAAGTTATACCTCCACCTACTCCAAAATATGCTTTGTTTTCTTTGACTAAAATTGTTCTAATAATTATATTCAAATCTACATTTCCGTCAAAACCCAAATATCCAAGAGCGCCGGTATATATATTCCTACGCACAGGTTCTAATTCCTCGATAATCTCCATGGAACGTATTTTAGGTGTCCCCGTTATGGAGCCTCCAGGAAAACAAGCTTTAATACATTCGATTGGGCTTACTTCCTCTTTTAATTTACCTACCACTGTAGATACCAAATGAAAGACTGTACTATACTCCTCTAATTTAAAAAGTTGTGTTACTTTAACGGAATTGGGTTTGCAAACTTTACTTAAATCATTTCTTTCTAAATCAACCACATTTAAAAGTTCAGCTTTATCCTTTTCACTATTTATTAATATATTTTTATTCTTGATGTCCGTTTCTAAATCTTTACCCCTTGGCATAGTTCCCTTTATAGGTCTAGTTTCTACAATCCTGTCCTTTATATTTAGAAATCTTTCTGGGGAAGAACATATTATATTAAAGTCCTCAAAATTCATAAAGGCAGCAAAAGGTGCCGGATTTATATGTCTTAAATCTTTATATATTTCATATGCACATGATTTTATGCTACAACTATACCTTTGTGATAAATTGGTAATATATATATCTCCACTTTTTATATAAGCTCTTACCTTTGATAAAGTATTAATGTACTTGCTTTTTTGAAAATCAGAATTAAATTTATTTGTTATGTCTCCTACTTTTTCATATATAACTTTATTACCCTTTTGTATGCGGGTTTTTATATCATAAATACTGTCTTTTTGCAATTTAAGTATTCCTAGTGCAGATATATATGTATCCTTTTTAAGATTATCTATAATAATTATGTTATCATAAAAATTATAACAGCAATAAGGTATATCTATATCCTCCTTTGCTATATTGGGTAGATCTTCAAGTTCCCTACCTAGGTCGTAAGAAAAATACCCCATACCACCTGCCACAAATGGTAATTCTGTATTATTTTCTATATAGTATTTTTTTAAGATTTTATTTAGCTCTTCAAATGTATCACCTTTATATGATTCACCGCAATTATTACATATACCATTTTTGCTCTTGAATTTTAAAAAACAATTAACACCTATAAAAGAATATCTGCCTAATGTTTCTTTATCCCTAGCACTATCTAATAATATAGTATCAATATTTTCTTTAAATAGAGAATATATATCAAAACCATCAAGTTTAGTTTGTACTTTTTCAATTTCCAGTTTCATTTTTTCTCCTTAACCTTTAACTAATTTGTTTTTGTTTCTAACTTCATCAATAAAATTTTTAAGAATTTTGTGTCCATATTGCGTAAGCTCAGCTTCTGGGTGAAATTGCAATCCTTCTACAAAATAATTTTTATGTCTTATACCCATTATAACCCCATCATCAGTTTCACTAGTAATTTCTAATACTTCGGGCAGTGTTTCTCTTTCCACTATTAATGAATGGTACCTTGTGACCTTCATTGGACTCATTATATCTTTAAAAATATATTTTCCACTATGTTTAATTAAAGATACCTTCCCATGCACTGGTTCACGCCCAGGAACAATTTTGCCACCAAACACCTTAGCAATAACCTGATGGCCTAAACATATGCCCAAAATAGGTATGTTTCCTTTAAATTTTTCTACTATTTCCATGCATTTTCCTGCATCTTCTGGAGATTTTGGACCAGGTGAAATAATTATTCCTTCTGGTTTAATTCTCTTTATATCCACAAGTGTTATCTTATCGTTTCTGTATACTAATACCTTCTCACCTAATTCTTCAAAATATCTAACTAGGTTATATACAAATGAATCATAATTATCAATCATTAAAAACATAAACAATCTCCTATTCTCTTATAATTACTTATTATAACAAATAAATAGCATAAAATCATTAGTATTAAAATATTGAAAGTGGCTTTAATATCTTATAATCATACAAATACGTATCTTATATAACTAATAATAATTATTATTTATGATAAACCCCTTTTAAAATACGTAAAGATTGGGTAAAATGGTACTATGTTAAAGAAAAAATTTGAGGTGATTATATGTACAACAGAGGTGATTTCCATCTTCATACAAATGCATCTGATGGAAAACTAAGTCCTAAGGAATTAATTCATGAAGCTTCTTTAAATGGATTAGATATTATTGCAATAACTGACCATGACACTACTTTAAATGTGGAAGAAGGAATTAAAGAAGGTTTAAATAATAATATAAGGGTAATACCTGGTATAGAATTATCTACAGTTCATAATAATGAAAGCATCCACATTTTAGGATATTTTAAAGACGATGAATATAAAAATTTAGAATTTCAAAATTTTTTAAAAGATATAGATGATTCTAGATTGTTTAGAGGCAGAAAAATAGTAGAAAATCTAGAAATATTTTTCAAAATAAAACTAGATTACCAAAAGGTCTTAGAAGCGGCAAAGGGAGTAATAGCTAGGCCGCATATAGCTAAAGCAATAATTGATGCTGGATATAAATACGATTGGAACTATATATTTGATAACTTTCTTTCAAACGATAGCCCTGCATATGTGCACATTAAAAGAATTCCAACAGCTGAGGGTATAAGCATATTAAAGAAAGTTCATGCACTAGTTGTACTAGCACATCCTGTTTTAATAAAAAAAACGCCTATAGATGAAATGTTAGAATTTGATTTTGATGGTATTGAAGCAGTCTATCCAATAAACACAAAAAAACAGAAATCGCTCCTAAAATCAAAAGCTAAAGAATACAACAAGTTTGTTACTGCAGGTTCAGATTTTCATGGAATTTCAACATCTGACACAGGACATGGCCATGTTGGCTGCGTTTCATTAAGTCATGAGGAACTAGCTATCTTTGTAAATGCACTAGAATCATAAAAGGAGATGTTTTCACATCTCCTTTTTTTTCTTTATGCTTCTGTTAAAAATGCCTCGTAAGCTCTACAAGCTTCATAGATATCTGCCTTACTTGCAATTTCCCATGGTGCATGCATATTATGAAGAGCAACTCCTGAATCTATAACCTGCATACCGTATTCAGCTAATATATAAGCTATAGTACCCCCACCGCCTTGGTCTACTTTTCCAAGTTCTGATGTCTGCCATGTTATATTATGTTTTTCCATTATACCTCTAAGTTCTGCAATAAACTCTGGATTTGCATCATTACATCCACTTTTTCCACGAGCTCCAGTATATTTGTTTAAAACTATACCTTTACCAAAATATGCAGAATTGCGTTTTTCCATAACTGATGGAAATGTTGGGTCATATGCAGCAGTTACGTCTGAAGACAACATTTTTGAATTTGCAAGTGCCCTTCTTACTTTTAACTCACTGTATTTTCCAAGTAAATTAACAACTTCAGCTACTGTATTTTCAAAGAATTTTGATTGCATTCCAGTTGCACCAATACTTCCAACTTCTTCTTTATCAACAAGTAAAACTATACATGTTTTGTCCGTTTGCTTCATGTTCATTAATGCTTCATATGAAGTATACGCACAAACTCTATCATCATGTCCATAAGCCATAACCATACTACTATCTAGGCCATAATTTCTAGCCCGCCCTGCAGGTACTACTTCTAATTCTGATGATACAAAATCTTCTTCATCTATACCATATTTATTATTTAAAAGTTTTAATATATTTAACTTTACTCTGTTTTTAGCATCTTTATCTTTTATTGGTATACTTCCCATAAATACATTTAAATCTTCGCCTTCAATAGCTTTATCTAAAGTTTTTTTCATTTGATCTGCGGATAAGTGAATTAGAAGATCTGAAATTCCAACTACTGGTTCTTTTTCATCTTCTCCTATTACTACATTTATTACTGTTCCATCTTTCTTAACTACAACACCATGTATAGCAAGGGGTAACGTAACCCATTGGTATTTCTTAACGCCACCATAGTAATGTGTTTTAACTAATGCTAAATCTGAATCCTCATATAGTGGATTTGGTTTTAAATCAAGTCTTGGCGAGTCAATGTGAGCACCTAAAATTTTAAAACCCTTTTCAATAGGCTCAGAACCGATTAAAAATAATGCTAAAGTTTTTCCCATGCTACTTGCATAAACTTTATCACCAGCTTTTAATTTAGTGCCCTCTTTTATATAAGTATCAATGTTTTTATAACCATTTTTTTTAGCAAGTGTAATAAACTCTGTTACACATTCTCTTTCAGTTTTGCATTTTGACATAAAATCTATATAATTATCAGATAATGCAAACACTTTTTCCAGATCATTTTTATTATATTTGTCCCAAGCTACTTCATATGTTTTTTCTAAACTTTTAGCATCTGTCATTTTTACAACCTCCATACAAAAATTATTTTTCGTATTTACTATATTACTAAATTTTACTTAAAATTGCAAATATTAAAATTTGTGTTATTTATTAGCTGCTATACTTTTTTCAATTATTCGTCACGTGCTTTAGTTACTTCCTCTATTCTCATATTTATACTTTCTACAGGAGTTATCTTAGAATTTAAGCTATATATATAATTAGCTGCAGCGGCTTCAATAATAACTGCTATATTTCTCCCTGGTCTAACTGGCAACGTTATTTTCCTTAAATGCACACTTAGTATGTCCATAAATTGATTATCTATACCAAGCCTATCATATTCTTCACTCTCGTTCCACTGAGTAAGGGAGATAAGTAAACTTATAGTCTTAGTGTTTAAAACTGAACTCATTCCATAAATTGCTGGGATATCTATTATTCCCATTCCTCTTACCTCAAGCATTCCTGAAGTTATGTAAGGGCATTTTCCAAGCAATACCCCGTCAATTTCTTTAATATCTACTGCGTCATCTGCAATCAGCCTATGTCCCCTCTTTATTAGTTCTAAAGCGCATTCACTCTTACCAATTCCACTTTCCCCAGTTACTAATATTCCTATACCATAAACATCGAGTAGTACACCATGAAGCCTTGTTTCTGGAGCTAACTCAGCATCTAAGTAATTAGTAAGCTTACTACTAAATCTTGTAGAAATTGATTTTGTTCGTAAAAGCCATTGGCCATTTTCCTCTGCAGCCTTAATAATTTCCTTATGTGGCTCCAAATTCCTAGTCACTATAACACAAGGGGTCTCTAGTTTAAAATATTTATTTAATCGCTTTCGTCTAAGGTCTTCCTCCATACAATCTAAAAAACTCCACTCCGCCATGCCTATTAGTTGTACCCTTTTATTACCAAAATATTCGTAAAAGCCAGCAATTTGAAGTCCTGGTCTATTAATATCACTAACATTAATTAATTTTCCCTTGCCGCCTTCTACTAAAATCTCTAAACTAAAATGTTCTATTAACTCCTCTATAGTAACTGCCAACATAATTCCCCCATTCATAATAATTTATTGTATATATTATACTTTTTTAATTGTATCTAGTTGCGAACGAAAATTTCTTTTAACATTATCAATATACTTTTGTCTTAATTCTTTTTGCTCTGATATTTCTTCCTGCGTAAGTTTTTCTTCTTTACTTTTCTTATAAAGATAATTTATCCTATTAGTTAATTCATCTGTATTAATAATATCACCTCTCTATCATTTTAGCATTTTTTTATTATGCTAAAATATTTTATTCATAACAATTAGATATCCAGCATACTCTATCTTTTATGATTATATTACAAAAACATTAAGACTTTTTTCGCCTTTTACACATTATTCCAAATAGCTTTTTTCAACATCTACATACTTTATAATGTTATTTTTTACCATGTCATTATTGTACATTTTATAAAATTATAGCATATTTTGTAACTTGTTATACTTTAATGACTAACATTAAATTTAACATAGCTTGAATAATATGGTATCATATACTTGCTTCACAAATATATGAATAAGGAGAAATGCATGAATCTTAAACTCAAACTTATAAATAAGGAATTGGAATCACTAAGAACATTATTACATTTTTTACTGAATTATAAAAAACCGACTGATAAAATGGTCGTATCTTGCAGCCAACAATTAGATCAAGTTATAGTTAAATATCAAAAGTTAAGGCTATCTCTATAAAAGTAGCTTAAAGCTCCACTTTTGGTACAAGCATAAATCTAAAAATCTAATTCAAGCAAGATATCATCAGTATCAATATTTGATTCTTTACCATAAAAAACTACAGCGAATTCATTAAATTCATGTGCATCTTCTGATATATCACACCCAATGAATTCGTACTCAATTTCCATTTTTTCAGCACATTCTTCCATAATATCTTCAACATTATCTGCTGAAATATCACTTAAATAAGGTAGAAAAAATTCTTCATACCAATCTTCTTTTTCTTCTTCAAAATTTCCTTCATCATCTGCATAAGATGTAGCTGCTTCCATTTCTACATCATCATAATAATATTTAAATTTAAGAGCTATAGTTCCTTTTTTGTATTGAATTTCAGCTATATCACTTAAATCATTTTTGCTTAAAAAATCTACTATAAATTGTTTATTCAAATATATCGCCTCCACACATCATTCTTTATAAAAAAAAAGAAAGATTTCACTATGAAAGTGAGATTTTCTTTTTTATTATATGACTTTGTAAACTAATATTTATTAGTAATTATTTATTTAAAATCTCTAAGTACTTTTCTACAAGCTTATCAGCCTCATCAAATTCTTTTTTAGCTGGTACAAATTTGAACTTAAGTCCTTCCTCTACAACTTTAAATTTAAGTGATTTCAATCTTTGTGTAAGCATAGGAACTCCCTCTCCACTCCATCCATATGAGCCGAAAGCCGCTGCAACTTTACCTCTGTTAGTTATTGGGCATACAAGTGATAAAACATCCCATACAGGCTTTACAGCATCTTGATTAATAGTTGGTGATCCAATCATAATACCAGATGCCTTTTCAATCAATGATACAATATCAGTTAACTTCATAGATGTAATTTCATGAGCCTCTGCCTTTACCCCTGAATCGTTAATTTTTTTAGCTAAATATTTTCCCATCTCTTCAGTATTATGATAAGCTGAAATATAAAATATTTGTACATTTTTTTCTTTTATTTCATAAATCTTAGCCCATTGTCTATAAAGATCTGTATACATTTTAACATCATTTACGTGTACAGGACCATGGCTTGGTGCTACAATATCTATTTTTAAACTTTCAATTTTATCAAGTCCTGAATTTACATATTTCTTAAAAGGTCCCATTATAACTTCAAAATAATATTTCATCTCATCAAAATAATCACCTGAACAAGCATCTGTTATACAATTAGTAGGTGAATAATGACAACCCATTACATCACAAGTAAACAATATCTTTTGTTCCTTAACATATGTAAACATTGTATCAGGCCAATGTAAATTTGGTGCTGATATAAATTGCACTGTATTTTTACCTAGCGATAATTCTCCTACTGCTGGCTGACTAATAAAGTCTTTGTTCATAATTTCTTTTAAATAGATTATAGCAGCTTTTGATGCAACGACAACAGCTTGTGGGTAAACTTCTAAAAGTTTACTTAAAGAACCGCTGTGGTCGAGTTCAGTATGTTGAACAATTATGTAATCAACTTTCTTATCTCCAATAACACCTTTTATTTTACTTAAAGATTCATCAAGAAAGCCATTTTTAACAGAATCTATTATAGCTACCTTTTCATCATCTATTAAATATGAGTTATATGTAGTTCCTTTCTTTGTTTCCATTATAATATCAAATACCCTAAGCTCTGGGTCATTTACACCAACCCAATAAATATTGTCTTTTAATTTTGTTGTTTCCATACTAAAAATCCTCCTTAAACTTATCTTAGTAGATAATTAATCTCTTTTTTATTTATCCACACAATTATATTCTTCTTATTATAATTTATTTTACCACAATTTCCAAATCGATTCAACTAACAATAGTTATTAGCTAGTATATATTTTGTATATATACAAAATGCTCATTTCATATAGTTTGCCACTTAAATATTAAAATATTCTTTAGAATTTTTTTGAATAGTTTTTCTACTGCACTCTTTATTAAAATAAATATAGTTAATACCCAAAATGCTTAATAATATTATTGTTGCATCATATACTTTAATAGAATGAACTTCAGGAGGGATCTATGAATATATTAATAACTGGTGCAAATGGTAATATTGGGACCTATTTATGTAACGTAATGTCAAAATCACATAATGTGTATGGATTAGATAAAACTGAGCTTAACATAGTAGACAAAATAAGTACTGAAAAAACTTTAAATTTATTAAAACCCGATGCTGTAATCCATACTGCAGCCATAACTAATAAATATATTTGTGAATATAATGAAACCTTAGCCTACGATGTAAACACTGTAGGAACATTAAACATTGCTAATTGCTGTAATGATCTTAACATACCCCTACTATATCTCTCTAGCACAGATATATACGGTGATAGTAATTCAGTACCCTACAGAGAATTTGATAAATGTGATCCAATAAATGCCTTTAGCAAGAGTAAGCTTGGTGGAGAAGAATTAATTCAAACTATTTGCCGAAAATATTTTATTATTCGTAGTTCAACTATATTTGGTGGCAATGATTGTTTTGTAAGAAAACTCATAAATGGAAAACATACAGCAATTTATCTATTTTCAAATCCTACTCTTTGTGTGACTTATATTGAAGATTTAACTACAATTATCAATAAATTATTAGGAACTGATAAATATGGAATATATAACTATACAAATGAGGGTTGTATATCAAAATCCACACTAATAAATAGTATAATAGAGTTTGGCAATTTAAATGTTCCTTTAGTTGTAAGTTCAGATAAGCTTTTATCCAATCTAATTCGTGAACCTAAATATACTTGCACAGATAATTCACTTATAAAAGAAGCTTTGGGTATTGAGATTGCTCCTTGGGATGATAGACTTCGAGAGTACATCAATAAATGCCTTAAAGTTTAAATAATCAGTTTTTCTTAGGTTATGCAAAAACAAAAGTATATATTGCTTCCACTGCGTTCACGTCGCTAAGGAATTCTAAAATTTATTTTATTTTCAGTTGCTAAAACCCGCAAACTCGCTTCGCTCAAACATGCGGTTTTCTTACGCAATTTCAAATTAAATAAATTAAGAATTACTAAGGCTTGTTCAAACGCATTTTACGCAATATATACTTTTGTTAGCATAATCCAAGAAAAATATTTTATTTCTAAAATCATCATCATAGTAGTATATTAAATCATCTCCTGAGTCGCTGCACCAGCTTCGAAGAAGATGCATTAACGACTTCAAAAGGAGACTTTACTTCTAAATTATCGTTAAAGAAAATCTACAATCATGGAACTAAAAATGTGAGAGCCTATTAGATAGTTTAATATTTATGTTTAATTTTTTTCAGAAGTGACTTGCAATAAGAAAGGTCGAAACAATTGAAATTTCATTTAGAAATTCTTCTTTTGCTAATATAAAATTCTCGTGAGCCTGCTAGGAAGGCAGGCTAGCGAACCTGAGACAGGACGTCGAATGTGAGCACATAACAATTGATAATTGTTATGCGCCCCAGAGGACTACCCAGAGGTTGAGAATTTTATATAAGCAAAAGATTAGAATTTCTTAATTAAATTTTCTGTTTCGAGTTCTTTTGAAAGACATTGATGAAAAATTTGATACTTTATTATTAACTAAGTTTTATATACTTTAATTATTGACTAAATTCTTCATACTCAAATCTAGTACCCTACATGAGTGGGTTAATGCTCCTACAGATATGTAGTCTACGCCACAATTTGAGGCTTCGAGTATATTATCTAATGTTATGTTTCCAGATGCTTCAACTAGAGCTTTATTATTTATTATTCCTACAGCTTTTTTCATGGTTTCATTGTCCATGTTATCAAGCATTATAATATCAACTTCTACTTCTAAAGCTTCACTGATTTGATTTAAAGATTCAATTTCAACTTCAATCTTTTTAACAAAAGAAACATTTTCACGTATAATATTTACCGCTTGCCTTATTCCACCAGCCGCACTTATATGATTATCTTTTATTAATACACCATCTGAGAGATTATATCTATGATTATAACCTCCACCAACTTTTACAGCATATTTTTCAAATATTCTCATTCCAGGTGTAGTTTTTCTTGTATCGAGAACTTTCACGCAAGTGCCAACTAATTTATCCACATATGTTTTTGTTAACGTAGCAATACCACTCATTCTTTGTAGATAATTTAATGCAGTTCTTTCTCCTGTCAATATATGTTTTGTTTTTCCTCTTAATGTTGCAACGCACTCCCCTTCGCATACTAAGTCTCCATCTTTTTTAAAAAACTCTATATTTACCTGTCCTAGTATTTTAAAAGCTCTCTCAAATACGCAAAGTCCAGCAATTACGCCATTCTCTTTGGCTATTAAATCAACACTACATAGGCAATCATCGCTTATAAGAAATTCTGTTGTAATATCAGTTTGAGGTACATCTTCTGTTATAGCATCCATAATTAATTTATCAATAATTAACCAATTCACTGCTTATCTCATCTCCCATTTCTTTAAATTTATTTAACACTACGGTTCTATTAATTTCTCTATAATCACTAAGAATTTTTATACTATTTATATCGTCACAATTTAATGTAGCAATCTTTTCTATAGATTTATTTATAAATCTTGAGGCCCTTCTAGAAAAGACTAAAGCTTCTAATAATGAATTACTTGCTAATCTGTTTGCTCCATGTACACCTGTGCAACTTACCTCACCACATGCAAATAAATGATTCATAGATGTTTTAGAATCTAGGTCAACAGTAATTCCTCCCATATGATAATGCTGAACCGGTGTTACTGGAATCTTATTTTTGGTTATATCTATACCACACTCTAAACATTTTTTATAAATACATGGAAATCTATTTATAATATATTCCTTTCCTTTAAACGAAATATCTAAAAAAACATAAGGTTTCTTACTTTTTCCTTCCTCATTATAAACCGCTTTAGCAACCACATCTCTTGGTAAAAGTTCATCTACGAACCTTTCCCCCTGTTCATTTAAAAGTTTGGCACCTTCCCCTCTTAGTGACTCTGATATAAGAAACTTTTCACAATTAACCTTATCATCGTATAAAGCAGTTGGATGAAATTGAACGTAGTTTAAATCAGAAGTTTCAATATTATGTCTTAATGCAATAGCTATTCCATCCCCCGTTAATCTTCTCCTACTAGTTGAATTTTTAAATAAACCGCCAATTCCACCTGTAGCTAAAATCGTTTCCCTAGAATATATGTTTATTCTTTCTTCGCCTCTAATCGCTGTGCCACCGAAACATATATTATCTTTAGTGATAAGATCAAGCAAAGTAGAATTTTCAAATATTTTTACATTTTTTTTATTTTTAAGTGCCACGAGTAAAGATAAAAAGAGTTCTTTTCCAGTCTCATCTTTGTTATGCACAATTCTACTAATGCTATGTGCGCCTTCCTTTGTATATAAAAAATTTCCGTTTACCTTATCAAAATATGCTCCAAAATCAATTACTTCATTTATATTATCTATTGATTCGTATACTAAAGTTTTTACTGCTTCCATAGAATTTTTGTATTTTCCTGCTTTTAAAGTATCTAACACAAATAAATCAAAGTCCTTTTCATCTTTAGCCACTGCTATTCCACCTTGTGCTAAAGAAGTATTGCATTTATCTACGGACTCTTTAGTTATTAAAAGTACATTTAGATCTTCGTTTAAATTTAATGCCGCATATAAACCTGCTGCCCCCGTTCCAACTATTAATACATCTACAGATATATCCATAATATCACCTCACCATTTCATGCATAGCACTCAAGCATTTGTGCGCTGCTTGTCTTATATTTTCATCTAATGTTACAATATATTGTTTATTAAGAAGACTCTCGTAAACATCCTCTAATGTAGTTGTCTTCATACTACAACATCTCATAGGAGATTTAGGAGTTATAAATTGTTTGTTCGGATTTTTATTTTTAAGGTTATAAAGAATACCCCCTTCTGTTACAACCATATACTTTTGACAGGTATCATTGCTAGCAAATTTAATTATCTCCCCAGTACTTCCTATAAAATCAGCTAACTTTCTAATTTCCCTATTACATTCAGGATGAACCAAAATCTTAATATCTTTATCTGAATTTTTAACGTCTATAATTTCCTGTGCATTAACGAATTCATGTACACGGCAAAACCCATTCCATAATATCATGTTCTTAACATGAGACTTTTCATTTATATAATCACCTAGATTTTTATCTGGTATAAATATTATCTCATCGCTATCCAATTTATTAACTATTTTTAATGCATTTGAAGAAGTACAACATATATCACTTTCTGATTTTACCTGCGCTGTTGAATTTATATAACATATAACCTTAGCACTGGGATGCTGTTTTTTAAGATCTCTAACATCTTCTCCATTAATCATATCTGCCATAGTACAACCTGCCTTACTATTAGGAAGTAGCACTGTTTTTTCCGGTGATAGTATTTTTGCACTCTCAGCCATAAACTTTACTCCACAAAATACTATGGTTTGCTCGCTACATTCTTTGGCTATTTTACTAAGATAATAAGAATCTCCCACGAAATCAGCAATCTCTTGAATATTATCATTTTGATAATAATGTGCTAGAATTATAGCGTTTCTTTCTGTTTTTAATTTCTGAATCTTTTCTTTTAACTCCTGCATTTACTTATACACCTCTCTCTTTATATGTATATACTTCTGTATATACACTTGTATTCCATATTATAGTATCATTTGTGCAATAAAATTTCAATCGTTAAAAAAATAAAAAAGCACACCTCCTGATATTAATAATCAAGAAATGTGCTTTTTTTTAATTTTTATAATAAATTTACAAAATTATTTTTCAGTTAATTCATGTGTTTCTTCAGCTCTAGACATATACATAATCCCTTCTAAGTGATCAATCTCATGACAAAATGCTCTTGCAAGTAATCCTGTAGCATTATAAGTTACTGGTTTTCCTTTAATATTAATTCCCACTACAGTAACAGCTGTTGGTCTATATACTTCGCCCTCAAAACCTACATAACTTAAGCACCCTTCATAATCCTTCTCATTTCCAGATTGAGCCGTTATTCTAGGATTTATAATAACTATTGGTTCTCCCTCTTCTTCTCCTAAATCAATTAGGACAACTCTTTTTAAAATACCTATTTGAGGTGCAGCAAGACCTATTCCATTTCCCTCATAAAGAGTATCCATCATATCATCAACTAAATTTAAAATCTTTCTATCTACTTTTCCAACCTTTTCACAAATTGAATTAAGACGTTTGTCACCATATTGTAATATTTCTCTAACCGCCATTTACCTTCTCCTCTTTTTGTATTAGTACTTCCAGACTCACAAAATTTTATTTTAATATTTTTTCTTTATTTATGAAATAAGATATATCTATTATGTTTTCAGCTTCACTCATATCAAAAATTAGATAAAATTCACCTTCACTTATTTGTCCATTGTTAAGGAATTTAATAATGTCTATCTTAAAATTCTCTAAATGATAATTCACATATGGTAGTTCTATATCACCTTTTCTTTGTGAATCCTTTAGATATCTTTCAAAATTTTTACTAGGATCTCTTAAAAGAAAATTAGGCATATACTTTTTCTTATTAAACTGCAAATAATCAAACTTGATAATTTCTTTTAAAATCCTATTATCTAAGTTGAGATGCTGCTCATTAAACTCTAAAAATACATTGTAATAATCCACAGATGATATACTTCTACTTAGATATCCTTTATCATAAAAAAACGTACCTAGGCTTAAATAAAAATCAAATACATTATCAAACTTAGGGATAAAGTATTTTAATATAGTTTTAAATTTACGAGAATTATAGTATTTATCTACTACTTCTTCAACTCGTTTTAAAAGAATAATTTCCTCATAACTTATATCGCTTGTCTTTAATATCTCATAGGGTGGATATGGAGCATATACCATTCCCCATTTTTCAACTTCATCCTTCATAGGAGCACCTTTTAATATCTTAAGAAATCCAAGCTGTATTTCATCCGGCTCTATTGTGTACAAATCATTAAAAGACTTTTTAAATGATTCAAGATTTTCTCCTGGAAGTCCAGCAATTAAATCTAGATGCTGTTTTATATTGCCATACTTATTTAAAGCAAGAACCTGCCTTTTTATATCCTCAAAAACTACAAATCTGTTTATATTTTTTAATACTTCATCATTTGTAGTCTGCACTCCAACTTCAAATTGGAACCTACCCTTAGGCGCTTTTTTTAGAAGTTTAAGTTGCTTATCATTTAGGATATCTGCTGAAATTTCAAAATGAAAAGTAGTTTCCGTATCTATACTCATTAAATATCCCCAAATACCCATAGCGAATTCATCGCTACAATTAAAAGTTCTATCAACAAATTTTATGAGTTTCACTTTCTTATCTATTAAAAATTTCAAATCCCTTTTAACCCTTTCTAAATTCATGAACCTAACTCCACGAATAGTTGAAGAAAGACAGTATTTGCAGTTGAATGGACATCCCCTTGATGATTCAAAATATATTATTTTATTATTTAAATCCTCATCCTTAGTATAGGGGAACACAATGGTATTTATGTCCATAAGTTTTCTTTTTCCCCCATAAAATATTTTTCCATTTTCTTTATAGTACAAACCCTTAACATCTTTTAGGCTGATATTTCCTATCATACATTCTATAAACTCTCTGAAGGTTTCTTCTCCTTCTCCCTCAATTAAATAATCTGATAGACTGTCTTTTAAATAATTTTCACTATCAAAGGATACTTCTGGCCCTCCATATAACAATTTTATATTATTATCTATAAGTTTTATTAAATTAGATATCTGTTTAACATAATATTTATTCCATATGTAACAAGATAAAACAACTATATCTGCTTTCTCTGATATAATTTCTTCTACAATTCTTTCTACTCTATCATTTATAGAAAATTCCCTTATGAGAGACTCATAAGGTAGATCCTCAGTAAATGCTTTTAAATATCTAATTGCAAGGTTACTATGTGTAAACCTCGAATTTATTCCAACTAACAATACCTTCATTTTTAATTCCTTCCTTAATTCATCTATTTTGTACAGTATACAATATTAGTTTGCATAAAAGCAATTATATCCTAGTTACTTTGAAACCTTAAAAATAAAAAGCCTTACTGAACAACTTAAAAATATGTCCAGAGAGGCTAGTAAATCTTTATTTGATAGTGCCTTAAAATTTATTTTTTTATTTTTCTTTCTTTTTACATATCATATAGTAGACATTATCCGAATTTTTTAATGTTAGAACTTTAAAATAAGGTTCTAATATCCTCATTGTATTATCTTTAGAACTATTTTTAAATATATTTAAATCTTTCAAATATATTTGTTTTGTACTTTTATCTGGTAACACAATTTTAATTTCCTTATTAAAAGTTTTAGCGATTCCTTTGTCAATATCCCAAATATATAACAATCCATCAACTTTTAAATATTTATATATATCTTGTACCAATTTTTTCTTGTTATATGTAAGTTTTACATCACTTAAAGTAAAAAATAACGCACAAGTGTCATATACCCCTTCCCCTATTGATTCCTTTTCCGCTTTTCCTTCTACATAGTCTACACTACTACTATCATCAACATACTCTTTGTATATATTATATATTATTCCATGATTTGAAAACCCTATATCTAAAAGATTTCCTTTGAAAATTTCTTTTTCTAAATTTAATAAAACCTCCTTCTTCAATTGTTCACCCCCCTCATTATATAATTTTATTATATATATACTTATTTTCTATTTATTCGTCAAAAACAAAATAATTCCTCTAAAATAAAGGAATTATTTGTTAATTTCATCGTAGAAATTTAACATTAAGCCCGCAGTAGTCTTTTGTGCTCTTTGTACTATTAGAGTAGATACTTTCATATATCTCTCTTCCTTATTTTTTATATGCACATGTGAAATATAAGTATCACTAGCAAATGATGCATTGTTTTTTATATAATCCTCTATATTATCCTGCTTAATTATTTCATTAAAAATAGGAAATGAATAATCACTCATTAATCTACCTATAATCCAAAGTTCAAAATTTCTATGATTTTTAAGTAATTTATTGTTCACATGTTGAGGCACAGTAGCATCCTGAATTAAATGGCACGCTGCTCCAAAATAAAATATTGCTTGCCTCATATCTCCGGCTTCTACAAACTTTAATGCATGTTTATAGTATTTGTTAAATTCTGTTAATGCATTAGAAAATCCAAATAACCCTGTACCTTTAGTATGATGATAAAAATGATTTGAGCTCTTAAAATCTTGGTCTGCCCAAGTAACCCCCTTGTTTAATTCTTTTACATACCTTTTGTAAAAAGTATGAACTTCACTGTATCCATTATTTTTTAATATATCAATAGCTTGAATATTAATAAATTTGTGAACAATACAATGAGTTTTCATAATTCTTTTTTTGATTGGATTTATTGTTACCATTAATCCTTTTAACGTTTTACCATATGTAGCTTCAAATTGTTTCTTCAACCTGTTCACCTCTCAGTTTAGTATACGCTAAATATACTTTAAAAACATGTTTAATTTTACCATAAGAATATATCCTTACTATATTTTAATACTTTTTTCTTAAACCAACAAGTATTTCTACTATTAAAGTTACAACTATTGTTAGCAAAAAGTAATAAAACTTATGCATTCCACTGTTTATGTTATTATATTGATCTTTTTCAATACTAATTAAATATCCATTTTTAGAATCCAGCACTATCAAGTTATTAAAAAATTTCATACTAGATATATATGTGTCCTTTTCAAAATTCACTTTTTCTTTAATTCCAATGTTTTTATTTAAGCTATATATACTATTATAATTCTTTTCATAGAAATATATACAGTCTTTCTCACCAAGTTTTCCTGCCCTGTCTATTGCTAAACCCATTAAACTATTCACTGATTTATGTTGGTATATCGGTGCAGGTGGGTTTATTGTAGGGTGATTATCTAGAATAGCAGGTATTACCTTATTAAACGAATCTCTGAATTTCGGTGAGCTTATTGGATCACCTCCAGAGTAATCTGGAAAACCATACCATGCATTTTTTTTAATTTGGTAAATATAATCACTATCACCCTTCACTGGTCTTAATCCTCTCTCTTCCATGCCTCCAACTATAACTAATAATTTGCCCTCACTATTAAAATCTATTCCCATCATATTTCTTATACCCCAAGCAAAGTTTCCTTGTGCTCCAGTTTTTAAATTATAAATTATTATTGATGAATTCCCAATAACATGCTGCGTTATAATTTGTCCTTTTATATTCCTAGTTTGATATGCAGCAAAGGCTCCTGTTTTTACCCCTGAGGAATCTATTCCTTTTATAGTTATACTCTTTGGAGTAATATCATGATTTTGAGGATAATTATCTAACCACTTATTGTCCAGTCCAACTACCCCCGAATTTGTAGCTGACCCTATTGTAACAAATAAATAATCTCCATTAACTCGAACCAAACTATTATTATAATCTCCATAATTGGGTATATTTTTTATTATTTCTTTATTTTGTTTCGATATTAAATTATATGAATAGACTCTTGTACCAGAAGCATAATACAACATTTTATTATTATAATCTAAGCTAGTTATACTTAACTTCTTATTTATCAATATATTGTACGCTTTACCGGCTTTATCTATGTACTGTATTCTATCTTTAAAAGCAATATAATAATTTCCCTCATTATCTTTAGTAAAATCTACTGAATTAATTAATCCTTTATACAAAATTTGTGTTTTAATACCTGCATCTTTCACTGTAACTCTATATTCTTTAAAAGAACCTCTCAATGAAAATAGTGCAAAAGCCATCAAAACTAAAATAATTACAAATCCAATGGTCTTCTTCATACTTCCCCCCTAAATTATAAATGCTCTAATATATATATATTTATATAAGTTCATGTATATGTAAAAATTATATGATATTTATATATTTAATTGTTACCCATAATAAAATGCCTTTAGAATATAATCGTAAAACTTAACATATTAATTATTAATAGCTGTAATATATTCAAGTTTAAAAGCAGGGAGGACCCTTTATGATCAAAGACGATTTCTACAGAGATTCAATAATACTTACAGTTTCAAATTTGGTTGCTGGCATATTACGATTTATGTTTTCAATACTACTTTCAAAAAAATTAGGTGCAGAAGGTATGGGCTTATATAGCCTTGTAATGCCTATATACGATTTATTTACTTGCCTTATTTGCGGTGGTATGGTGACAGCTATTTCAAAAGAATCTTCATCATATTATGGAATAAATGATTATGGTAACCTTAAGAAATCCATACATACTGCCTTAGTTTTTGATTTTGTTTTATCTATATTTATAACAATTTTAGTGTTTTTTTTCTCACCATATATCAGTACATATATAATAAAAGATCAAAGAACACTATACTCCCTTTGGGTCATTTGTCCCGCATTAATTTTTGTTGCCCTCTCCTCTATATACAAGGGCTATTTTTATGGAATTTCCAATGTTAAAGTCCCTGCAATAATAGACATTGTTGAGAAAACTGTAAGAATGGCTATAATACTTGGGCTAATTAACTTCTTTGCACTAACCAATGTAACCACTACAGTAACTGCTACATATATTTCCTTGTCAATCGGAGAACTTATAAGTTTTATTCTTCTATACATTTTTTATGAAAAGAGTAAAAACAAATTTAAGGTAATTGTAAAAAAGACCGAGGGAAGGGCTCAACTTTTATTCAATGTTCTTATTGTTTCATTTCCCTTATGCCTAAACGGGTTTTTAAACACAATAATTTCAGCACTATCAACCTTAATTGTTCCGGGCAGGCTAGTTCAAGCTGGGATAGAATATACTGAAAGCTTAGCCTTAATTGGTAAGTTTTCTGGTATGGCTATGAGTATTGTGTTCTTCCCCTTTATTATTGTAATGTCTATGGCTACCATGTTAACTCCAGACATTTCTAAAAGCATAAGTAAGAACGATTATAATGGTTTAGAACAAAGAGTCCGCGAGGTAATTAAGATTTCTTTTTTACTAGGAATTTCAACTCTGATAGTATGTTTATGTATCGGAGACTCTTTGGGAAAATTATTTTTTGATAGATATGACCTAGGTGTATATATCCGGCTAGCAGCATTAAGTGCACCTTTCATGTATATGTCTGGTTCAACCTTTGGAATCTTAAATGGACTTCGCAAACAAAAAGATCTTTTAATAAATTCTATAGTAACCTCTATTTTACAATTGGTCTTGCTTTATATACTACTTGGCATTCCAAGTATAAATATTTTAGGTTATGGCATAGCTCTCCTTATAAGTTCTATTTTAAGCGCTATAATGAATATTGTATCAATTAAAAAGAGCTGTTATATAGAGTTTTTAGGAAGTGAATTTATAATTGATATTTGTCTTAGCACCTTGTTATATTTTATATTAAAAATTTTAAGTAATACTATACCAGATTCTATTTTTATTACTAAGAACATAATAATTATTATAACTGGTTTCTCTCTATTATTATTTTCTTTAATTCTCACAAAAAAATCAGAAAAATCTAAAGCACATCATCTGAGATGATGTGCTTTAGATTTAGATGCTACCTATTTGAGTTTACCTAAAATAAACTTAGGTATAATTTTTGTAATTCTACTTGGGAATACTTCTAAATCTTCTTTAGTTAATCCGCCTAGAAGAACTAATGCGAAAAAATAAGTTACTATAGCAAACACCATAGAAATTAATAGAGCCATAGCATTAGCAACATACCCTTCCTTAACATAACTAAATATAAAATTAAAATTACTATACATTAGCTTTGCAACTATTGCCATAACTATAGAGGCCATTATAGGTTTAATCGCATGACTTAATAATTTTATTTTAACCATTAGTGTTTTATTAATTGTAATATAGTTCAATATCAAAAGTATTGCGAAACTAACTGCGTTACCCATAATTGCACCTAATATATTAATGCTTGGAATTGCTACAAAAATATAATTAGTAATTATCTTTCCTATCATACCCAAAACTGCATAAATGGTAACTAAGTAAAGTTTCCCAAGTCCTTGAAGAATTGAAGTTTGTATGCTAACCACAGCCATAAGTATTATTACAACTGACCCATATACAAGTAATCGTCCCACACTAGAACCATATTGTATTAAATTTACTACTGGGTAAGCTAAAACTGCTAGTCCAACCGCAGAAGGTACTGCAACCAAAAAACATAACCTAAAAGCGTAATTAATTTTGTTTCTTACAGCCTTTTTGTCCCTAAGTGCCATCAAACTTGAAATAGATGGGAGAATTGTTATTGCAAGTGATGTAATAATGGCTATAGGCACATTTATTAATGTTGTATATTTACTTAACACTCCCCATAAAACATTAACCTGTACACTACCAATTCCAGCAGCTAACATTCTTGATTTAACGACTCCTAAATCAATTAATAGCCCTGACTGTTGTATTCCTAAACATATTGTCATTGGTACAGCAACGCCTAATAACTTTTTAAATATTTTTTTATTAGTTAATCTTTTTATACCTAACTGATTGTATCCTTTGGGAACTCTAAACACTTTGTTTTTTTCATAATAATGGATCATATAAATTACAGCAACCAATGCTCCTACAGTAGTACCAACAGTTCCACCTGCCGCACCTGCGGCTACTCCATACTTTATAAAACACGCTGCAAAAACCAGACTAAATATAGTATTTGCAACCTGTTCAAATACTTGTGATACTGCAGTAGGTGTCATATTCCCTCTTCCTTGGAAATAACCCCTATAAGCTGATAAAACAGAAGTAAGCAAAACAGTCGGAGCGAGTGCCATAATCGCTAATTTTGCAGTACCACTTTGTGTTAAATTAGATATAGGTACTACTAAAATAAGCATTAAAAGTGACATAACTATTCCTAATACTAAAAGGGAAAATCTAGCTATTTTAAAAGTCTTTACAGCATCCCTATAGTTTCCAAGAGCTATAAGTTCTGATACGATTTTTGAAATAGCCACAGGAATACCAGCATTTGTTAATATGTAGACATATGTGAATATGTTGTATGCAGAGTAATATACCCCTAGCCCATCCTCTCCTAAAATTCTTCCAAGAAAAGGTATGTAAAGTAGAGATAAAAACTTAACTATAAAACCTGCCGCAGATAATACTGCAAACCCTTTTGTGGTAGATTGTTTATTTAACTTTGCTTTTTCACCCATTAAATTCACCCTCTAAAATTTAAATATATCTCTCTTAATCTTTTTAAGCGCTGGTGGTAAGCTCTCTGCAATAGTTTTATTCTCCATATAAGATAAATCCTCTGGACAATTCTTAAATATTAACTTATATGCGTACAAATATTGAGAATCCAAACCATATTTATTATTAAAGTAACTATTTATTTTTTTATTTCCATATTTAGGATCACCAAGAATAGGATTACCAAGCATACTCAAATGAGCTCTAAGCTGATGGCTTCTTCCAGTTAAAAGGTTAATATCCAGTAATGAAAATGTACCACAACTTTCTATAGTTTTAACGTCCATTGCTATTCGTTTAGTAGCTGGCTTTGGTTCGTTAAACACTTGAGAAATATTTGCATCTTCGTTCTTATATATATATCCTTCATAAATTCCATCCTTAATTCTTCCTGATACAAGTGCCATATAATATTTTTCTATATTACGATCTCTTATCATTTCATTCAATAGTTTAAGTGCTTTAAAGTTTTTACCAAATATAACCATACCCGAAGTGTTTCTATCCAATCTATTACAAGGTGCTGGTGTAAAGGTTATTTCATTTTCTGGTTTGTAATCCCCTTTGTCAAATAAATAAGAAAGTGCATAATCAGTTAAAGTAGGTTCACCATCTTTTTTATCAGCATGAACTAAAACTCCTGGCCATTTTTCTACCATTAATATATTAGCATCCTCAAAAGTTATCTTTAACTTATTGTCAATTCTTACAAATTCTTCTTTTTTGAATTCACTAGTAATATATTTTGTTTCAACAACATCACCTTCTACTAATGAATGTTTTTCCTTTATTTTGCTACCATTAACTCTAATATCACCTTTTCTAAAAGCTTTGTATATTTTGCTAAGTGGTACATCTCCAAGTACTTTCCTCATAAATTTATCTGTTCTTTGACCTGCTTCATTTGCTCCAATTTCTATCCTCATACATATCCTCCTACTTCTTTTATCTATTGATTAACTTTATACATAATTAATCTACGTTATTAAATCATCTCCTGCGCAGCTGCATATTAACGACTTCAGAAGGAGTTTTATACTACTCTTGAAATTTTATTTTTACTAGTTAATTAACACCCACTTATAGAAATGGGAGACCTTCCTTCTGAAATGTCGTTAACAATTTACATCAAGTATCAATTATATACTAAATAACATTATGATTTCAATAGAAATTCATAAGCTAATTTACATTGCATAGCTACACCTATTGATAAACAGCTCTCATCTATATCAAATAAACTTCCATGTGCCGGATTTACTATGCCTTTTTCTTTATTACCGCTTCCTAAAAAATAAAATAGTGATGGTCTTTCCATAGAAAAATAAGCAAAACTTTCCACTCCCATAGTTGGCTCTCCTAATTTAAAAACATTACTTTCTCCAATTAGTTCTTTTGCCTTATTCTCAAACATATCTGAAAGTTCATCATTATTATGAAGACATGGATAACTTTCCTCAATTTCAATTTCACATTTTCCTCTCATGGCTTTAACTATACCTTCCACTACTTGAACTAACCTTTTTTTTACATATTCCCTATGTTCACTCTTCATTGTCCTAATAATTCCTGATATTGTTACGTCTTCTGGTATAATATTTTGAGCTGTACCACCATGAATTGAACCTATTGTTATAACTGCAGGGTCTGTAGGTGGAATTTCTCGACTTACGATGCTTTGAAGTGCAACTATAACGTTACTCGCTATTATAATAGGATCAATAGTAGCATGTGGACTTGCACCATGCCCGCCTTTACCTATTATTTTTATAGTAAATGGATTTGATGCGGCGTACGCGATGTCTCTTTTTAAACCAACAGTTCCAGCTTCTAACCATTCTTCTACATGAAGCCCAATAACCGCATCAACGTTAGGATTCTCTAGTACTCCCTCCTTAATCATTAAAGGCGATCCACCAGTAGTTTCTTCTGCTGGTTCAAAAAACAGTTTAACATTTCCCTTGAGCTCATCTCTCATGTTATTTAATATCCTAGCTGCACCTAAAAGCATAGTGGTATGCGCATCATGTCCACAAGCATGCATTTTACCATTGATTTTTGATGAATAATCACATATTTTTTTATCTTGAAGAGGAAGTGCATCCATATCTGCTCTTAAAGCAACAGTTTTTTTACCATTGCCTCTAATAATAGCACAGATTCCAGTTTGTGCTACCTCATAAAACTCAATACCTTCCCCCTTCAAAAATTCTTTTACCTTTTGGCTAGTTCTAAATAAATCAAAACCTAATTCTGGATTTTGATGTATATCACGCCTCATCTCTATTAACTCACTCTCAATATTTTTTGCCATATTTAAGAAATTCACCATAACCACTCCTTCACTTATATAAAATTTCACATTTTTATTTTATTTCACCTGTTTCAATAATATTTTCCCAATATATTTCAATTACATCACCATTATTTAATGGCTGGTAATAATCAGCTTTACTACCATTAAGCTTTAATATTAGGTTTCCTTTTGAAATAGTCAAATCAAAATCCACATAATTAAAAATATCTACAAATATATATTTATTTTTGCCTTTAAGTATTATCATATTTTTATTTACTTTAACATTTAAATTTTGTGTTTCCTTGTGTTCATTCTTATTATCTTCTTTTTCTATCTTAATTTCTTTAACAACTTCTGGTACTTTATATATTCTATCCCCTTCTTTTATAACATACTCCTTTATCAATTTTATATTATCTATCATAAAAGTGGAGCTGCGAGTATCATCACCAAAATACTTTGCATATTCGCTAATTGTAGTAGGTATTACTATTGAAACATCATCATCTTCTTTTATTACAGCATTAATTGGAGCTTTTTCACCATTAATAAATGCTATAGGCTCAATGTTACGAATTACATCATCAAAATAAAAACTTACAGTTTGAATGTTTTTTACATAATCCATAATTTTAGGTTCTGCACTTTTTCCATCTACACTGAATATAACATCAATGATATCCCCTTCAACTACCTGCGAATCAATATTACTAAGCAAATTATTAATCTTAATTTCAGCGCTCGTAGCTAAACTTCCAAATGCCACTCTTTTTATCCCATCAACTATAAATCTTATATTACGTCCATTTTTACCAATTAATATCTTAGGATTTATACCCTCTTGCATCATAACATCCATGACAGTATGTTTATGCGCATTAAATAAGCTTATAATCTTGTCATTTATCGTGACATCAACAAAATCATTTCCCAACCTTTTAATTGATACCAATGCTATTCCTAAAACTGTAACTCCAGTGCTTCCCAGATCACTATCACATATACAATCAGCTACTGAATCTCGACCTTTAATTGCTACACGGTTTATTGGTAAATTTAAGATTTTAATAATATTTTCTTTAATAAAAGGTGTATGTGCTCCTCCTCCTACAAGAAATACAGCATTTGGAGCTTTCCCTCCATTTAATTCAATTATTCTATTTCCTATTTCCTCTGAAATTTTCATAACAATAGGACTTATTATTTTTAATACTTCATCTGGATCTAAAATATTTTCAAAACCTAAAACATCTATATATTGAATTTTCTCTTTCCCACTACATTCTTTTTTAATTTTCTCAGCAGTGTTAAAATCAACTAAATATGTTTGTGCTATTATTTCAGTTACCTCGTCCCCTGCCATTGGTACCATGCCATATGCACTTATACTATCTTTGCTACTAATAGCAATATCAGAGGTTCCTGCACCAATATCAACCAAAGCTAAATTTAGAAGTCTGAGATTTTGTGGCACGGCAGCTTCCATTGCAGCTATAGGTTCAAGTGTTAAACTTACAACTTCAAGTGATGCCTTATCCATAACTGCATAGAGGCTATCAACTACTGATCGCGGAAGAAATGTAGCAATTATCTCTACTGCAATTTTTTCTCCCTTGTGCGATTTTAAGTTTGTAATAACATAACCATTTAAATAGTAATTTTTCACACTATATCCTACACAATAAAGCTTACCCTGAGATGACTTTGCTACTTCCATCTCTGCCATCTTAACTGCAGTGAGTTCTAAACTTCTAATAGATTCCCTGTCAATTTCTTTATCAACATCAACATCTATTTCAGACTTAACTTGCGTTGTCCTTAAAAAACGACCTGCAGCTGCAATTGCTACTTTAGTTAATTTAACATGTAAATTATCTTCTAATTCTTTTTTTACCTTTAACACTCCACTCGCTACTAATTGAATATCATGAATTTGACCATCAATCATTGCTCTTTCTTCATGTTCAATATAGCTTTCTGAAAGAACTTGGAATTTTTTTTCAGATATTATTCCAACTGTTCCTATTATAGATCTTGTTCCTATATCTAAAGCAAATATCAATTCCTCTGCATTTACATTTGTGATTTTCATATTCATACCTCTTTCTCACAAAATTATTAGAATGTTACTAATCTTAATTAAGCTCATATTCATAGAATATGAGCATATCCTTAAAATATGAGCTTATTAAAATTATATAACATTATATAACAATATTCAATAAAACTACTGTATTAACTTAATTTCTCCAGAATTTTCTGACACATAAGGTAATTGTTTTATAATATTGTATATATATTTCGGTTTTAATTTATCATCCTCTATAATCTGTTCTAGAGTTAATTTATTGTAATACAGTAACTTACACCAAACATCTGAAAAATCAGCTTTTGTAATAAAAATTATATTGCCTTGTTCTTTAACTGCAAAACCGTTTTCAAATCTTTCAATAATTTCTATATCTGAGTATTCGTTATCTGATAACATTAATAGTACGTCGTCCCACATTTGTTTAAATGAAATCATTAAAATTCCTCCTTGATAAATAATTAGATATTATAATATATCATATAAAAATATTACGTCCAAATATTGATGATTATTACATTATATGTGTAGTGTTTTCGCCTTGCAACAATAAAACTTATAAAATATTAATTTCAGATTAATTATTATAGTACAGTTTATTTATAATTTTATATAATTATTCTTCATATTCCAATTTATTCCACCCCTACAGAGAGCTTGTCCTCTGCATTCGTTTAATATTAGTCTTTATATTTTACATGTTTTGTGTTATAATACAGTTGAGGTGATTATCATCGATACTAAAACAATAGAAAAAATATCAACAACAAAATCAGCTCATAAACTTAAAACTTATGAGAATAAAGATTTAATATCCCCAAACACTTTAATATATGATTCTGCTGAGGATTATCTTAACAACTATAAGGTTAATTAAAATAATTTAAATAACTATTTTCCTTGATTATATATTTATCACATTTAATAATATTAAATTAACTAGAGCTGTATTCTTTTTAGAGAATGCAGCTTTTTTATATAATGAATTGCTTATATATTTTCATTTATTTCCATGTAAACGAGCATCAAAAAATATTTATTTTAAATTTCATTTTTTTTATTGCGCAAATGTTGGACATACTGTATAGTGATAATTAAATATACTATATTGGAATTTTGGAGGCGTAAATATGAGAGTAAATGAAGTAATAATGAACGATAAATCAGCTTTTTTAATATATGTCACTCAGCAAGAACATGATGATCCGTCTTTTCAAACTACGTTGGATGGCTATAAACAAAATTGCAATGACGTATCCGTTTTTATTAATGAAACTCTACCTATAGGTGAAATGTTAAAAAAATTTAATCAACAATATCAGCATTAAATCATCTCAAGCGGAGCTGCGAAGGGACTATCCACCATATTCGGTAAATAGTCCTTTTTTGTTACATATAATCCGCTATTTATGTTTTCCTTTTTTCTTCTTTTTAAGATTTCCTTTTCTAGCAATAGATTCAGTAGGCTTATCCTTTGACGTTGCTTTTACACCTTTAGCCTTTTCTATTGCAATATTAATAGAGTTTTTCCCTTTCGGAAGTGCCACATTAATCCCTCCTTATATTAGAAACTATCAAGTGCGCCCTTTTGTTTAAATGCCTTTACTATCCATTCCATCTACTTTTGAAATCAAAGAGTTATTATAAAGTATACTAGTATCAAATTTGCGTGTAATATCCCCTTCAAATTGAATCTCTAAATTCTTATCATTAATAGAAGTTACAGTTCCACTGCCAAAACTTTTATGCACCACGCTATCCCCTTCTTTAAAAGGTAAATTTGTATTGTTACCACCTATAATATTGCATTCCTTAATAAAGCGTGACGTATCTTTAACCTTCCCTTTAACGCTTTTACTAATGCATAACCAAACATTATCTATGGCTCTTGTTATTCCTACATAAAAGAGTCTTCGCTCTTCCTCTAAGTTATTTTCTATGCTATTTACATGAGGAATATTCTCTTCATTACAATTAATTAAAAATACATTTTTAAACTCCATACCTTTTACTCCATGGATTGTACTAAGTATAACCGCATCCTCTTCTACATTTTTCTTATGCTTACCTATTTCTTCTTTAACCTGTTCTACATGGCCTAGAAAAGCTATTATATTGTTATATCCTTCTGCAGATTGCCTAAATTCGTCTATAACATCTTCCATCTCACCTAAGTCAATTTTAAATTTAGTGCAATATTCCTTTATGTAATCATGATACCCTATGCTTAACACCAAATTATCTATAGCACTTGCCAATGAAATTTTGTTTAAAAAATGTATATCTTTTTTTAACTTATCTATCATCTTCATCTGAAATATAGGTATACTATCAATTTCCTTTAACATTTCAAAACAATCTTCCCGTACAATATTTCTTTTTATATTATCTAAATTTACTCTGCTTACATATCTAAATGGCTTATTAATTATTCTAAGAAAACTTTCTTTATCACTTAGATCAATACTTAATTTTAAATATGCAATTATATCTTTACAAATAAAATGTTGAAAGAAATCATATTCCTTATCCAAAAGCATAAAAGGTATTCTTTTTTTAATAAAAATATCTATCAAACTTCTGCATTCTACGTTTGTTCTATATAATATTGCATTGTCTCTATAATTTTTATCAGGAACTAACATATGTTTTTGAATGATACTACTAATTTCCTCTGCTTGCGCATTTTCATTTACATTATTAAGTACAACAATGCCACCATCTTGCTCCTTAAATGCTATTATGTTTTTTTCATTTCTCATCTGATTATTCTTTATAGTATTCATGGATATTTCTACTATATTCTTCGGACATCTGTAGTTAGTCGATAATTGTAATTTTCCTCCGCCCTCAAAATGCTCTGAGAACTTAACCATACATTCAGGATTTGAACCTCTAAATCCATAAATACATTGATCCTCATCCCCCACTGCGAATATTGAGTTTTCCTCATTCAAAAGTTTTAATATCTCAACTTGCATAGAGTCACAATCTTGAAATTCATCAACTAGGATATGTTTAAATAGCGATCTATACCCCTGAAGTATCTTATAATTTTTTACAAATAAATCCCTACAACCTATTTGCAAATCATCAAAATCAAATAAATTTCTTTCTTTCCTGTATTGTTCATAAATATTATACGCCGCTATAAATATTCCTTTATCAATACTAGGAGAAAACTTTTCTAAGGTATCATCACTTGTTTTAAACACTGAAATATTATTAATAACTTCCTTTACTTTTTCATCCCCTACCTCATCTAAGTAGGACATTAATACATTTTTTATAAGTTTATATACCTCAAATGTATCTATTATTTTTATTTCACCATAATAATTTTTTAGTATTTTATAAAATAAACCGTGAAATGTTCCAAAAAACGGAACACTTCCCCTTCCATTAATAGCAATATACCTATTTTTCATATTAATGGCTGCAGCTCTTGTAAAAGTTATTACAATAATATTCTTTGGACTAAATTTCTGTTCATTTATTAGATGAACAATTCTATTAACAATGACAACTGTTTTACCACTACCGGGACCTGCTGTAACTAACAAATTTCTATTATTAGAAAAAACAGCCTCCCTTTGCTCTTTACTTAATTTAGTACTTATTTTACTGTCTATTATTCTTTCTCCGATTTTATTATTCATATTATATTTTGTCTCCAATTTCATCCACCTACTTTAATTTATCATGTATTGTGTTTAAACTTAAAATACTAGTATAATAAGCCTAACAAAACATTAATATATAATTATGGTATAATTCTATTATATACTTTTATTAAATTTCAAAGGGGAAAAAACTATGATATACTCAAAAGATTTTAATGTGAGAAATGAAAGAAATCTAACAATGCTTGTAGATTTTTATGAATTAACTATGGCAAACGGTTATCTTGATAATAATGTTCAAGACAAAATAGCCTACTTTGATATGTTTTTTAGGCGAATTCCAGATGGCGGCGGTTATTGTGTTATGGCAGGTGTACAGCAATTGCTTGAATACCTTTCTAATTTGTCATTTTCAAGTGATGATATAGCCTACCTAGAGGGTAAACATGCTTTTTCAAATAAATTTATTGATTATTTAAAGAGTTTTAAATTTTCTTGTGATGTATGGGCAATACCTGAAGGTTATCCTGTTTTTCCTGGTGAACCCTTAGTTACAGTTAAAGGACCTATTATACAGGCTCAATTTGTTGAGACAATGATCCTTCTTACAATAAATCATCAAACTTTAATCGCTACTAAAGCTAGTAGAATATGTAGAGCTGCAAAAGGTAGACCTGTAATGGAATTTGGTTCAAGGCGTGCTCAAGGCTATGATGGTGCTATTTATGGAGCTCGTGCTGCTGTTATTGGTGGTTGTGTTGGTACTGCTTGTACTATTGCCGAGGAAATGTTTGATATTCCAGCACTAGGAACTATGGCTCATAGTTGGGTTCAACTTTTTGATACTGAATATGATGCTTTTAAAGCTTGGACGGTAACTTACCCTGATAACTGTGTACTTCTCATAGATACTTATAATGTACTACGCTCTGGTATTTTGAATGCTATAAAGGTATTTAACGATGTGCTTAAACCTATGGGCAAAAGACCTAAGGGAATACGGATTGATAGTGGTGATATCACCTATCTAACTAAAAAAGTTAGAACAATACTAGATGAAGCTGGATATGAAGATGTAAAGATTACTGTTTCTAACTCACTGGATGAGTATATTATAAGTGGAGTACTCGAAAACGGAGCACAAATTGATAACTTTGGTGTTGGTGAAAGGCTTATTACTGCAAGATCTGAACCAGTGTTTGGTGGTGTTTATAAACTTGTTGCAGTTGAGACTGATGGAGAAATAATACCAAAGATTAAGATTAGTGAAAATGCAGAAAAAATTATTAATCCTGCTTTTAAAAAACTATATAGAATTTTTGATAAAACAACACATAAAGCTATTGCAGATTTCATTACCTTGCATGACGAAAAATTTGATGAAAGCAGACCCCTTGAAATATTTAATCCAACTTATACTTGGAAAAAGAAAAATCTTAAACATTACTATATTAAAGAGCTTATGGTTAAACTATTTGAAAATGGTAAACAAATTTATGATTCTCCCTCTGTTATGGAGATAAAAGCATTTTCCAAGCAGGAAGTCTCTAAATTATGGACAGAAGTTTTAAGATTTGATAATCCTCATGCATATTATGTGGATCTTTCTTGGAATTTATGGAACCTAAAACAAGGTCTATTAAATCATTATTCTGAAATTCTTGAGGAATAACATGAATATGCCGGTTATTTTATAGATGAATGTTAGGAGGACGTATGGAACAACCATTAAAAATCAAACTTTCAAAAGTTGCTCTAGATGAGCTAATGGAAATGATTAAACTTGACGGAACATGTGATAGCGTAAGATTCGTATTCGACAGTGCTTGTTGCAAGACTTCAAAAGTTGACATTTACCTAGATAATTTTAAAACAGGAGATATTAAAAACAATATTGATAATTTGCAAATATTATACGATAATACTCTCCTAGATAACCTTTGTGAACTCACAATAGCTTATAGTGATTCTAGATTTTGGGTTAAAACAAAATTGACAGTCGACAGTAAACCTAGTTGCCCAAAACATGGCACTGACTCTTGTGGTGGTTGCTCTGGACATTGTGGTTCACATTAATTATGAAAGAAATCGAAAAGCTAACCAAAATTAAACTGGTTAGCTTTTTAATATAGGTTTTTCTATTATACATTTACTAACGGGCCCTCATGTTTTGCAAATAAATCCTTAGATTTTCTAAAAATATCCCTGCACGTAAGTTCTGGAAACCAAATTTCAATTTCACGTTCTGCACTGTCTATACTATCAGAACCATGCACTAAATTGTTAGTTTTATCTATTGCAAATTTACCTCTTATGCTTCCAAGTTCTGCTTTAACAGGATCCTTATCTCCATTGATTTTTCTTGCTATTTCAATAGCTTTTTCACCCATTAAGACCATAGCACATATTTTGCCTTCAGTAATATAATTTATTAGCTCTTCAAAATATTCGCGTCCCTCATGTTCACTGTAATGTTCCCTTGCAATATCCTTTGTAGCCGTTATCATTTTAAGTGCTACAATTTCTAACGATTTTTCCTCATACTGGTTAATAATTCTTCCAATTAGTGCACGTTTAACTCCATCAGGTTTAATCAAAACTAAGATTCTTTCCATTTAAACTCACTTCCCTGTTTAATATTTAGGAAAACAAAATTAACTCCCATTAGTAATATTATGCACAATTACATAATTTTAATTCTATAAATATCGATCTTTATATAATGATTTCAATTGTGAATTATTCTCTTCACTAAATATATCATAATCAGCAATATTTTTTATGACAAAAGGCTTAAAATCTTTTAATTCAATAAATGGACATTTACCTCCATTGTCTGACCATTTATGTAAATCACACTCTTTAAAACATTCTACATCTTCCTCCATAGTTGTTAAAAAAGGACACTGTAACATCTCATCACTCCATTCCCATAATTTGTTACCAAAGTAACATTATAACTTTAGTAACATTATAAGACTCTTTACCAATAAATTGAAGTGTTTTTTAAAATATTATAGATAAATAATAAAATCTACCTATAATTTAAATAAAAAATTTCTAATATCCAAAGTCCTCACCAATCACAACCACTGTTATATCTGTTCTCACAGGTTTTCTTTTAATTACAGAGTATACTCTACAGATTCTACTAGCTGATTTACAATCCATGCAAACTCCCGTTTTAGTACAAGGATTTGGCGTCTTTAATCTCATATTATTCATCGGCGACGCAACTTGCTCTAGTCTTTCAAAAGCAGAGCCTTCATTTTTACAAATTTTATTAACGCCTACTACAACAATAACTTTTTTAGGCCCAAATGTCATTGCTGCAATTCTATTTCCTACACCATCGATATTAACAAGTTCACCATCCATTGTCACAGCATTAGAGCTACATATAAAAACATCACTAAGGAGCTCACCTCTCATAGTTTCCATTTTATCATCAGGTGATAAAGTTGGATCACCATGATCTAAAACAAATCCCCCAATAGATGCTACCTTCTCTTGTATGCCCATTTTTACCACAGTCATAGATCCCCCAAAACCAACCTTATCTCCTTTATGTATATTATCCATTATAAATTTTGATGCCTCTTCGCCTGTTTTAAAATAAATTGATGAAAAATCATTTTTTTTAAGATTTTCTACTACTTTTAACCCTATAGTCTCATTGTGTAAGTTATAAATTTCTTTCATTTTTTTCCTCCTTTTTCAATATGCCTTATAGGCATATTGTATATAAAATATATAAATGATATAATTGTACATACTAGATGTTTTTTAAACAAGTACTAACTTATAAGTCACTTAGTTTTTCTAAGTGGCTTAGTTTTTCTAAGTAACTTAGTATCTTAAGTTACTGTATATTACTACATTTACAATATAACATACAGGAGGTATTTATGAGCGATAAAATAATGAAAATAAATAATAAAGAATATAGTTGCGCTATAGAATTAACATTAGATATTATAGGCGGTAAATGGAAACCAATAATTCTTTGGAGATTAGCTAATAATGAAGTATTAAGGTTTAGTGAATTAAAAAGATCCATGGGTATTATCACGCAAAAAATGTTAACACAACAACTTAGAGAATTGGAAGCTTATGAAATGGTTCATAGAAAAGTATATGCCGAGGTTCCACCAAAAGTAGAATACTCATTAACAAAACAAGGCAAAAGTGTAATGCCGATACTCGACATTATGTGTAAATGGGGAACAGATTATTATGAAGAATCTATAGAGGGCAAAAAAGAATAGTGTTATCTTTTAACTTTTAGGGCATATTACTTCCTAAAAGGAGTGATTTTTTTGAATATAACTAGTACGTCTCTATCATATATGTTTTTTGTTGTTTCTATAATAGAATTCATATTCTTTTTATATTACAAATTTCTTGTGATCAATACTGGCACTAAAAGTAAACGACGAGAAAATATTATTGGAACTATGAAAGACCCCGAGCATTGGAGAAAAAGAAATAATATAATAGCATTTATTTCTCTATTTTGGGCAATTACATCAATTATTGCTTTTATTTATTTAAAATTTTTCTATACTTCGCGTTTACTTTCAATAGTATATGTTTTTATCTATATAGTTATTATTGTATTAAGTGTTTCCGTATTCATTAAGAAAAATAAACTTGTACCTGATAAATAGCCTAACCTAAAAGCGGTAATAATTTAAATATTATTACCGCTTTTTAAAACTTTATTTTTCTAAAACTTTGATAAAGCTTTTAATAATCTGAGCTGTGAAACCCCATATTACATAGTTATTATACTCGTAAAAATATTGATCTAAAAACCCTTTCCTAAACTTATAATTTTTCCCACCATTAATCAAATGAAAAGGAAAACCTTCTTGTTTTAAGGGGCCTATCTCCATACTATAATGAAGTGGTTTTTTCTCCATAAAAAACCTTAATGGCACTTTAAATATATGATCTACTTCATCTTCGCTTGGATTTATTTCGCCATATTTTAGCTTTCCTACAAAGGCATACAATATATTGCCATAAGGACTTATATAATAGTCCATATCTCCAATTGTTTCAATTTGATCTCTTTTTAAATTCAATTCTTCCATAGTTTCTCTTATAGCAGTTTCCTTTGGATCTTCATTAAATTCAACTCTCCCACCAGGAAGGCAAACATCCCCTGGCTGGCTTCTTAATTTCAAAGCACGTACTTCAAATACAATAGATACCTCCTCATCATCCTCTACGAGTAATATCATAACTGCACTTTTATCAAACTCTCCTATTACTTTAGGAATCCTATTCTTAAATATTTTTTCTACCTTATTTATCATGTTAATCACAACCTTTCTAGTGCCACCCACCTGGCAAGTGACAAGTGAAATTATTACATTAATATGTACTTTTAACTATAACATAATATAAAGGAAACCGCTTAACCATATTTAAATATTATCATTTTCTTAACTTCGCTTTATATATAATCCAATAAACAATGTATCTTGTTCTTCATAAATTAAAATGCTATACTTATTCTTGTGTTTGCTCATAGATAAACAAAAAATTTAATTAAACTGGAGAGATGAAAATTGAAAAGAAGAAACCCATTTTTATTATTTACACTAATCTTTACTTTAGTCTTTTCTACAACGGTTTTAGCCGCTACTAATCCGCCAGAATTAGATGCTAAAGCTGCAATTTCTGTAGATATGGATACTAATGAAATTATTTACGCCAAAAATATTGATAACAAAATGTACCCTGCGAGCATTACAAAGCTTATTACGGCTTTGCTACTTGCTGAAAATAAGACTACAACTGACACTTTAAAATATACAAAAAATGCGAAGGCTCAACCACCATACTCATATAACCTAAATATTCATCCTGTAGCTATTGGGGATACAATGTCTGCTGACAATGTAATGGATGGCCTTCTTCTTTATTCTGGAAATGATATTGCTTATATGATTGCTGATAACGTTGGTGGAAATCCAATTAATTTTGCAAAAATGATGAATGCCAAAGCTAAAAAGCTTGGAATGACAGGTTCTCATTTTATCACCCCAAATGGTTTAGATGATGCAAATGACAACCACTATACAACGCCTTATGACTTAACTCTAGCAGGCAGAGCTGCTTATAAAAATGATTGGGTAAAAAAGTCTATGGCTAAAAAAACAAGTGTAATTAAATCTACTAATGGCCCCGCCGCTACTGTTACTAACAGGAATAAACTGCTTGGTATAGCTGGCAACATAGGTGGTAAAACTGGATATACAATAAAGGCTGGAAGATGCCTAATTTCTATATACGAACGTAATGGTCGCCATATTATAGGTGTCGTTATGGATTCTACATATAACCTACCAAAAGATACAATAGTTTTTGATGACATGACAAAACTTATTAATTATAGTTATTCTGCTAAAAAAGAAATCACAAATAAAAAAGAAACTGCTATTAAAACAATATCTGTACCCTATAAAGTTATTCCATTTATAGGACCAACAAAAACAATTAATATACCAGTTGCATCAAAAGAAGATGTGACATTTTATAAGAATAATGTCAAACGACAAACTACTATTAAAGTTGATCCAATAAAGCCATGGAAACTTAATAAAAAAACTTCTGTTGGAACTTTAGTTGTGAAACAAAAGGATTATGTTAAAACTTATAAATTATATCCAATGGTTTCAAAAACTATTATATTCAAAAATAATATAATTATCTATGCTGCAATCGTAGTTATACTAATTGTTATTATAGTATTAATTCTCTTATTAATATCGTCTATACGTAGACGTAAAAATCGTAGTGGTAGAAGAATAAGATACTAGTCCATTCACAAAAGGGATTACATTAACTTTTTAGTTAATGTAATCCCTTTAAAAATTATACTAAATTTTGTCCTATTTTTACATGTATTTTAATATACTATGATAGTAAGCCATAATATAATAATGGATATATTTCCTAACTTAATACATTTAATATTTGCGCCATTTAATTAACCATGTAAAATAGCATTTTGCAATTTCAATATTGAACTAGCATCAGGTTTATAGTATTATAATGTAGTATTCAATTATATATTGGTGATTATGATAATCTTAATCATTATGAATTTCAATTATCAAAATAATTACGTAATTATACGTGGAGGTGTTAACTTGAAAAAAGAATTTTCCTTAAGTAATGAAAAAGTAATGATAAATTTTACTGCAAAATATTGTAATACCCCTGTTAAATTATTGGAAAGTGATGGATTCAGGAGAGTTTTCAACGCTTATCTTAAGAAAATAAAAAAGAAGAACTCAAATATATATAAATATCTAATCCAAAATGCACAAACAGAGAATGAGGATTTAGATGTTTTTATTATACATTTGTTTAAACTCTTATCAGTACTCAATGTAAATGAGATTATAAATTTAAATACTAAATATACCTCCCTTATAGATAGCAAAGGCACTTTTATCGACTTTATAGAAGATTTCTATGGCTTTTGGAGGAAACTTGAAAGATATACTATAATTCACAACAACAAAATAAATGAGGGTATAGAAAAAACAAGCTTTGTTGAAGCTAACAATAATTTTTCAATGCTTATACTTGATTTATACAGAAAAATTGAAGAGAATGCGGTTGGTTATAAACCTAAGGTTTACAGGCAATTACCCGCAGGAGGTAACGCCGGTTTAATTGTTAATAGCATAAGTTGGCCAATTCCTTTAGGATATGAAAAATTAAAAAATGTTCCATTTATTGATGCAATAATTCTAGATTTACCTTATATAAGTTACCCTAAAAAGAATACACGCGATGGAATTTTTGATGAATGTTTTGAAAACCCATTAAAAAATTGTACTATAACCACAGACCATTGGTTTTGTTACCCTGCTAAGGTAGGCACACTGCTTGCCTTCATTTATGTTCACAGAGATTTTATGGCCCATGCTATAACTCTATGCAACTTATTTGAAATGGCAAAAGAAAAAGAGTATAGAAACATTAAGCCAGATATAGTTTTTGTTTTCGGTGCTAAGGATTCTTTTTCTGCCAGAGATTCTGCCCCTATCGTCAAAACAGTATTTTATGATGATAAGCAAAATGATATTATGCTTGGCTATATAAGTTACGGCGACGAAATTGATTACTTCGGATATGTAAAAAAGATGGCCTTAACACTTCATAATCTAATAATGATTAAACGAGGTTCACTACCAATTCATGGTGCAATGGTCCACATTATTATGAATAATGGTAACAGTGCCAATGTTGTTATTATGGGTGATAGCGGTGCTGGTAAATCTGAAAGTCTAGAAGCTTTTAGAAGTTTAAGTGAGGATTATATAAGTGATATGACTATAGTATTTGATGACATGGGTTACTTAACTTTAAAAGAAGGTTCAAAACCACTAGCCTTTGGAACAGAAATTGGAGCTTTCGTAAGACTAGACGATTTAGATACAGGTTATGCTTTTAAGGAAATAGATAGAAGTATATTTATGAATCCTGATAAAATTAACGCAAGACTAGTTATGCCAGTAGCAAGCTATAAAGATATTATTAAGGGATACCCTATAGATTTATTTCTTTATGCAAATAATTATGAAGAAGTAAAAGATGGTATTGAAGAAATTAACTTCTTTACAAATGCAAAGGATGCAATTGATGTTTGCAAAAGAGGTGCTAGAATGGCAAAAGGCACTACAACCGAATTAGGCCTTGTAACATCTTATTTTGCAAATCCATTTGGTCCTGTACAAAAACAAGAACTAGTAAATGTACTTATAGACAAATATTTTGATGACCTCTTCATAACAGGAGTAAAAGTTGGACAAATTAGAACCTCACTTGGAGTTAAAGGACAAGAGAAAGATGGTCCTAAAAAGGCAGCTAAGAAATTGTTTGAATTAATTATAAAATAGGAAAAAGTGTATTACCATATTAAGGTTCTCCTATGTAGCTACAAATAAGAGTTTGAAACGTGAAATCCCATTAAGAAATTTCAATGTTTCAACTCTTCTTATTTGTAGCCACTCCCAGAGAAATTTTATACTGCTATACAGTTATCCTAATATATATCTTGGCACTATAACAGATAAATAAAATGACAAATCTCAATACTCTCCAACAAAATCTTTTAGCCGTTAGGCTGTCCATGTATATAGTACATATCCTTTTAATAAATATTTCTGCTATACAGTTATCCTAATATGTATCTCAAAGGTATATCAGATAAATAGAATAATAAATTCAATAATCTCTACAAAAATAAGTCCTTTAGCCGTTAGGCTGTCGATGGATGTGGTACATATCCTTTGAATTAAATATTTCCGCTCTTCTTATTTATAGTCATTCCCGGAGAAATTTCATACTACTATACAATTATACTAATATATATCTTGGCACTATAACAGATAAATAAAATGTTAAATCTCAATACTCTACAAAAAAATCTTTTAGCCGTTAGGCTGTCGATATGTTATATCTCTTTTGAATTCAATGTTTCTGCTCTTCTTATTTTCAATTACTATGAAGAAATTTCATAGTTTTATATATATCCGGTCATCAGAGGACATAGTATAAAAACTAACAATGATATATGGTGAAGACCAACAGCCTATCGGCTTAAATCTTCTTAAGTCAAATGATAATTATGTGACAAGACCACTGAAATTTGTGTAAATATTTCAGTGGTCTTGTTGTTATTATTTGAATTAATTATAAAAAAAGAAGTACTAAAGCCTATTAAATACATTATACGTAATATATACTTTTTTATGTATTAGAGTATTGGTTAAAAAACCTGTTAAGTTGTGATTAGCTTAGAAACTATCTATATTAGCATTCACCGCCCGAATTCGTATGAAGTTTCTCCGGATATGACTCCAAATAAGAAGAGTGAAAACATTGAAAGTTAATTTAGAAATTCTTATTTTGCCAATATTAAATTCTCGTAAGCCTGCCAGGACGGCAGGCTAGCGAACCTGAGCCAGGAAGGCGAATGTGAGTGTTAGAGAATTTTATATTTGCAAAATGTTAGAATTACTTAATCACCTTCACGTTTCAATCTCTTATTCGGAGTCACGTAGGAGAAAGTTCATACTTAACAGATGTTATTTAAATTCTTTTGTTATAACATCTGTTAGTCTTTTACATGGAATGACTCTTAGATTTTTAAATTTAACCCCCGCTTTTAAACAATTTTGAGGTATGTATGCCTTTTTAAATCCCATTCGATCTACTTCTTTTAGCCTTTGTTCTAAGGATGGGACTTTTTTTAGTTCTCCAGTTAACCCTAATTCTCCAATAAACACTGTGTCTGTAGCTATTCCGTGATTAAGTGATGATGATGCTATGCTCATAACTACAGCAAGATTGACTGATGTTTCAGTTAGTTTAAGACCTCCTGTTGCTTTTATAATAACATTCTTATCATAAAGCCCTATTCCTCCACGTTCTTCAAGGATAGATATAAGGGTTCCTAGTTGCTCTTTCCTTGCAAAACACTCACTTAGCCTGCTTGGGTAAGGGGTAAATGATTTAGATACTAGACTTTCTATTTCTATAACAATTGGTCTTGTTCCATCCTTTATAACCGCTAAAGCACTTCCTGGAACTAACTCATCTCTTTTAGTCATAAAAAACTCAGAAGGATCAGTAATTTCTTCCATTCCTATATCCGAAAGTCTAAACATACCACTTTCTTCTGTGTTTCCAAAACGATTCTTCTTACTTACCAAGTGTTTTAGTTCTTCTCCATCTTCACCTTCAAGATATAATACAGTGTCTACTAAATGCTCGAGTATTCGTGGTCCTGCCATTTCATCTGCTTTTGTCATTTGCCCAACTAGAAAAACAGCTCTTGGTCTATCTGGATTCTTAGCTATATTCTTTAAAGCTGTTGCACATTCAATTACTTGAGTAGGGGAACCCGCCCTAGAACTTGAATATTCATCCAAAGTGAATGTTTGAATACTGTCAAGTATTATTAGATCAGCATCGACAGTTTCTATATGTTGTATTATTTCGTCAAGCTTTGTATCAGAAACAACCCAAAAATTATCAGCTATTTCTTTTACTGTTCGATCAGCTCTATTTTTAATTTGGCTCTTACTTTCCTCTCCAGATGCATATAAAATCTTATAGTCTTTTAATGAAAGTGAATTTGCGAGTTGTAACAAAAGCGTAGACTTTCCTGCCCCTGGGGGCGCCGATATAATAGTCACACTATCGCGAACTATCCCTCCACCCATAACTCTGTCAAACTCTGAAACTCCAGTAATTATTCTGTCACTGTTTGATTGCAGCACTGCCCTTAGTTTTGTAGGTTTAGCTGCTGCTATCCTACTATTTACGGCATTTGATTTAGCGGAAGCCGCCTTAACAAGTTTCTCTTCATAAGAATTCCATGCACCACAATCATTACATTTTCCCATCCATTTTGCAGCATGTGATCCACACTCTTTGCAAACATAAATTATTTTATCTTTTGCCAATTAGCACCATCTCCCTTTACTTATGATATTAGTTAAATCATCTCCTGGATCGCTACAGAAAAAAGATAAACAGAAGGTGTATTATAATTTCTGCTTATCTTTTCTATTATTACACTCAAGCTTTAGAATTTTTGTAAAATTCACTTGCCCTATCAAAATTGCTTTTAAGTCTCATTCCATTATTTAGCTGAAGTACTCTATCAGTATTTTTAACTATATAATTTTCAAGTTTATCCATGTATATATCACCAGCTATTTCACTTTGAGTAACCATAGTTAATCCCTTTTCCCAACTGGCTGTTAATTCTGGATTTAAAAGCGTAGGAATAGAATTTTTCACCACATCAAAAATAATTTCTCCAAGTAGTGTAGGCATAACCACTTGAGTTTTATTATTAGCTTTAATATATTCTATCTTTTCAAGCTTTGTTAAAATTCCTGAGCGAGTAGCACTTGTTCCAATACCAGAACCTTTTATATGCTCTCTTAGCTCTTCATCTTCAATAAGTTTACCCGCATTTTCCATTGCTATAATTATAGATCCTGTAGTAAATCTTTTAGGAGGTGAAGTCTTACCTTCTTTAACTACTAAATCTTTAAGTTTTACTGTTTGTCCTTTTTTTAGGGTGCTTAAAAATTTCATATTTGTATTTTGACTATCATTACTATCACTATCTGGTTTAAGAACTTCTAGGTATCCAAGTTCAACACAAACTTTGTCTGACGTAAAAAATCTTTCCTTATTTATCTTTGTTATAACCGAAACCTTGTTATACACAGCTGGTGGATAAAATATTGCGAGAAACCGTCTTAACACTAAATTATACACTTTCTTTTCCATTTCCTTTAATGATGTATAATTTTGAAGGCCTTCACCTGTTGGAACAATAGCATAATGATCTGTTACTTTGCTATCATCAACATACTTTGTTTTAGCAATACCAATATACCATTTTTTTTCTATGATATTCTTAGCTATATTATTTATCTCAGTATTTCCATTTAATTTAATTAATTTTCTTATATTCTGATCTATTTCTTTTGATATTGCTGTAGACAATACCCTAGCATCCGTTCTTGGGTATGTAAGCATTTTTTTCTCATATAATGCCTGAATGAGACTAAGAGTTTGCTCTGGATTTATTTTGAATTTCTTAGAACATTCATTTTGCATTTCTGCTAAATTAAAAAGTAATGGTGCATTTTTATTTTCCTTTTTCTTAGAAATATTTTCAACTAAGACATTATTATCAATACTATAATCTCTTAGCTCTCCTATTAACTTTTCAGCATCTTCCTGGGTCTTAAATCCACTCTCATTATAAAGCATAGAGGATTCAAAATAGTTTGAACCCTCGACCGACTTCCACTCTCCATCATAATTGCAATCTTCGCTTACATTCAAACTTGCAATAATTCTATAAAAAGGAGTAACTATAAACTCCCGAACTTCTCTTTCCCTTTGGACAACCATCCCAAGCACACATGACATTACTCGCCCAACAGCAATAACTATATAATTTTTTCCAAGATAATTACTTACAGTTTTTCCATAGACTAAACTTAAAAGCCTTGAAAAATTAATTCCCATTAAATAATCCTCTTTGGCTCTTAAGTAAGCAGCTTCTGATAAATTATCATATTCACTTAAATCCTTTGCTTCTTTAACACCACGAATAATCTCTGCTTCTGTTTGTGAATCTATCCACACTCTTCGTTTTTGTTTATCAGGTTTGCCTGCCATATCATCAACTAATCTATATATGTACTCCCCTTCTCTTCCTGAATCTGTACAAACATAGATTCTATCAATATCTTCGCGTATTAATTGACTTTTAACTATATTAAATTGTTTTTTAACTCCTTCTATAACTTCATATTTATATGATTTAGGTAAAAATGGCAACGTATTTAAAGACCATTTTTTAAGTTTCATATCATATTTTTCAGGATAACTCATAGTAACAAGATGTCCCACGCACCATGTTACTACAGCTTTATCAGACTCTATAAATCCATCTGACTTCCTACCATTTATTTTTAATGCTTTGGCAAACTCCGCAGCAACGCTTGGTTTTTCTGTAATAAATAATGCCTTACTAATAATTACCACTTCACTTTCCGTTTAATTGCACTAATAAACTTGTCATAAATATCTTCTAATAATTGTTTTACAAAGTTTATTATACCATTATTTAAGTGTCCATTTCAAAAAAATTTAATGACATTTTAGAAGGAAAGTCTCCCCTCTCTATAAGTGTGAGTTAACTACCCTATCATAAACAAAATTTCAGTGGAATATAAATCTCCTTCTGAAGTCGTTAATCTGCAGCTCCGAAGGAGATGATTAATAGCTCCGAAGGAGATGATTAATCTACTCTTATAGTTATTTTAAGTTTTTTTTAATTTTCTCTAATGTTTTTGTGAAATTATACGAAGTATAAATAACGACATTGTTTTACTAATACAATGAAAATATTGTCAAAATATTTAGATATATTACCATGATATAATTTATATGCTGCAATAAGTAAAAAGGAGGATAATAAATGGATAAAAAGTCTTTTTATGCATTATGTTGTATATTAACTAAATTAACAGGCATAGAAGATGAGACAATACTCGAATGTGAATTAGCAATTGATAAATACAAATATATTTTCAGATGAATTGGAGCAAAAAATAATGAAGTTATCAACCTGTATTACTAAATTTCTAGAACGTAATGGAGTAGAATACGTTTTCGGGATTTCAGCAGGCACTTGTAGTTCTTTATGGGATTCATTGAATGACACAACTATTAAGCCAATAATAACAAAAAATGAGGCTGGTGCATTATACTCTGCTACGAATTATGCGGATGCCTCTGAAAAATTAGGTGTAGCAATACTTGGTGGTGCAGTTGGATTAAATAATGCTATAAATGGTATTGCTGATGCCTCAAGAAGAAAATTGCCTGTACTTATAATTAGTGGTTACGTTAATAGGCATCAAATAGGTAAAGGTGCCATTCAAGAACTTAATACTGAGTACATAGTTAAGCCAATAACAAAGTACAGCAGAACAGTTATAAACCCAGATGAAGTATTAAAGGCTATAAAAGAAGCATTGGTAATTGCTTTAACCCCACCTTATGGTCCTGTACATATTTCTATTCCTATAGATGTACAAATGAGCCTTGTATCTGATATTATGGCTAATGAATTTATCGACTCTTCATTTGTTGATAAAACACGCTTATTAGATATAGAATCTTTAAATTACACTAAACAATTATTATTAGAAGCAGTTGACCTAATAAATGCAAGTCAAACTGGTCTAATCTTAGTTGGCAGAGGTTGTAATAACTTAGGAGCTTACGTTATGGCTCTAAGTGACAAGCTAGATTGGCCAATAGTAACAACGCCTGAGGGTAAAGGCATAATACCAACTAGTTTCAAAAATAATTTAGGTAGTTATGGTTTTTCTGGTTCTGATCTAGGTGTTAATTACATTGAAAATAATAAAATAGATTGTGTGTTAATTCTTGGGACAAGTCTCGGTGAATCAGCTACAAGGAATTACAATGACGTGCTTATAAAAGGTAGCAAATCCATTCATATCGATTGGGACAAAAGTGAACTTAATAAGGTATTTAATGTAGATTTAGCAGTTATTTATAGTTTAAAAGAAGCTTTAGCTTTATTAAGAAGTAATTGCTACAAGAAGAATAATAGATCAATAGATAACTCTATTTTGAATTCACCTTATATAGACAAAAGCCATACTGGTTTATCTACTAGATTGTTTTTAGAAAAACTACCAGATCTACTACCAGAAAAATATCATTTACTTTCTGATGTAGGTGAATATATGAATTTCGTATTTAAATATTTACCTATTAAAGAAAAGAGTGAATTTAGTATAAGTCTTAATTATGGAGCAATGGGTGTAGCTATAGGTGGTGCAATTGGGACATCTTTAGCACATAAAAATATTACAACAGCTGTTGTTGTAGGTGATGGTGCCTTCTTCATGAATGGTAGCGAAATACTAGTTGCAAAAGAATATAAATTACCAATAATATACTTTGTAATAAACAACAGTATGCTTGGATACGTAGAACATGGTCACAAGTACCTATTTGGTAGACCTCTAGAGGGTTTAATTCAAGAGCGGGTATCAATAAAAGCTATTGCAGAAGCTATGGGTATTAAATCCATAGCAGTAACTAGTGTAGAGGAATTAGACACATATAAAAAGCTAATAAAAACTACAGCTGGTCCATTAGTAGTGGAATTGATTACTGATGGTTCTGAATCACCAGCTGTTGCTGATAGATTTAAATCACTTAATAATGAAAAATAATATAAATAACTAGGAGGAATTAAAATGAAAGTAACAGATATAAAAGGTAAATACACACTTGAGGTAAGCCCTAATGGTACTATAGTTCAAGAGATGCAAAAGGGATTTTGGACTACAGACGATTTTAAAAGATTTCAAGCAGACTATGTTTCAAAGATTGCACCTTTGGTTAAAGATAAAAAATGGGCAAAATGTTGCGACGTAAGAGAATATAAAACTTCTGCAATAACTTCAGAACTTCAGGCTCATACTACATGGGCAGCTACTATTGGCTTAACTACTGGGGCTATAATAGCTACTAGTGCGATAGTTAAAATGAACCTAAACCGAGGTTCTGTAAATACCGTAACTCCTACAATGTTTGATAATGAAGCAGCTGCAATTAGCTGGCTCGAATCACAAGGTTATAAAAAATATTTTTTTGTAATATATAGAGGGTACCACTCATTCTTTTGAGTGATACCCTTTTTACTTACAGCTCTTTAAGGTATTCTTTTAAATTAGCACCTGAACTTTTTGTAAATCTCCCCTTATCTAATTTAAAATATAAAGCAGTAGATGCCTTTGCCATTATTAGTTCTACTAGGGTTTCATGACAAGTAAGAACAAAGATTTGATTTGTTTTTGATAATTCTACCAATGCTTTAACTGTATTTTTTGTATGTGCTATATCGAAGTTAACAAAGGAATCATCAAAAACCACTGGTAACTTTTGCTTAATTTCTTTTATTCTACTTATACGAACCGCCAAAAATAATTGTTCTTTTGTACCACGACTTAACTCTTTTGAACTCTCTTTTATACTCTCATCACATAACTTTGTTTTAAAATCTCCCTGCATTAAATTATCTCGCGGCATAATATCTTTATATTCACCAGAGGTTATTTCGCTTAGGATGCTACTAGCCCCTTTTAACAATTTATCCTTGGTATTTTCTAAAAATCTTTCTCTGATTTTCTCTAGAAATAAGGCTGCCGTATTGTATACAGCATAATTCTCTGCAAGTGGTCTTAACTTTTCTCTTGCATCAATAATATCTTTCTCATATTGTAATAACATCTCATCTGAATTTAAGGCTCTGACCTCATCTTTTAATGTTTGTTTTTCATTTTTTAAAATATCTAGTTGCTTAATTAATTCTTTATTTTCAGCACTTGAAACTTTAAAATCATAATTAAGTTCATCAATATTTATATACTGATTATATAACTCTTCAAGGGTATTTAATAAATTATTACTTTCATTATCAGTTTGTACAAAATCGCTCTTTTCATTATATAGTATATCTTTTATGCGATGGCTCTTTACTGATTGCAACAATTTTTCTTGTATAATTTTAAATTCATCTTGCTGTTTTTTATATCTTATATACTTTTTTCCCTCATTAATATAATTTTGTATATCTGAAATTATATCCTCTACGTTTTTAACACAAAGGAAATCTACTATTTCCTTCTCTAATATTTTAAGCTTTGAAAAACTTGTATCAGCTTTTTCTAAAAGCATCAAGTGTTTATGTAAGGTTTCTATTTTTAATAATAAGTCATTGCAAATATTATTAATATTATCCAAGCTTATTTTTTCTAAATTTATTACCTCTAAACTTTTAATGCTAAATTTTATAAATTTAGTAAGTAAATTATCAATGTTATTTAACGTTTCACAAAGCTCGTCAAACTGGTCCATTAATTTTTTCTTTAATAAATAATACTCAAATATCTCATCTTTTAAATAAGCTACTGTTTTAAAATAATCTTTTATGCCATCAGCTGAAACTTGCTCGTCAAGTTTTAGAATATCCCTATACTCATCCATTATGTTATTTAGTTCTTTTAGTGTTTCATCTATTTTTTTTATTTCCTGGGAATTACTTTTAGAATTTATTATTATGTTATCAACTTGCGCTTTAATTTCTACATTTCTACCTACAATTGATTTTGCGTTAGAATGATTTATAAATAAATATAGGGATGTACCTAATGCTCCAATTATTATTATAGAGCACCCAAGCATTTTATCTATAAAAAACAATACTACCCCTATAATCATAAATAACATAGTGATATACAAATACTTTTCCATATATGTTTTTGCATCTCGAGGTACTATTTGTTTTTCTAAAATTTCTCTATGCATTTTTGAATCTTCTATTATTTTATCAAGATTTATTTTATCACCCTTTATCTTTTTAAACTTTTCAATATTTTGATTTAAAATATGTTGTTGCATATCATCACAACTAACATCTGCCACATCATCAAAACTAGTCCAGTTATCGTTAGCTCTTTTTATCTTATTCATTAACGTTCCAGTTTTTTCATAACACTCGTTTTTAAGGCAAATAATATTCTTAGTTTGCTCTTTAAAACCTGATACACCATTATAATAATTAATAATTACTGCTTTATTTTCCATTAAAATCACTTTAATAAAATCATCTGTAGATATTTCTCTTTGAAATTCATAATTATCCTTATTATACTTCTCTAATTCTTTAACATATTGAATTTTTAAGTTTTCAGCTCTTTCTATATTATATTCTTTTACATAATCAGGAGCGTAAAAATACGTTTTAAGCTCTCCCTTAAGATTCATCTTTTTTTCATTAAGCTCATAATTATGCTTTAAAATTTCTAATTTAATTATACTATTATCACTTTTTTGAATCTGCTTTTCCTTTAAAATTATATTATCCTCAAGACGTAACAGATTGTTTTTCTTTTGCAAATAAGATGTTAACTGCAGCATAGACCTTTTTCTTCCCTCTACCCCTTTTTTAATATTCTCCTCAAATGGTTTAAACATTTTGGTAGATGGATTTCCCCTTGTTCCACCAATTTCATTAGCCTTTTGTCTTAATTCTTTAGCAACTCCAGGTATCTTTACAATATGCTTAAACCCCGCACCTAGAAGCATTGACTGTAAATTACTATCTTCCTTATCTGAGTTCTTATTTAATTCATCAAGACTTATTGTAAACAGTTCTTTGTAGGTTCCTTTATCTATATCATATAACCCTTTATTAGAACCTTTGACGTCGCCATTTTTATAAACTACCTCTGGATTACTAAACCCTTTTAACATTACATTTACTTCTTTTCCATCCTCTAAGCTTAAATCGCATCTTACATCATATTGGAATTTAGGTGGTGGTAACATGCTCCCCTTCGAAAACCCAAAAGGTATATTTCTAAGTATTTGCATCAAACTAGTTTTACCAGATCTATTAGCTCCACCAACAACTATAATCCCATTTCCTAGTCCTTCCAGCTTTTCACCTTGAAATACTCCGAAATCTCTAATATCTAGCTGTGTAATTTTCAAATCTTCACCACCCTATGTTATTTCCAAAACCTCTACCAATTTCTCAATAAGCAATTCTCTAGCCTGTGATATAATATCAGAAATCATTTCCTCATCAAAATCAAATTTATCGGCCTCTATATTTTCCGTGAAAATTTGTTTTTTCCAAATCACACCCCAATTTTTTACAAGTTCATTTTTAAGTTCAGAATCCGTAGTATATAACCCGATTACTTCTTCTAGATCTTTAAAAATAGGATTTTGCGATTTAAGTTCTTCAAAATTTTGCATAGGGATTGATGTCCTAAATATTATAGAATCTACCCATATAAAATGCTTCTCTGAACTTATCTCTTCGTTTATATTTCCTAAAAACTCTTTATAATCCTCTTCAGTCATATGAGTTATTTTATTATGCATATCTGTTCTTCCTCTTATGACCAATCGAATAATATAACCTTTAAAATCATCTAATAATTCCTCATTTGATAAGCTACTTAGTTCATCATTAATAACCAGGAGCAAATCGCTATAATTTTGTACTTTTTTATCATCCGCGATTATTATCTCTACCTTCTTATACACAACTGTTGATATAGGTAAAAACTCCATATTTACAACCTCTTTTTTACATACCTCTACGTAATAAACACCGCACGCTCCCTGCTCCCCCATATCACGACCTTGTGGAATTCCAGAAAAAGCTATGATAGGTTTAGTATCATTTATAATACTTTTTTTATGAATATGTCCTAGTGCCCAGTAATCAATATTGGCCACCGCCTTAAGATCACTCACAGTGCAAGGAATATAATTTTTATTATCTCCCTCTAATGCAGTGTGTAGCATTGCAATATTAAAAACATCATTATCTAATAAATAGTTTTCGTAAGATTTTTCTTTTTCTGATCGATGTTTATAGGATTTTCCTATGATTTTTGCAATAACTTTATCTTCTTTGTATACCTCAAAAATTTCTGTTTTTTCAGAACTTATGATATGTAAGTTAGGAGGCAAATCAAACAACTCCTCGGCACCACATGCAACATCATGATTACCATAAATTACATATACGTTTATATTTTTTTCACTTAATATTATACATTGATCTATAAAAATTTTATTTCCTCTAACCGACCTTAAATGACTGTCATAAACATCTCCACAAATCAATATAAAATCCACTTTTAATGAAATAGCTCTGAGACAAATTCTTTTAAAGCCATCATATACAGCGTCTTTACACAAGTCTTGTAATTTTTCTTGTGGTTTTCCATTTATATTAAGAAAAGATCCTAAATGCAAGTCTGAAGCATGAATAAATCGAAATGTTTCACTCATTATTTCTCCACCACCTATTATATATTTTACCATAAAAATCAAAGTATAATAATTTAAAAAAAGCATACAATAATGTCAGTAGATGATTTATTATGGTTGAGCCTAGAGTGCTTGTAGGTTGAAATAGCTTTAAAGCATTCGGCCAAAGGTGTGTACGAGATCTGCTAAGGTTTTTTATATGCCAGAGGGAAGATTATTATGGGTTCTTAACAGCTGTATATGTGCCTCACTGTATATATATGGTTCTCCAGGATGTGTAATATTCGAGCTAAGATGATATGGGTCTCCGCAGGTTTTATTATTACACATAAAAATAAACTAAAACTCTTTTTTGTTATTTATATAAATGTGATATTTATAAGACTAGGGGTTTTCTTAATTGAGAGATTATTTTAGCTCCCAAGGGGTTCCATATTGTCGAGCAAAGATGTATATATGTGCTGTAATGCTTGTGCGTTATCGAAAGATAAAATATGGGTATGTAAGTATGTATATGGGTTGTAGTGAAAATCGTTTTAGGTTGTCAAAAAATCCCTAGGGTAAAAGGCAAGTTTTTAGGTACATAAAAACAAATAACAAAACAAATAGACTAGCATATTGATTTGTTATTTGTTTAGTTGTACCTTTTATAAAACTTGCCTTTAACATTACAAAAACTATAATACTGCTATTTACTTTGTATTATTTCATCATTTCCTTATTTTCACTCATAGGTTCACTAACATCATATTGACCACCAATAGTCTTAACATTTTCTCCAGCAAGAAGAAATTGAACCTTTGTAATTCCTAATTCCTTATCTAAAACTAGTGTATTCACTATTGAAAATAAAGCCATTTGTTCTCCTGCTGATCCTTCTACATTTAGTTTCGTTTTCAAATTAACATAAGCTATATTTTCCTTGATTTCCACATCTGACACTTGTAGATTCGTAGGTAATGTTGCATATGATTTTGCTGTGCTACCACTTTTTACAGCTGGTCCCTTTACTAATTCCTCTACAATTGACTTAGCTGTAGGTGCCTTCATTGTTCTTTTTTCTGAGGCAAAGTACATAGCTTGGTCATCACTAAAATACAATACGACTTCTCTACTTTTTATGTCTTCACTTTTAACTGTTGGTTTAATTGTTGGTTCCACTGTTGGTTCTACTGTAGGAGTCACTGTAGATGCTACTGGTTTTTCTGCTTTAGCGGTAACTGTTGATTCTTCTTTTACTTCGCTTTTTGTGCTAGTATCTTTTACCTCAGCTTTTCCACAAGCAGCCAACGTAAAGACAAATACACTACATAATATTACTGAAAGAAATTTTTTCATTTTTGTCACCTTCCTATTTAAGTATTATATTAATTTAATTAAGTATTAATTTAAAATTTTATAATTTACTATTACTAAATTATATCATATTTTATAAAATAAAGTAATTGTCTGTCTAATAGTTAAGTTTTTCAAATTGTACATACCATTTAGAATACACATTACCCATTTCATCCCCATAAGTTCCCTTGTTATCTTTTACCATAACGGTTGCTCTTTTGTTGATTTTATATATGAACCCATTATATGTTTTACCATCATTCAAAAAACTCACCTTTTGTCCTATTATCAATCCATATTTTTCTGATATTATTTCCTTTTGGCTTGGTAATTGATGAACCACGTCCGTATGAGCAAACATATTATATACCATCGTTTTAAATCTAATCTTTTTGCAACTAGATTCTTTGTAAAGATGCAGCTCAATCAAATGGCATAATTCATGTTCAAATACTATTTGAAATGCTTCTAATGAATCTTTTGTTTTAATTCCTGATACAATCTTATCTCTTTCTACCTTGTAATACTCAAAAAAGAATTTTATGCCCATCCTAATTTCATATGATTCTTGTGCTTCTTCTAATAATTTTATTTTTCTACTATATATGGTTTTTCCTGCAGCTGATGTCATCCTAGTAGATAATGAAAATTTTAAAGTTCCCTTGAAATTTTCTCTAAAATAATTATTAAAAAATATTTCATCATATAAATCAAATATAATTTTAAGGTCATCATTTGACATACATTGTATATCACCCGTTTTCACATTTTTAGATTTAGTAATGAATATATTTCTTATGTTATTTCTTTTTATAATTATTTCTGAGTCGTAATATCTTAAATCTTTTACACCTTTAGTTATCATAACCCTACTTCCTTAAGCTAAGCTATCTTAAAAATAAACAGTATGTATATTCAACATGTTATTTTTAGCTACTTTATTTTTTTATTAGAACAAGACAAAATCCTACATATAGATGCAGGATTTTTATATTTAAATATTTTTTAAAATTGTTATATTAATTATAAAATCAAGTGTATCCTTTGACTGATTGGCTCTTTCATTTAAATCAAATTCTAACTTTAAACCCTTAATGAATTCCTTTTGGATCTCATCTACACTAACATTTTGATATTGAAATTTTTCTTCAATTTCTTGAATTTTCTTCTCAATATTCTCTTTGTGGAAAGACAATGCTACATCTTTTTTTATAGATAATTTAAAAACTAACAATAAACTTAAATATTCTTGTTTATTTAAATTTAATTCATTATTTAAATTAAGGTCAACATTTTGTAATGTTTTATTTAAAAACTCTAAAGATTTATTTAATTGATTTTTATATATTTTAATATCTCCACTACCTATCATAAACGCTAATATTGTCTTTATAGTATATCTTATATTACTTTCTAAGGTGTCCTTAGCATTTACACCAAAAGCTCCACTAGCAAATTGATTAGAAGCTAAAAGTCTTAGTAGCTCCTTTCTATTATAGTTTTCATATTTATCATACTCGTCCTCTTGTTTCGAGACATCTTTATAATAAAATGATGTTGATTCAGAATCCTGAGCTAAATCTCCATAAAAAGTTTCCAATCTTTTTGTTGTTTTAACAGGTAAAATCTCTCTTATTCTTATGCCTACTATTGGATCTTCCATTTCCTCATAAAGAATAAATGCGGTTTCTTTGCATATTATACCAACTTTTTTAGAAATTTCAACAATCTTATTATTCATTGCTTCTTGAAGTTCTCCTCTTTCATATTTAACTCTATGTTGAAGAGATTCTATTCGTTTTTTATACCACATTTTTTCAATAAGATTAACATTTTCCTCAAGTTCTAGATCATTCAATAAAATTACTCTTTGAATTCTATTTCTCCCTACTTTTCCTTTTAAGATTACAACTCCGCCTACATCGCCATTAACTTTTGCAAAAATAGAAAATGGTTCCTTATCATACATATATTCAATAGTTCTTGGGAAAGTTGTTTCAACCTTCATTTTACCCCAATCTATTTCAATGTCAGTAACTATCGGATTTTTAATTCTATTAAATTGTTTAAGTACTATATCCTCAATTCGCTCATCTGGATTTATAACTTCTGCAGCGCCATAACTAATACGAGCTAATTTATTAATAAAATAACTGTTTACTGAAGTATTTATTCCAAAAGGAAATATTCTACTTTCTTTAATATTCTCTTCTACAAAATCTAATATTTCCTTTTCATCGTAAGCTGCATCATCTGTAAATAAAAATATTATATTTTCCTCTTTATCATCTTTATCAAGGAGAGCATACTTTATTGCATCAAAAATCACTGCTTCTTTTTCAGCGGAAAGATCTTTAATCCATTTACTAGCAAAATCTAAATTTTCTTCATTAAAATCAACATTTATTTCTTTAGAAAAATAATGAAGTTTATCTCCAAAGGCAACAATATTAAATGTATCACCAACTGCTAGGTTTCTTAAACATAGCTGAAGAGCATTTTTACCCTCTACTAACTTGTCTCCACCCATTGAATCTGATATATCTAAAAGGAAAATATAATTTTCCCCAGAGGCTATTTGATCTATTTCAATTTCTGGAATAAATCTTAAATACAAAATTCCTTTATCCTCTCTTGGATATTCATATATCATTCCTGTAGTTTCTAACTTCTCTTGCTCTTCGAGTATAATTTCTAGATCTTTATCCATTTTTTGATTTTTTTCAGCTAGGGTCACTTTATATAAATTGTTTTCTTCATATTCAACCTTTAATTTGTGAGAAGAACACTTAAATTCTAATTTTGTTAAAGATTCCACGAGTAAACTTAAAGTGAATTTGTAATTATCATCCTTATTCTTTATTCCCTGCTCGCAATTAAGTAATTCATTCTCTCTAGAAATATTTATTGGAGTTATCATTGTGGGAATAATTAATTTTAAATTTCTATTTTCATAACTAAGTTCTTCTATATACGATACTTTTATTTGTACAACCTCATTAGAGATTATCTTGCCAATAACTATTCTAATTATATTATCTCTAAATTCTTCTAGTAAAAAAGTATTATTTTCATTATTTTTGAAATTTTCATATGTTTTATTTGCTTCTTCTTTATCTTGTATTAAACCCTTTATAGTACGTCCACCGAGCACTGCCTCAAACCCTGATATAACAGCCCCATCTGGAACCGGGAAAGTATAAATTGCTTCAACATCATTGCTTCCTTTATTCTCATATACATGGTCAATAGTATACTCAGCAAATTCCCCACACAGATTTCCTTTTATATTAACTTCTTTTAAAATTATGTTATTCTTGTGTCCCTCTTTATGGTTTATATTATTAATTGGCATTGTATCCCTCCTGATTTTATATAACAAAAGACAAACAGAAATTTTAAAATATCATACATATATTTTATCATTAATAGTATAATTAGTCTTTGAATTTATGGAATATTTTTATTTTCAAATGATATTGTTGTTATTTGTTTTTATCTACCTTATAATAATTGATGGATGTATTAATTATTATAATAATTAAATACTGTTTAAAGGAGAAATCTTATATGAAAAATTGTATAGTAGCACAATCAGGTGGTCCAACATCTGTAATTAATGCTAGTGCTATAGGTGTTCTTGAATCAAACATTAACTCTCATTATTATGATAATGTGTATGCCGGAATAAATGGAATTCAAGGTATTCTAAACAAACATATTATAAACTTATCTGACATTGATTATGATGAAGTTAAAGGATTAAAATATACCCCCTCTTCAGGTCTTGGTTCGTGTAGATATAAATTAAAATTATTTGAAGAAGACAATGAAGAATACATAAAAATTTTTGAAATATTAGAAGAATATGAAATTAAAACCTTCTTTTATATAGGTGGAAATGATTCTCAAGATACTGTACATAAATTTAGTAAATATGCAAAGAAACATAATAAAGATGTAAAATTTATTGGCATACCAAAAACTATAGATAATGACCTACCAATAATGGATCATACACCAGGTTTTGGAAGTGCAGCTAAGCTAATTGCCACATCAGTTCTTGAGAACTTCCTAGATGCCAGTGTATACTCCCCAACAGGTGTATTCATACTTGAAACTATGGGCCGTGATACTGGTTGGCTTGCAGCTAGTTCCTGCATTGCAACTATTAACGGTAAGCGTGTTGCTGATTTCATATATTTACCGGAAGTAGCCTTTGATGCTGATAAATTTATTGAAGATGTAAGTAGAAAACTTACTCAAAAAAGCCATGTATTTGTGGTAGTATCTGAAGGTATCCACACCAAGGAAGGTAAATTTATAGGAGAAGCAAAAGGTACTAATCTTGATAAGTTTGGCCACACTCAGTTAGGTGGTGTATGTGGCTTCCTAAAGAATTTAATTTTAAACACTAATACCGCAGAGAAAGTTAGAGTTTTAGAACTTTCCACACTTCAACGTTGCTCTATGCATTGCGCTTCACAAACCGATATAGATGAAGCCTTTGAGGTAGGAAAAGCTGCAGCCGAGTACTCAATTCATGGAATTAGCGGTAATATGATAGGTATAAGAAGGCTCTCAAATACACCTTATACATCAGAGACTTTTGCAGTTGAAACTTCAAATGTTGCAAATAAAATTAAATACTTCCCTAAGGAATGGATAAATGCACAGGGTAACAACGTAACTCATGAAGCTTATGAGTACACGCTTCCATTAATTATGGGTGAGCCAAAAATAGCAATAGAAAATGGCCTTCCAAAATACACATTTTTAGAAGAAATTTTTAAATTATAGATCGAGAATGGAGCTAAATTAAAGGTTCTCCTTGGTCGCTGCAAAAGCGACCTATAAGATGCATTAGCAACTAATAAAAGGGGCTGTCTCAAAATGATTAAAAAATCATTTTAAGAGATAGCCTTTTTTTCTTATTAATTTTAATAAAAACATTAAAAAATTACTCTTTTAATGTTTTTTTTTAATGC
>NZ_JAHLDV010000015.1 GCF_018861865.1 Clostridium frigoris
ATTCTACAGACTTGTCAAGTGTTTTATGCAAAAAAAATGGGGGAATCAATAAAAATTAATGATACTAAAAATGAGTAATCACAGGAACTAGGGAGTTTCCGTGAAATCTCAATTTGTTTAAGGGGGGCTTAAGAAAACCCAAAAAAATTTTAATTGGGGGGGACAAATTAAATGTATAAAAAAAATCATCAAAAATTACTTAGTTTAATAATAACATTAACTTTAGTCCTATTTAATTTTAGTGGAGCTTTGGGAGCGCAAACGGTAAAGGCGGACCCCGTAGTAACATCAACGACAGCAACGACATCAATGGCAGAGTCGGTATCAACAACGGGAGCGAAATCAACAGAGGTAACAGCAGCATCAACTACAAATAAAACATTTGATATAGTAGATATTACAGATTTTCATGGACAACTCTTAGATTCAACTAATAAAAAACCCGTAGGCGCAGCACTGTCTAAAATAGTTAAGGACGTAAAAGCTACGAATCCTGATAGAACACTCCTCATTTGCGGAGGAGATTTGTACCAAGGAACTCCAGTATCTAATGTACTTCGTGGACTTCCAGTTCAAAAGGTGTTAACAGACATGGGAATGGAAGTTACAGCCCTTGGTAACCATGAATTTGATTGGGGACTAGGAGCAATAGATAAAACAATGATTGGAGCAAGTTACAACATTGTTTGTGCAAATATGTACAAAAAAGGTACAAGCGAGAGACCTTATGCACCATACAAGATAATTACTAAAGATGGAGTTCGTATAGCAGTAATAGGAGCGATACTTCAGGATGCCCCAAACATAATTATGCCAGCTTTAGTCGCACCTTATGATTTTAAGGATGTAGCTACAGAAACTAATAAGGAAGCTAAAAATATAAGAGATAATAATTTAGCAGATATTGTGTTATTAGATGTCCATGATGGTGGTACATCACTTAACACTACAGTTAATAAATTACATGGAGTAGATGCAGTTTTTGGTGGACATACACATACTATAGGCGATATTGTAAACAGGGATGCTGATAATAAAGATGTTCCTACATTAACTGCGTCATCAACGGGTAAAGGTTATATTGATTTAAAAATAACTGTGGGCAGTGATAAAAAAATCATAGCTTTCTCACCAAAAGATACAAATTGGAATCCAATTACGGTAACAGAAACATCCCAAACAGATCCAACGGCTAAGAAGATTGTTGATGATGCAAGTGCAGAATTATTACCAACCTTTAATGAAATGATTGGTAAAGATGCCACTGCTTTAACTAAAGATCAAGTGGATTCACCTTGTGGAGAGTCACAACTTGGAAATTGGATGGCAGACGTTGTGAAAAACTACTCAAAATCGAAAGCTGAGGTAGGAATGGTAAATAACGGAGGTATAAGATTGAGTCCAATTGCAGCAGGTAATGTAACTGTTGGAACAATATTTAATATTATGCCGTTTGATAATACTATTTGTACTACGACAATGACTGGAGCACAGCTTAGATATATATTTGAACAAGCAGTTAAAACTGACGGAGTAGGTATACAAATTTCTGGAGTTAAATTTACCTATGATTCTTCAAAACAATCATATGTATCAGCAAAAGTCGCAACAGATGGAAAGGTTACACCAGAAGTATTAGGAGAAAGGGTCGAAAATATAACTAGGGAAAGTGATGGCAGTATTGTAAAAGATACAGATATAATTAAAGTGAATGCACCTGATTTCGTAGCAACAGGTGGAGACAGCTTTACAGGCTTTTTAAATCCTAATATAAAAGCTAGTTTAGTAGATTCTCATTATACTGTTCGAGATGCTTTAAATGATGATGTTCGTGCTAATGGCAAAATTACAGCTATAATGAACAATAGAATAGATAACGTAATTAGTAAAATATCAATAATAGGAACATCAGATATACATGGAGCAATATACCCATTAGATTATAATACAGGACTTGCAGCAAATGTGGGACTTGCAAAGGTTTCAACATATGTTAAAAGTGTTCGCAAGGCTAATCCAAATACAATGTTAATAGATAACGGAGACACAATTCAAGGAACACCTCTATCATATTATTATGACATGATAGACACTAAATCAGAATATCCAATGATGAAAGTGATGGGAGCCATGGGATATGACACATGGACACTTGGTAACCATGAATTTAACTATGGATTAACTACTCTTAACAGAATTATAGGAGATGCTAATAAAGAAAAAATAGCAGTATTATCAGCTAATACTTATAAATCGGATGATACAAATCTAGTTAAACCTTATATAATGAAGTCTTTCACTGTAAATGGTAAAACAATAAAGGTAGCAGTGCTAGGACTTACTACTAAAACTATAGCAAGTTGGGAAGATCCAACTCATTATGCCGGTCTACATTTTAATGACTTGGTACTTGAGGCACAAAAATGGGTTCCAATAATAAAAGCAGCTGGCGCAGATGTTGTAATAGCATCAATTCACAGTGGAATAAAAGGTGCTAGCGATACTATTCCAGAGAATCAAACAGATGCAGTAGCAACGCAGGTTTCAGGAATTGATGCTATTCTTTGTGGACATACGCACACTGGTAAAACTTATTCTTATACAAACCCTGCAGGAAAAGTTGTGCCAGTAGTTGAACCAAAGAATGGGGATGGAATCTTTAGTCAAATAGATCTTAATATCGACGCTAAAGGTAATTATGTAGGGGTAGATGCAAAGAATATTACATTACCTGCTACTACTGTAGCTGATCCTGAAATACTTGCAATCGCAAAGTCATATCAAGATGCTACACTTAAATATACAAATACAGTGATAGGAAAATCAACAGCTATATATGAAGGAGAAAAACAATTAACTCAGCCTTCAACAATAATGGAACTCGTAAATAAAGTGCAAGCAGATGCTGCGGGTACAACACTTTCAATAGCAGCGCCATTAAGTTTAGCTGCAAAAGTACCACAAGGTGATGTTAAAAGGCAAGATATCATGGGAGTCTATGTATTCGAAAACTTCTTGTTTGGAGTAAAAATGACGGGAGTCCAGCTTAAAAATTGGCTTGAATGGTCAGTAAGATACTATGCACAAGTAGAAAAATCCACTGATCCAATAGTAAAAGACTCAAAACTTAATATTGCAGATTATAACCTTGACCAATTATATGGTGCAACATATGATATTGATTTAACCAAGAAAGCTTGCACAGCGGATTCAAAAGGAAAAGTAATAAGTGGAAGTAGGATAAAGAATTTAAAAATTAACGGAGTACTAGTTAAAGATACGCAGGTTCTAAAGGTAGCGGTTAATAATTATAGATATAATGGTGGCGGTGGATTTATGGCAGCTGCAGGTTTCACTCCTGGAGCTAAAGCTACAATAGACGCGACTTTCTATGATTCAGCAAAAGTTCTAGGAGATGATGGACAGATTAGAAACATGATGTTCAAATATGTTCAAGATAAAGGAACCATAACACCGACTTTATCAAATAATTGGAAAATATCAAGGACTAATGTTAAGCAAGATGCCTCAAATAATATTATTTCTATACCAACAGCAGTAAAAGTGGTACCATCAAAAAATGCTATTAATATTAGTTGGAGTAAAGTAACTGGGGCAAATGGGTACGGTGTTTACAGATCAACATCAAGTGGTGGTCCATACGTCTTAATATCAGCTCCAAAGATTACGAAGTATAATAATGCTGGGCTTAAGGCAAATAAAAATTATTTCTATAGTATAAGATCATATAAGATGGTCCATGGAGTTAAGGTATATAGCGCTTATTCAAACTTAATAAGAGTAAAAGCACTAGCATCCTAATAAAATAATTTAAATAGTAAAATAAATACCAAGCGAATAGTCGCTTGGTATTTATTTAATTTAACGACCCAGGAGATGATTAGTCTTCCCTAAAATCCAGATATGAACTGCCGTCTAATGGTATTAAAGCTTGAAGACCTGGGTGACCACCTGCAAGGCCTATAGCATAAACTGTATAAAAGCGTTGAGCTTTTAATCTTACGTTTGGAACGTATAAAGCGATAGTCTTGGTTCCAGTAGGTCTAACTTCAAATGTATAGGTTCCGGGTGGAACTTGTATATAATCAGTAGATTCTTTGTATTTTACGTTTTTAAAAAGAATTTTACCGCTTGGCAGTGCTACATCCACAGCACCGGCATTAGGTGATAAGTGAGTAAATTTAACATAAGCATTATTAGTAGGATTATTAACTTTAGGTTCTAAAACTAATAATAAATCGATATTAGGTAATGTCCCGATAGCTGACACTGTATAAATCTTTCCTGGCGGGATAAAAACATTTTTGTTAAGTACAGGGGTGGTTTTGGTGCCTGCAGCATATAATTTCACATTATAATCGCCGCTCATAACCTCCACGTAATCTGTAAAAGTACCATAGGAAAGATTTTTGAATTTTAACATATCATTAATATATACATCAACAGCTGGTGATTTAGGTGAAGCATGAAGAACTCTGATATAGGAATTCATAGGTGCAACCCTATAGAGAGAGGATTCATCGTATAGAGGGCTTTGCATATAAATAGGGTTATCTCTATATAAGGAATATGGATCATTATAATCTCTTGGACAATAAAACATAAAGTGCTCCCTTCAAACATTTTTACTATACTAATATATGAAGCAATATCCTATAATGTTACTAAATTAATATTGAAGAGATTATAAAATAATGAAAATTTTTAAAATAGTGCAACTATATTATAGGGACAACCGTTATACAATATGGAAAGATTAAAAATAGGAAAGATAAAAAATATAAACTTATATGTAAGTATACTTGTGAGTGATGGAGGATTATATGAATAAGGAAATTACAAGTTCAGTTGATACTAATTTAATGCCTAATGGTACGGTTGTAATAGGAAATAAGGCTTTTGATTTAGCTTATGCTAATGATGTAGCAAACGAAGAAGAAATTTCTAAAGCAATAGTTACAGGCGGATTAGTTTATGTTAAAGATTATGATGGAAATTGGATAGACAATGTTACAGGCGATATTGTAGAGGGTAGTGTTATACCAGCTGTAGTTTACAAGAGTGATGATAAGACAATTAATTTTGATGCCGTTAATTAAAATAAAAATATTACATTTAAAGAAGAAGTCGAAAATAAGTTGTAATAAATTAAAAATATTATAATAAACATATAAAGTTGCCTATATCAAGTAAAGTATCAATATCAAATAAAGTATATGTTTAAGTTTTATATAATATTAAAAAGAATTTTGAAAAGTGAAACTAAAGTATAGGGACAAGCGTATATAAGTGGAAAGCATGAAAAGGTATTTACAAAATTCATTTATAAAACAAAATAGAATAAATTAATTCTTAAAACTTGCAACTAAAATATAACCATAAACGTTATATAAGTGTAAGCAATAAAAATAATTGATTTATATAAAAATACATGTATAATATGAAAAATTATGAAATATGTTAAGATTATAGTAAAGATGTTAAATTTAATTAATACATTGAGATTTATACAAAAGTGTTATATAATATAAATAATCGTAAATTTTGTGTAAATAGTTTCAAATTATCAGAATATTATATCGCATTCGAGGTTTTGATAAGAAATTAAGTCTTTAATTACTATGTTATTTTAAAATGAAATTATTTCATTTTGTAGTAACAAAAAAAATAGCTCCCTAGGGGGTGTAGTTAAAGAAAAACAAATTGTATTCTTTATAAAAAGACTACAATAATAATTAGGTTTTTATTTTCTAAAATATAAAAACATATAACAATATGGGAGGGGACAAAAAAACATGATACAAATTAAAAAAATACTAAGCATGTCTTTAGTAGCATTATTTGTAACAGTTGGATCTTTAACAAATGTTACAGCACAAGCAGCAACAACAGCAACACCAAAAATCAACTACGCTGGGGTAGAACATTCTCCACTAGTAGTAGGAGATACTGAGACACTTACAGTAACTTCAGCAAAATTTTCAGGAGATGTTCAATACAGAGCATTTATTGAAAATGTAAAAACTGGTAAATGGACTGAACTAACAACTGGATACACAGCTGCAGTAAGTTCTAAAACACCTTATGTGTTACCAGCATCAAAGGCATTAACACTTGGAAAATATAAAGTTTCAATATGGGTTAAAACAGCAGGAAAAACTGGAGTTAAAGGTAATGCAACTGGTAACTTTGATAGTTATTATGTAGCAGCACTTAATTGCGTAAGCAAAGATGATAACAACAGAGTATATACAAACGGAGCAGCAGATGTTGCAGTTACCGGTTTAACAGCTAAATTCAACGGAATAGCTAACATAGGTGGAATCACTGGACCATACCTTTATCAATTATTCGCAATGAATACAGCAACAGGAGCTTGGTCAAATGGACCAGCAGGTTATTCAGCAACACCTTCAATGACATTTAAAACACCAGGAACTTATATGCTTATTGCACATGTTAACACAGAAAAATCAACAACATGGGCTAAAAAAGGATATGAAGGCTGGAAAACAGTAATGGTAAAAGTAACAAATTCATCAACAACTATATTTGATACTACAGTTAAAGCAGCTTCATTCGGATCAGTAGGAAACGTAACTTTAACAGCTGATGGCCTTAAAGCTTTCCCTCTAGCTACACAATATCAAGTAGTTACAGGTACAAGTAATTTATCAGCTAAATCAGTATTAGGAACAGCTACTACAATCTTCCCAGCTAAAGTTGCAGGAGATGCAGTAACAGTTAAATTATTTGATAAGAGTAATAATGAACTTAAAGCTATAGACGTAAAATTAGGACAATCTGGAACAATTGATGTTGCACCAGTAGTACCAGGTACAGCAACAATTTCAGCAACAGTTAAAGCAGCTTCATTTGGAGCAGTAATAAATGTTGCATCAACTCAAGAAGGAGCAACTCAATACCAAGTATTTAGTGGTGAAAGTAAATTATCAGCAGTAGCTAATTTAGGAGTATCTACAACATTATTCCCAGCTAGAGTAGCTGGAGATAAAGTTACAGTTAAATTAACAAATGCAGCTGGAACAGTAGTTGGAACTAATGATGTAGTTTTAACAGCAGCAAAATAATAACTTACTAAAAAGAATTAGCCCTTAATTAAAATTAATTAGGGGTTACCAATAAAAAATATCAAATACAATATAAAATAAAATAAACTAAAATTAATCGGAGGTATATTTATATGAACAAGAAAATTACAAGCACAGCTCTTGCTGCCTTAATGATAGCAGGATCAACATCTTTCTCAGCATTCGCAGCAATGGCTGATGGTACAGTGGTAATAGGAACAAAAGCTTACGATATGGCTTATGCTAATGACCCAGCTAATGCAACAGAAATTACAGCTGCAATAGTTGCAGGTGGAACAGTTTATTTTAAAGATTTTAATGGTAATTGGGTAGACAATGTTACAGGCGCAGCAATAAATGCAAGCGTTATACCAGCAGTAACTTATACAAATGCTTCAGGAACAACTCAAATTGGTGCTGGAGATGCTACTACTTCAGAAGCTACATCAGCAACAGCAACTAATGTTACTGCTAAAAGCTTCAAAGTAACATTTAATGGTTCAGTAACTGATACATCAAAAGTAGTATTTACAGTTAAACAAGGATCAGCATTAGTTAAAACTATGACAACTACTTGGAATGCTGCTAAAACAGAAGCTACATTAACTAACGAATCAAATTTACCAGCAGGAGTTTATACAGTTAACACAATGAATGGTACAGCTGATTTTGGAACATCAACTATAACTTTAGCTCAACAAAAAGTTGCTAAAATTGAAATAACTTCAACTAAATTAGGAGTTAATAATACAAAATCTACTGGCGCTACAGACTTCGGTAAAGGATATGCAACTTATAAAGTATTTGATCAATACGGAGCTGATATTACAACTTCTTCTTTAGCTAACAGTATAACATTCCAAACAGGAGTAGGTTCTATAGACGGAAAAGATGGTGTAATTACTATCACACCATCTATGAGTATTTTACAGTTCAACTCAGTAGTAATTACTGCTTATGATTCAACTAGTGGAGTTAATACAAGTGCTACATTAACTGTAACTTCACAAACTGGTACATTAAGCGACATAAACCTTACAGCTTTAACAAATGCTGATGGTAAAGTTTTAACTGCTCAAGATACTTCAACTTTATTCTATGTTGATTACACAGCAACTGATATCAGTGGTAACCCAACAAAAAATTATGACCTAGTAAAAAATGGTCTAATATTAAATGATAATACTGATGAATTAACTGCAACAAACTCATATATAACTACTAAAGTTGTACATGATCCAAGTGATTCAAATAAAGCAGCTATTCAAGTTCAAGTTAAAAATGCAACAGACAGTCTTTCAATGGATATACCACTTATAATTACTGCTATGACATATACAGGTAAATCATCAACACTTAATGTAACATTAAAGAAAGAAGCAAAAATAGATAAGATTACATTACAATCTCCAGCTTATAATATTGCCATTGGAGAAGATAAAGAAATTCCATTCGTAGCATTAGATCAAAATGGAAAAGTATTAACAAAATATTCAGATATAGCATCTGCAGTAGGAGTTTCAATTTCTGGAGCACATTGGTATAAAAATGCTGATGGAACTTGTTCATTAAGAGCTGGAGACGATGAAAACGGATATCCAACTGATGGACAAAGAGTTGTAACAGCAACAACACAAACAGGTAATTACAGCAGCATAACTATAAATGTTCAGAAAAAAGTTGCAGCTGACTCATTATCTTTAGATACTGCACAGTTTAAAACTATTTTCCAACAAGCAGCAACTCAGAAAATGGATTTTGGATATGATAAGGGTGGCTTAACTGTTAAAGATCAGTATGATAGAATTGTTGATATGACTACAGGTACTAAAACTACTGGTTCAGATAACAGTCAATACTATGTTATTGCAACATCAAGTGACGCATCAAAAGTTGCAGTTACAACTAAAAATGGTACTGCTCAGAATGCAATAAGTACAGGACAACAACAAATTATACTTACAGCTGGAACAGCAGGAACAGCAACAGTTACATTTAAATTATATAATAAAGACACTACTAAGACTGATGGTACTGTAAGAGATCCTCTTGTAGCTGTTGATACTCAAACACAAACATTTACAGTATTAGATAATAAAGATATCAAAGATTATGTAATAGAATCAGTACCAAATCCTATATATGCTGACATTGCGGTAGGTGGAACTGTAACAAATTCTAGACAAGAAGATTATAAAGCTAATCCAGAAGTTTTTGGTACAACATCAAGTGGAGCAAAAGTAAAATTAGCAGGAACACCAATAACTGGATCATCTGTTTCTAATAATACTGACTTTGTAATATTTAATAAAACTGGTGCATCTGATGATGTAAAAGTTGCTGCACGTAAATTAGTAGATCCTGCTAAAACAGGAGCAACTACTACTTTAACAGTAAATGTTTTAGGTGCTGATTCAGAAATGCATCCAGTAACTACAACTATTACTTCTTCAACAGTAGACCCAGAAGCTAAATCAATAGCTATTAACGCAGAAACTGAAGTAAAGGGTATTGACAGAACTAACGATACTATAACACTTACTGAGTCTGCTGGTGTTACTTACAATTCTCTATTAGGTACAAACAAGGATGGCGAATTTAAGTCAATATTTGGTTCTCTTGCAGCATATGATGAAAATGGCGTACAAAAAGGTTCAAAGAATGTTTATATATCAGCTACAGATCAGTATGGTCAAGATAGTATGGCATTATCACAGTTTAGCGTAGTTCAATCAGGAATTGATTCAACTGGTAAATATGCTTCAAGAACTGAGTTAAATGGTCATACATTTACTATTGATAATTATGGAACTATTACAAAAAATACAGCAAAAGCTGGTGACTATGTTACAGTTACTGGTATTACTACTAATGGATTGATGAAGACAATTAGAATTAATTTCGGAGTTAGTACTGTTGTTAGTAGTGATCCAACAATAGCAGCAAATGCAGCAATCTCTAATGCTAATACAGCAGAGAGCGCTTATAAATTAGCTGGCGGTTCAGATGCAGCAGCAGTTTATACAGCTGTAACTTCAGCTAGTGCAGTATTAACAACTAAATTAGCAGCAAGCCCAGTAACTGAAACAACTAAAGCTGCCATTGTTAGTCAAACAAAAGTATTAACAGATGCAGTTGTTGCATTAAATGATGCTACAGTAGTAATAACACCATTAGCAGCAGTAAATAACGCAGCTAATGCAGCAGCTATGAAAACTGCATTAGAAAATACAGCTCTTAAATTAGACTTAACTGTTTATAATAAGTTAAGCAATGCAGATAAACTTGTAGTTGCAGAAAAAATTTGGGGTGGTATAAAATCTCCAGGATTTGCAAGTGCAACAGATGTACAGAATGCTTTAGATGCAATAGTTAAAGTAGAAGATACAGCAACTGCAGCAGTAGTTAAAGCTGAAACAAGTAAATTGTTAGCTGATCAAACAGCAGCAAATACATTAGTAGAAAAATTACCTGCTGGAGCAGTTAAAACAGATCTTACAACTAGATTAGGTAAAATAGTTGTATTGACACCTGCTGAAATGTCAGCAGCAACTGTAGCAGAATTTGATGCAAACCTACTTAAAAATGGCAGCACATTACTAGGTGGTTCTGTAGATAATACAGCAAAAGAAATTACAATAACTGATGCTAGTAAAACAGCTGATACTGGTGTATTTGCAAAACTTGATGCACTTAATATAACTAGTGTTAAAATTGGTGACACAGTAGTTGATCTTAGTGATAAAGTAGCAGCTAAAACATTAGTTACTAATTACTTTATGAAAAATGGTTTAACAAAAGCTACACCAATAATTATTACTGTAACAGGTACAAATGGTTCAGTAGAAGCTTTAAATTATACATTACTTGCAATGAAATAATTATAGCTTAGAACTATGAACAAATAATAATTTGAACAAAAAAGAAGGACAGTTGTGGATCTGTTCTTCTTTTTTTTAAAAAATGAACAAATCAAGTTATACTAACACATCTTGAAATATCTTAAAGTCATAAAATAGTCAGGTCACAACACTGAATGAAAAATAAAATAGTCAAATCATAAGAAGAGTATCCTTGGTGGTACTCTTCTTTTTTGTTAATTGAATTTTATAAAGGGGAAATTAACAATGTTTTAGAGGAAGACTTTAATATATATAACTTATATGTATATTTATAACAATCAACAGTTGAAAATGTTAAAAATTTCAAGTAAAATGGAGAGAGAAATTGATTTGTGCTAGGGGGTTATAAATTGAATAAACTCAAAGGAGTTTTAACCTTGACAATAATGCTTACCATGCTAAGTATATCTGCAAGTGCAGTTGAACTGGATAAATATTTAGTACCAGATTTTTCTATTATTATAGGGAGTAAACTTTATACATTAGACTATGCTAATGATCAAAAGAAAGAAGTGGAAATAACAAAGGCTATCACGGAAAACATAGGTGATATATATATAAAAACTACTGGCAGTGAGTGGATAAACAATTCGTCTGGAAAGGTAGTTACGGATAGTATAATAAATAAATTAGATGTTAAATTCTTTAATGGAGTAGAAGTTGTAACAACGCCTGTGGACGAGGTTACACAAGGTAGTATAATATTTAAGGCAATAGATGTTGATACGAACCTACAGTTAATGGATTCGGTTTCTAGAAAAGGTGAGGTTGGTACCAAATGCATAGGTTATATAAGTGTAATTGATGGGTATGAATTTGTTTTGGCAGACACCAATTTTACCGGTAAATTTACTAGCCTTGATCAAACTGTTACTTTGAGATATAAGAAGAAAACAGTAGTTGTTAATAATCCACCTAGTGCTAAGGTCACGGGTTTAAAATCTGGGTTAACGTTTGAGCATGGTGATCGTAGATACATTCTAGTAGAAGCAGTAGATGAGGATAAAGCAACAACAAATATAAGAGTATCTTTGGATGGAGAAGAAGTGGGCAATTCTAGCGCTCAGTGTTATGTGTTATTAAATACACAAACCTTAGGGGGGCATATTGTAAGAATAAATTCTACAGATAAAGAAGGTTTAAATGGAGAGCAGCAAACTATTACTTATGGAGTTAGGTAAGTAGTGACTGTCAGTTGCCTAAAGGTGCGAAGAAAGTTTTGAACTTAAAGAAAATATCATGCAAGCCAATAAATGAATAAAAAATCCGATAAATTATAATAATTTTATGATTTACCGGATTATAATATATATCTACATAATTGCTTTTAATTTTTTAAGGGCTTTTTTCTTAATTCTTAAATATTGATAATAACTTTTATCAGTTGTGCTAGCTATTTCTGTAAGGGAGTGTCCCATAATATAATATCTTTCAAGTACATAACGTTCAAATGGCTCAAGAGTATTAAGAGCAATATATAAATTTTTAGACTCATCGTAGGCGATTACTTCATCCTCCAAGGTAAATTCATAATGCTCCTGGGCGTCAAAGTCTATCATATTACTGTTTGGGACTTCGCGAAAGTGCTTAATTTCTCCTTGTAATAGTGCTCTAAAGTTCATTCTTATGGCATTGATGCAATACCCGTTAAAGCTGTTGCTGCCTAGTTTATATAGGGCTATAGCTTTTATTACTGAAAGGTACCCATGTTGAATCAGGTCTTGGGTTTCATAGCCTGGAATGTGATACCTTGAAGATTCTTTGAATATAAGGTACTTAAACTTTCCAATTATAAGCTCTGTAGCACCGCTGTCGCCGTTTTTAGCTTTTTCAACCAGTTTTTCCATAGATAAAGCACCGCCTTTTAATTTTTTATTTGAACTATATTAAATACCAGTGATTATTAATTAAGCTATCCCCAGTAGTTGTTTTTCTAGAAGGTCAAAATCATATGATCGTTGCTCGTAGTCGCAGAATTTACTAGGTTTCTCGTAACGCGATCCACTATTAATGCTGCTTTTGTTACTACTAGTCCATTTTCTCTGATAGGCAATAACCTGCTCGGCAGTTTTTATGCCTTTGCTTATCCAGCTATTGATAATTTGTGAGATATATTTAATACTTTTAGCATTGTATTTAACTGCCTCGGTTATAGCCATAATTATGACTTTATCACTTACGTGTTTTGTAAAATCTAATATTTTTTCATATACCAAAGGTGTGATAGCATGTACATTTTCTTCAAATATTTTAATTATAGTGTTTATCCCACCAGACGTAGCAGCAGAATTTTCTGATTTAGTTATTAACGATTCTTTACTTGTCACCACTTCTTTAACAATTACTTTATCTTTTAAAACTAGTTCTTCTACTTCTTCTTTATTTATTATTCTTTGCTCTTTATTTATTATTCTATTACTTGGGAGGGTGTTGGTAGCCCCTATGAAGGGGCTATTAAGGGGCTTAATAATTGTGTTTTCAATAAATTTATTAGCTGTATCAATAGCAATTTTATTATTACTTTTATCCTCAAAGTGATCTTCTTTCATAGGACTTAGATTATTTTTATCAATTGGTACAACATTTACGATAAGCCCTTTGAAAATAGTATCTACATCTAAGCCAGCAACTTCATATTTTTCATATAATAATTTAAGTAATACTTTACTTTTGATGTTTTGAGCCTCCTTTTTTATGCATACAAGGACGTTTACATTATTTGGAATATTGTATTTAATCCAATTTAATATCATAATTTCATTGGTGTCTGCGCAATATAAAATCTTTTTATAATCACAAAATTTTTTAAGCATCTCAGCCACAAGTACTTTGTCATATCCTGCTTCTAGTGAAATAAGTCGAGGAGAAATTTGAAATATTCCGCATTGCGTAGATTTTGTATTCGTTAGAAGATATAGATAAAAAAGTTTTTCCTGTGGATCTAATTCAAGCACAAAGTCATCACTCCAAAATTCCGTATAAAGCTGTCTATATTTAGCCATTATTTATTCCTCCTCACATAATATGTTAACGATTACTTTTTTCTTGTTTTTAGTATTTTTTGTGACTTTATCAGTAGGAGGAAATATGTGTTCCATTTCTACTCCAAAAGCAGATGCTATTGATTTCCTACTTAAATGTCTTGGGTATGATTTGCCTTTCTCCCAAAGCCAATAATTCTTATTATTTGTTAAACATTCTTCTCCTGCTCTTCTATGGCTCCATCCTTTTATTATTCTTAAAACTTCCATTCTTTTATTCCAAGTAAGTCTATTAAATATTTCTTCTATCATTTTATTACCCCCTAATGGCTTAATATCTACATATATTAGCTAATTTAACTAAATATAACATAAAATAAATTGTCTGTACAACCCGCTAAATGGCTACTTAATTACATATTATTCCATTAGTGTTTATTATTCATTATTTACATCCAGTTAGACCGTATATCTCGTATTTAATGACATATTACCGTCAGTGACGTATAAACAATGCATAATTTTGATATTTGAAGAATATTTATTGATTTATTTACAAAAAAACTTGGTTATTAGTAAATAAATATAGAATTTAAATTAAGATGAACATAGACTTGACTAAATATCTTCTATTGATTTTTATAGAATATTTTCTAAATTAAAGAGGAATTAAGAATATGTTATAGAACTATATTAATAAATGCATAACATAAAATTGAATTGTATGATAAATTTGTATGATATAAATAATATTAACTTATATTATTTAGAAAAACAAAACGGGGGTATAAAAATATGAATAAGAAAATTATAGGTTCGTTTCTTGCGGCTATGATGATAGCGTCAACTACTACTATCTCAGCGTTTGGAGCAATGTCCAGTGGTACAGTTGTAATAGGAACAAAAGCATTTGATTTAACTTATGCTAATAACGCATCAAATCTTAAAGAAATATCTAATGCAATAGCTGATGGTGGAGCAGTTTATGTTAAAAATTTCGATGGAAATTGGATTAACAATATTAATGGATTAGCTGCTTTAATAAGTTCTATACCAGCTGTAATTTATACAAATGCTACACAAAAAATAAGTTTTGATGCTGCAGATTTAGACGCAAAGGTTACAACTACAATAAACTCTGCTGCTAAGATTTTAGCAGCTACGCAATCAGTAGTTAAAGCTGAAGCTAGTAAAATACAAATAGATGTCGACACTGCCAAAGCTGCTGTTAATGCACTATTTGTTGATGTTGCACCAAGTAAAATAAGAACAGATTTATTAGCACGCTTAAATATTATTAAAGTTACAAGTACAATTACACCAGGTACAACTACACCAGGTACAACCACACCAAGTGCAGATGTAACTGCTCCAATTCTTAATTCAGTAGCATTAACTGTTGGACAATCAGTTTTAGCTACTAAAGATGCCAGCGGTAATTTTAAAGTGAGCCTAGCTGCTGCAAAAGCTACTGATATGTTTACTTTTTTAAATATTAATGCTAGCGAGAAAGCCACTGCAAAAATTGTTTGTTTGGGAAGGACTAAAACTTTTGCAATAAACAATTCTGGTGATGTTGCTATTCCTGTAGCTGATCTACTTGGGTCATATGCTTCAGGTGGAAATGGTATATCTGTAGGAACTTTAAAAGGTTATCTTGGTCTATTAGGTAATAGCATTACATTAAATGTAACACTTACTGATGCAGCTTTGAATGCAGCAACAAAAACTATTACTATAACTGCTAACTAAAACCCCAGGGGTAAGTGAATGTAAATAAAAACGGCTAGGCTGATATGGATCAGTCTAGTCGTTTTTACGTTTACCCTGAAACCCCAGTGGTAATTTTAAAAACGCAATAGTGACTGTCACTTGTCGAAAGGGGCAAAGTTGGGAGGGAACTACCGAAATATACAAATATATTTACAAAATATCTATTATTGTATTTACCTGAATAGTGTATAATGAAGTTGTAAATAATATATAAAAACAAAAAATAAAATCAAGATAGAAAGTAGGCGAGATAGTTGATAAATACTAAAGATGAACAACGAGTAAAGTTAGATGAGATACTAAAATCACTATTCGCAGTATCAAAGAAAGTACTAATTACAATGATGAACAGTCTGTTTAAAGAAAATTTTGATGTAAAGATGGCAGAAATAACGTTTGAAAATAATGAATTTGTTTCTGATGATTACGACATAATAAGGGGAGATTTATTCTTAAAGATTTCTAAGGGAAATAAACCATACCATTATCACATAGAACTACAAACAAAAAATGATTCAACAATGGTAATAAGAATGTTTGAATATGGGTTTAAAAAAGCAAAAGAATTAGCAAAGAATTATGGGAATGTAGGAGAAACAGTTATTTATATTCCAAAGCAATTAGTGATATTTGTAGAGCAAAACAGGAATATTAAAGATGAATTGAAAATGAAATTGATTTTCCCTGATGGGCAAGAAATAAAATATACTGTGCCAACAATGAAATATTGGGAATATAGTGATATAGACATTATGCAGGATAAAATGTATCCACTACTGCCACTCCAGGTATTCAAACTTAGGTATAAAATGGAACAAGTAAAAAATAAACATGGCGAAGGAAGTTTTGAACTTAAAGAAACTATAATGGAAGCAAAAAAGATATCAGAAGTAATATCTAAAGAGGGAAGTCAATTATTTAATAGTGGGGAAATAGACGGTGATGACTTACACAGAATATTATTAGCAGTAGCAAATTTATTTGAATATTTGAATACTAAATATGGTGAGGATGTAAAATTAAATGAGGAGGTGCGTAGTATGACTAAGACTTTGTATGATCCAGCTGTAGAACAAAGGGGAATAGAAAAAGGAATAGAAAAAGGAAGAGAAGAAGGAATGGAAAAAGGGATAGAAAAACTAATACTTAAGCAGTATAGTAAAGGTCTTTCTATAGAGTATATTGCAGAGATAAATGATTTAGATGTTGAATATGTGAAGGCTGTAGTAAAAAATAATATTCAGTAGAAGGAAGCCAGTTATAATATTATACTGTAAATAAAAACGACTAAACTGATCTAAATCAGTCTAGTCGTTTTTAGGTTAAATCATCTCCTGAGGAGCTGCATTGACGACTTCAGAAGGAGATTTATACTATTACTGAAGTTTTATTTTTGCTAGGGTAGTTAACTCTAACTTATAGAAGTGGGAGACTTTCCTTCTGAAATATCGTTAAAGATTAAAAATTTAGGTTGCTGGGTATATTATTCTACAGGAAAATGGTAATATTAAATATATAGAATGAATATGAGGAGTGGTCTTATATGAAGAGAATACCTTATGGCATTTCTAATTTTGAAGTTTTAAGAGAAAAAAATTATCTTTACGTAGATAAAACGTCTTATATAGATATATTAGAAAAATATGCGCCGTATCAATTTTTTATAAGACCTAGAAGGTTTGGAAAAAGTTTATTTATATCAATGCTTGAGAATTATTACGATATAAATAAAAAGGATAAATTTAAAAAGTTATTTGGTGATTTATATATAGGCAAAAATCCAACTGAGGAGAGAAGTGATTTTCTTGTCTGGAAAATCAGTTTTGCAGGAGTGGATGCTGGACATGGTGAAGAAAATTTAAGAAAAAGTTTTAATTTTAAGGTTAGATCTTCAGCTAAAGAATTTATAATTAGATACCAAGATTTATTAGGGGAAAATAAGTTGTATTTGGAAGAATTAAGCGCGGAAATGGTAGTAGACCATATAAATATACTTTGTAAACTGAAGAATAAACAGGTATTTGTTCTTATAGATGAATATGATAACTTTGTGAATGAATTAATCACTGGAGGCAAGCAAAATATTTATAAAAATATTTTACGACCTGGAGAGGGTTTTCTGAAAGCTTTTTATAGGGCATTAAAGCGTGCTACAACTGATAGCTTTCAAAGGGTATATATTACAGGTGTAAGTCCTATAATGCTAGATGATCTAGCCAGTGACTTTAACATAATTAGAAACTATACTTTAGATGAAAAGCTTAATAGTATGCTTGGTTTTTCACATGATGAACTTTCATGTATTATGGATCAAGTTGATTTGCCTAATTACGAACTTAGTGAAAAGATATGTAATGATATGAATGAGTATTATGGTGGATATAAATTTAACCAAACTTGTGAAGCGGTTTGTAATCCAGTTATGGTTATGTATTTTCTTGATGCTTTTTTAGTATATAGTAGGTATCCACAACAAATGATAGATAGTAATGTTAAAATAGATTATGGTAAAATTAATCAGCTAGCATATAATTTTAATGATAAAGAAGCTTTAAACGAAATAATGTCTACTGGTGAAACAACAACAATTCTTGTGGATAGATTTAATATTCATACTATGTACAGTGAAAAAGAAAATTTTAAATCCCTATTATTTTATTTAGGAATGCTTACTATAAAAGAGCAGGGACCTCTTGGAACGGTATTAAAGATACCTAACTATGTAATAAGAACAATTTATTGGGAGCAATATTTTGACAAAATAAGTGAAGATTATAATATTGAAATTCAAAACATTAGAATTGCAGTAAATGAAATGAGAATGCATGGTGATATTCAGCCTTTAATAGAAATAGTTAAAGGAATACTCGAAAGTTTATCCAATAGAGATCTTATGCAAATGGATGAGAAAAATATAAAGATGATGTTTCTTACGCTTCTTGCTGTAGACAATACTTATTTTATAAGGAGCGAAGATGAAAATAATAAAGGCTATGTAGATTTAATGCTTAGAAGAAAAATACAGCTTAAGGATATAACTAAATTTGAATGGATTATAGAATTAAAATATATAAAAGAGAGTGATAGAAATACTTTAGAAAAGGTAAAGGAGCAAGGGCTAAAACAACTTCAAATGTATGGGGAAAGTAAGATGGTTCAAGAAGAATTGGAAAAAGAAGGATTAAAGAAAGTGTTAATCATTGTTGTAGGTAAAAAAGATATTTATACTGTAAATAAAAACGACTAAACTGATATAAATCAGTCTAGCCGTTTTTTTTATTGACCCTGAAACCCTGGGGTATATGTTATATACTACTTGAGTCTACAGTTTTACCTGTAAGATTATCTATCCAATTTCCCGAGTAATCTTTAACATAAATTGCACCACCATTTACTATTGCATTATTGATTTCGGCGCTATTAGCTGAATTGTTAGCATATTCAAGGCTATAAGATTTATTACCTATTAAAACAGTTCCGTTAGGCATAACATTTAAATCCGCCGAATTATAAGTTGCTTCTTTATTATAGTAAATTCCAAGTCTTGTACTTTCGGTTTTGTATAAGCTTGTTACTGTTACATATACATAACCACCGGCCTTTGCTAATTGCTCAGTGGGATTTATTGTAGTTATATATTGGGATGAATTTATAGTGCAGTTTCCTAATTTTTTTTGAGAAAAAGCGTCCTCATATATAGTTACTCTATCACCATCTGTGAACATATAATTTTTTAAAGTTACAACATCCAAGGTTCCTACTGGATTGTTTGAAATTGTAATCGCATCTGTACTTGTAGGCATAGTCGAAACTGGTATTGTTGATTGTGCTGGTTGTCCATCTGCTGTAACTTCAAGAGTATATTTTCCAGTGTTTAAATTATTGTTTAAAAGTAGTAGATTTTTTTTCGAAACACTAAAATAATAAGTACCTGATTTTAAATAAACAGGCAAAGACCATGTTTTAGGACTTTCAACCGATCCGTAACGTGGGAGTAATGAAAATATTTGATTGCCATCTTCATTCATTAATTTTACATTTACTTCATAAATGGATGAAACCATTTTTATATTGATTTTACCATCTAAAGGAAGTACTATTTTGTAGGTGTTTTGGTCATCATTAGATGATATAAATCCAATGATTGGATTAGAATTTAAATTCAATGGTTGTGCAGTTAAGGTGCCGTTGTTAGGCTCTACATCATCGTTATATACAGGGGTATAATTAACTCCAAGAGAATATTTACCCGTATTTGAATTATTGTTTAATAGGCCAGAGCTTTGTTTTAAAACACTTAAATAATAAGTACCTGCTTCTAAATCCACAAGCTCGGACCAAGTCTTTGGAGATTGTTCAGATCCCGAACCTATATAATTAGAAAAAACTTCTTTGCCATCAATATCATTTAAATTTAAATTTACTCCATAGACTGATGAAATCATTTTGACATCGATTCGACCAGCGATTGGGAGTACAATTTTATATGTATCCTGGTCATCACCAGAGGATATATATCCTATGAGTGGATCAGAATTTAAAGTCAATGGTTGCGCTGTTAATGTAGTATTGTTAGGTTCTACATCATTGGTATAAACCCCAGTAAAGTCAACTCCAAGACTATAGTGTACAGTTTCTGAGCTGTATTTTATAACAGTAAAATAATAAGTACCTGCGTCTAAATCAACAGGCAAAGACAATGTTGTAGATGCAGTATCATTTCCAATACCCGGATAATAAGATAATACTTGTTTTCCATTATCATCCTTTAAATTTAAATTCACTTTGTTATTTGATGAAGTCATTTTGATATTGATGCTGCCAGAGGTGGGAAGTACGATTTTGTATATATCTTCGTCACTAGAGGAAACAATGTCGCTTGTAAAGGTGCTGCCGAAAGTAAGTGTTTGGATAGTAGCTGCATTGGCAATATTAGTTGGTGCTATAATTTGCACTATCAGAAATGTTAATAAAAATAATGATGTAATAATTTTTTTACGCAATTTGTGAGCCCCCTATAATGTAGTGAGTTTTTTATAAACCCTACATATATAATTCAACATAAATGGTTATTTTCCTTTTTTAGAATATTTAAACTATAATACATCTTATTAGTCTTATTTAAATATATTATGATTCAATGTAAGTTATTACCTCACTGAAACCCTTAAGTAAAATATAATCATAAAATATTAGAAAAAGTGCAACTATATTGTAGTAATAGACGTTATATAAGTGTAAGAGACAAAGATATATAGAACTACGTTATTTTATACAAAGGTATTATTTGCCTAAGTAGTAAATAATAATATAATATGGATATATGAACTTTTACTAGGGGGAACTACAAATGGATGAAGAAATGAATGTTAGTATTGAAGATTATCTCGTAATAATAAAAGAAAAATTATGGTTAATAGGTACTATAACGCTTGCAACTGTAATGATTGCGGGTATACTAAGCTTTTTTGTTATTAAACCAACCTATGAGGCAAGTACAAGTATAATAGTTGGTAAGCCACAAGCTACTGACAGACAAAACCAACAATTAAATAGTGATGTAACTATGTATCAAAACTTACTTGTAACATATAGTGAAATTGCTAAGTCTGATTTAGTAGCGCGTGGTGCCCTTGATATATTGAAGGGTAATTTAACAATAGATCAGATTAAAGGTGGAATTACAGTTACTCCAAAAACTGGAACTCAGATTTTAATGATTTCAGCTAAGGGTAAAAATCCGCAGGACGTATTTAATGTTGTAAATGCCGTTTCTACTTCCTTTATAGAAGCTACAAAAAAGGTTTATCCTACGGGTGGGGATATACAGGTAATGGATAAGGCAGTTATTCCAATTAACGCTATTAGCCCTAATAAGAAATTAAACATGGCTATTGCATTTTTCCTCGGACTTATGATATCACTTGGAATTGTGTTCCTTCTTGAATACATGGATAACACTATAAAGACAGAAAATGATGTAGATAAATACTTAGGATTACCAGTACTAGGCGTAATACCTAGAATTATAGAAGATAAAAAGTAAGAAGGTGCTAGGGTGATTGATATACATAGTCATATACTACCAGGTATTGATGATGGCTCAAAAGATATGGAAACGAGCATCAAGATGCTAAAAATTGCACAGGCAAGCGGCACCAAAACTATTGTAGCTACTCCACATTATATAAGGGGCAGATATGAAAATCATTATGAAAATATTTTTGCACTGCATCAAGAATTAAAGCTTGCAGCTGCCAATGAGGGTTTAAAGATAGAAGTGCTACTAGGACAAGAAATAATGCTTGAAAAACATTCACTAAAGCTGTGCAAAGAGGGGATATTAAAAGGAATAAATGGGACAAGTTACCTGCTTATTGAATTTCCAATGGAGCAATTGCCAAAAGATGCTATGGATTTAATTTATGAGTTAAAGGTTCTTAATATTAAACCTATACTTGCACATCCAGAAAGGTATGAATACATAATTAAATCGCCAATTGCTATGAATGATTTTATAAACGAGGGGTGTTTGTTTCAAATTAATGCTGGAAGCTTGCAAGGAATATTTGGAAAAAAAGTTCAGAGTTGTGCAAAGCTACTTGTGAGAGAAAACCTTGCAAACTTTATTGCATCGGATGCACATTCTATTAATAGAAGGTGTCCAGGCCTTAAGGATGGATTTAGGCAAGCAGAAATGTTAGATAAGGATATAGAAAAAAAGGTATCAAAAAATTTAGAACTGATGTTATTAGATAAGGATATAGAAGCAAATAAACAGATAATAAAGAAAAAGAAAAGTATATTCCAGATATTCAAGCATCAATACAATAAATAATATGTAAAGGTAGTGAATCAAATGAAAGATTTAGACTTAATAACATTTAAAGAACCTAATTCACCAATGTCAGAGTCGTATAGAACTCTTAGGACTAATATTCAATTCTCATCTTTTGATAAAAAGATTAGAACGTTACTTCTAACTAGTTCAGGACCAGGAGAAGGAAAAACTACAATTTCTTCAAATTTAGCTATGGTAATGGCTCAAGGTGGTAATAAGACCTTGTTGATAGATTGTGATCAAAGAAAACCACAGGTACATAAGGTTTTTGGACTTTCTAACGAAAAGGGATTATCTAATATGCTAGTAAATGATGAAGATAAAGATGAAGTAAATACAAATATAGGTATTCATGAAACGGTGCAGAAAAATTTGCATGTTTTAACTTCAGGTACAAGGCCACCAAACCCAGCAGAACTTTTAGGATCTGCTAAAATGAAGAATTTCATTGAGGAGCTAAAAAAAACATATGATTATATAATCTTAGATACTCCTCCAATAATACTAGTTACAGATGCACAAATACTAGCTCAGTATACGGATGGTTGCCTTTTAGTTGTTGCGTCAGGGGAATCAGAACGTGATGCGGCTATAAAAGCTAAAGGGCTTCTTGAAAAGGTAAACGCAAAAATACTAGGGACAGTACTTAACAAAGTGGAAATAAAAAAGAAAGGTTATTATAACTATCAATATGAGTATGGAGCACGCGGAAAAGGGGATAAAATTAGAACTAAAGCAAAACAATTTTAGAATGTATTTTTAAAAAAATTGAATTACACAAAATAAATGTAAAGAAAAGACAAGCGAATGTCTATTAGTAAACAAAAATGTAGAACGAAAAATCTGTAATAAAAGTGAAAATATTGTATAATAATTTTAGGTTTTAGTATAGTTGGAAAATGGGGGATAATATGAAAGTTTTAGGAAAATGGAAAAAACCAATATTGATCTTAAGCGATGCAGTTTTAATAAACTTAGCATATATATTAGCTTTCTATTTTAGGTATAATTATAAAAATTTTAAGTTTTATTCAAATGATTACAAAGAGATAGCATTAATTGTAACAGTTATTTATATAACTTGTTTTTATCTCTTTAAGCTTTACGAAAGTCTTTGGAGATATGCAAGTATTGATGAATTTATGCTTATTATTGGTGCATGCCTTACTTCTAATATTGTGATGATTGCCTTTGTTAGAATTATTAAACATCCATTTGCTTATGGAGTAAGTATAATAGCTTGTGCTTTTAGTATTATTTTTATAGTCGGGTTTAGAATGTCATTTAGAGTTTACGGTAGATTTGAAAGCATGGTAAATTGTAATGCAAGTAAAATTGTCCAATCTAGAGTAATGATAATTGGTGCAGGCTCAGCTGCAGCTATGGTTATAAAAGAAATGAAAAGTAGTAGTCAGAGTAAGTATATACCAATTGTTGTAATTGATGATGAAACCTACAAAAAAGGAAATAGTATTGTGGGAGTAAAGGTACTTGGAAATCGAAAAGATATCCCTAGAATAGTGGTAGAAAAGGACATAGAAACAATCCTTATAGCTATTCCAACAATAGACGATGAAGATAAAAAACAAATACTCGAGATATGTAAGAAAACAAATTGTAATATAGAAATTATCCCAGGTATGTATGAAATAATAAATGGGAAAGTTTCATTAAATCAAATTCGAAAAGTTGAGATTGAGGATTTACTAGGACGTAAAGCAGTTAAGCTGGATATGCAGGGAATAACAAGTTATATAACTAATAAAACAATCTTAGTAACAGGTGGCGGTGGTTCCATTGGTTCAGAATTATGTCGACAAATTATAAAATTCGAACCGAAACAATTAATTGTTTTTGATATATATGAAAACAATGCTTATGACCTACAAATGGAACTTGAGTATAAGTATCCAAAGCTCAATTTATTGGTGCTTATAGGATCAGTTAGGGATAAGGATAGACTTGAAGATGTTTTTCAAAAGTATTCACCAGATATAGTTTTTCATGCTGCGGCGCATAAACATGTTCCACTAATGGAAGTTAGCCCAATGGAGGCTATAAAAAACAATGTATTTGGTACATATAATGTAGCTGAGTGTGCACATAAGTTTAATGTAGAAAGATTTGTTATGATATCTACAGATAAAGCGGTAAATCCAACAAGTGTTATGGGTGCAACTAAAAGAATGTGTGAAATGATTATACAATCAATGGATAAAATAAGTAAAACACACTTTGTAGCAGTGAGATTTGGTAATGTTCTTGGAAGTAATGGGTCAGTTATACCACTATTTAAAAAACAAATAGAGCATGGTGGACCAGTTACACTTACGAATAAGTACATAACAAGATTCTTTATGACAATACCCGAAGCTGCACAATTAGTACTTCAATCTGGTGCATATGCGCAGGGTGGAGAAATATTTGTTCTTGATATGGGACAACCTGTTAAGATATATGACTTGGCTTGGGATTTAATAAAACTTTCAGGATTCATTCCAAACAAAGATATAAAGATAGAAATTACAGGACTTCGCCCAGGTGAAAAGCTTTATGAAGAACTCTTAATGAGTGAAGAAGGACTTACAAACACTAAACATGAAAAGATATTTATAGGAAGGCCTACGTTTACTGATTTAGGTGAGATCAAGAAGAAGATGAGGGAACTTGAAGGGGTTATTGAGAAAGATGATGTAGAAGGGTTGATTGAAAAGATTGGGGAGATAGTGCCAACTTATAATAGAGTTTTGGCAGAAATTGCATCTACAAGTAGCTGCGCAGCTACAGCAACAAAATAATTACAAAACAATTAGGGGGGCTATATTGTGGGGAAATTTACAAATCTTATATTTAGTTTAGTATTACTAGTATTATTATCACCATTATTTATTATTGTAGGAGTAATAATAAAGTTGAATTCAAAAGGACCAATATTTTTTACTCAGATGAGAATAGGTAAGGATAATAAATTATTTAAATTTTATAAGTTTAGGACAATGAAAGTTGGAACTCCAAACGTTGCAACAGATAAATTGGATGGCTCAAAAAGTTATGTAACAGCAATTGGGAAGATATTAAGAAAAACTAGTATAGATGAACTTCCACAAATAATTAATATCCTTAAAGGGGATATGGCCTTTGTAGGACCAAGACCTGCACTATATAATCAATATGAACTTAAGAAGCTAAGAACAAAGGCAGAAGTTCATACATTACTTCCAGGAGTTACTGGATGGGCTCAAATTAATGGTAGGGATAATAATGATGATCACGAGAAAACAAGGCATGATGTATATTATTTAGACCATAAATCATTGAGATTTGATGCTAAAATAATATTTAGAACAGTGTTTAAGGTTTTAAGGGCAGAAGGAATTCTTGAAGGAACGCGTATTCTTGATGATGAGGAACAACTTCACGATGGTGTACAACAAAAGAGTAAATCAAATGATGTTTCAGCATAAAGTTGAGGTGAGCTAGAATGAAGAATTTACTTATAATCGGAGCTGGTGGGCATGGTAGAGTGGTGTTAGAGACTGCGGAACTTGAAAGCAGATGGAACGACATAAACTTCCTAGATGATAGAATTGATGTAGATATGGTTTTGGGGCGTAGAATTATTGGTAAGATGGATGATTATGAAAAAAATTCTAAGAAATATGAGTATGCTATTGTATGTATTGGGGACAATGAGAAAAGATTAGAATTGATTAATAAACTATTAAAGATAGGATATAAAGTCCCAGTGATTATTCACCCTAAAGCAAGCGTTAGTAAGTATAGTGAGATTGGCGAGGGTAGTGTGATACTTGCTGGAGCTGTAATTAATACGGGGGCTAAGATTGGCATGGGATGCATTATTAATATTAATAGTTGTGTTGACCATGATAGTGTTATTGATGATGGAGGACATGTTTGTAGTGGAGCTGTGGTTAGAGGAATGTGTAGGATAGGGAGATTATCTTATATTGGGGCTAGGGCTTGCGTTAAACCTGGAACTAACCTTAAAGAGGGATTTGTATTACAGGATGGAATGGTGATTTGAACAAAAAAAGGAGAGTTTACATTTGCATTTAAAAAAGCAAGAAGCGTGGTATGTATTGTTTGTAAATACAAACCAAGAAGAAAAAGTGAAAAAAATCCTTGAAAAAGAAGTTGGAGATGAGTACAAGTTTATTGTTCCTACAAGAGAACTTAGAGAAAGAAAAAATGGGAAATGGCATAATGTAAAAAGAAAGTTGTTTCCGGGTTATGTTTTGATAAAAGGTATCATGAATATAGAAACCTATTATAAATTAAAAAAAGTACCAGGAATAATAAAATTGCTTTCAAGCGAAAATGAAGTTTTGACGGTGGATGAAAGTGAACTAAGGGTACTTAAGATACTTATAGATAATGATGATAATAACATTGGAATTTCTATGTTATATAAGGAAAATGATGATGTTAAAATAGTTGAAGGGCCTTTGATGGGAATTGAAGGTCAAATAGTAAAAGTGGATGGTAGAAAAGGCAGAGCGAAGGTAAGTCTTAACTTTATGAATGAAGAAAGAATAGTAGAACTTGGTATTGAAGTTGTGGACAAAATCTTAAGATGAACTTGGGTGTTTCGGCCCCATAGAAAGATTAAGAGGTTATAGTAAGGCTGTGGTAGCATAAATGGGATTTGTGTGAATGGCGAAGCTATGCCTTTTGGTCAAAAAATCTGTGTGATGTTAGTTTAGAAAATGGTGAAATGGATATTATTTAAATGGATACCCTTTCAAAAATAACATGCACAGAGGTGATGTGACCATATTAAAAACTAAAGGTTTTACGTTGATTGAACTTATAATAGTGATTTCTATTATTGGAATTTTGGCTGTTATAGCAGTACCAAGTTATATTCGGTATATAGGAGAAGCTAGAGAAAAAGTATGTAATGTTAATTGTGTTCAGGTAGAGAGAATGTATGAAATATATTTGGAAAAAGAGGACATAGAAGATACTGATGCTGTTTTTGAACAGTTTTTGCAGGGATATGGAAAAAACTTATGCCCAAGTCATGGAGTTATAACCTATGTGGATGGGAAAGTGCAGTGTAGTGAACATATTAAAGAGGATGATAATGGTGGAGATGTCCCATATCTGTGATTGAATGGTGAGGGCGAAGTGAGTATGTTTTTTGGACAAACCACAATATGTAGTGTATAAAACTAAAAAATACATCGAAAATACACAATATGTAGTAAATTATCCATTCCGCATACTCATCTTTTATAGTATACAGTTTGGATAAAATCATAAAAGCTATGATGATAATTTAAGTGTGAAATATTTCTATGCTACTAGGAAAATGAGAAAAAAAATTAAAATTAATATCAAAGCAAGCATGTCTATTGTACAAACTGTACTTTGTGAAAAGCTAGAGTTTCTAATGGATTTAGGGATTCTGATTGAATGGTAATAGACAAGCATGAGCATGTACTATGGATAAAATGATTATTTCGAAGTGAGTATGCTGTATGGATTAGATGAAAGATGATGAAAGTAGTTAAATCAACGGGTTGAGGTTAATTGATAAAATATAAATAAGGGATAAATAACCTGTTTTAATGGGTTTGAATATATAGGTAAAAATAAGAATGTAGTGGTAGCAACGGTTGTAGGGTTTTGAAAATGATTGGATGGTAGTACGAGGTGAGTATGTGGTATAGATTAAATGGGGGGGAAAGGTTGGACAGGCAGTTGATGTCAAAAGTAGGAGTCAATATATAGAAAATTACAAAAAAGAAATATGGGGGGAATAACATATGGCTGAAGAAAGAGAGTTAATAGAAAACAATAAAAAAATATGGACATTCCATCACTACGCCACATTGCCTAATCTTAATGGGCATATTAGGCCGTATAATTTTGGAAAGTACATGAAGGATCGGAACATAGAAATGACGATATTTGCGGCATCATATTTGCATTTTTCGAATAGAAATTTAATTTCTGATAATCGTAAATGTTTAACAAATGATAAATTTGGTATTCCTTTTGTTTTTATTAATACACCTTCCTCAAAATCTGCTAGATTTGCCAGAGTTAAGAATATGCTTGCATTTTATTTTAGGTTATTTGGTATAACGAAAAAATATGAACAGATTCATGGCAAGCCTGATGTAATAATTGCTTCAAGTCCACAGCCACTGGCAATGATAGCTGGAATTCAAATCGCAAAGAAATATAAAGTACCATGCATATGTGAGATACGTGATTTATGGCCTGAAGCCATATTTGCAGTTAGCAACTTGAAGGAGAAGAGTTTAATTGGAAGGCTTTTAACAGCAGGTGAACACTGGATTTATAAGAAGGCCGATGCTCTAATATTCACAAAGGAAGGTGACACTGACTATATAAAAGAAAAAGGTTGGGATACAGACCATGGTGGAGATATAGATTTGAAGAAATGTCATTATATAAATAATGGTGTTGATTTAGATGCTTACATTAAATCTATTGATTTAAACAAGTTAGATGACCCAGATCTTGAAACTGATAAATTTAATGTAGTATACGCTGGTGCAATTCGGACTGTAAATAATGTTGGAAATATTATTGATGCCGCTAAGTTACTTAAAGAAGAAAAGGATATACAATTTCTTATCTATGGTGATGGCAATCAAGTAGAGGCGTTAAAACAGAGAATAGTGGATGAAGCACTGACTAATGTAAAGATAAAGGGATTTGTGGAAAAGAAATATATTCCATATATTTTAAGCAAGTCGTCTGTCAATATACTAAATTATTCACAAACAAAATATAATTGGACAAGGGGAAATAGTTCTAATAAGCTATTTGAATATATGTCTAGTGGTAAGCCGGTCATATCAACTGTGAAAATGGGATATTGCATTCTTGATAAATATAAGTGTGGTCTTTCTTTAGAAAAAAGCACACAGGAAGAACTGTCCAAGGCAATACTTAAGGTGCGTGATATGCCTAAAGAACAATATGAAAAATTGTGTTTAAATGCGAGAAATGGTGCTAAAGATTTTGATTATAAAGTGTTAACAACGAAATTAATAGATGTAATAGAATGCGTAGAGAGCAAAGAGACGGCATTACATTATAGAAAAATATTAGAGTGGCCGTTCAATAGAAAAGAAAACGCACGAAAAACTGGACAAGACCATACCGCAGGTATGTGATAGAAAGCAGGAAGCAGCAGTGAAGGTTAAATTAATTAAATTGAGGAAGGTGAAGTATTGTTATGATTAAATCGCTTTTAACTGAATATGGCTTAAATTGGACAGTAAATCGCTCACTATATTCAGCAAAGCTGAAGATGATGACAACAATACCAGCCACAGAGAAGATTTTTGAAAAAAAAGTAGATGTTAAAAGACTTAATATTTTTAATATTGATGTCCTAACGATAAAAGACTTCTTAAAAAATATATCAGATGAGAAAAAAACTGAAATAATAACAGTGGCTGATAAAGCAGCTGTTGGTATCATAACAGGGTTCTCTTCAATTGAGCTTGATTATGGGAATCCTATTAAATGGAATTATAGCCCGCTGACAGGTGTTGAAAGTAGTAAAGATGTAAAGTGGTATAGTATACCTGATTTTGATGCTGAACGGGGGGATATAAAAGTTGTGTGGGAAGCTTCACGGTTTACTCATTTCTTTTATTTTACCAGAGCTTATTTGATAACAGCTGATAATAAATATTATAATGCATTTTCACAACAGCTTAAAGGGTGGTTGAAAAGCAATCCATACCCATACGGAGCAAACTATAAGTGTGGGCAGGAATGCACATTAAGAATGATAAATGCACTGATGGCTTATACGGTATTTCAATCTGAGGGGTTAACTACAGTTGAGGATGAGAGTAATGTAACAAAAATAGTGGAATTATGCTATAAAAAGGTCTTAGCCAATTTTTTCTATGCCCACAAATGCATTAAGAATAACCATACCTTCTCCGAAATATGTGGACTTATTATTGGTGCATGGTGTTGCCAGGATGGATCAGGAGTCAGAAGAGGATATAAATTGCTTGATAAGGAAATAGTTAAGCAATTTTTGCCAGATGGTGGGTTTAATCAATATTCGTTCAATTACCAAAGATTCACTCTGCAAATTATAGAGTGTGTAAATAAAATTGGAGAGAATACAGGTATTTATATTATCGAGAAAGAAAGAATAAAAAATAGTGTGCTTCTGATGTACCAGGTTCAAGCTGAAAACGGCGATGTGCCAAACTATGGTTCTAATGACGGAGCTCTAATATTTCCAGTTACGGCTTGTGGATACAGGGACTTTAGACCAGTGCTCAATACAGTCTATGCTCAAGTTGAGGAGAAAAGGCTATATGTACAGGGCGATTATGATGAAGAAATGTTGTGGTTCTGCAATGGTAAGGACCTGGCATTAGATAATATCGAGAGGAAGGCCTCGGCATTTAATAATTCTGGATTTTATACACTACGTCATGATGATGGGTTCTTGATGACATGTTTACAGAATTTCAACTCAAGACCAGCACATATGGATCAGTTGCATATAGATTTATGGCATAAGGGCATTAATATATTCTGTGATAGCGGAACTTATTCATATGCCAGTGATCTTGGAAAAGAGCTCACCTCAACGTCCGGCCATAATACAGTAAAAATTGATAATTTAGAGCAGATGAATAAACATGGCGCATTCTTAATTTACGATTGGACAAGCTGCAAAGATGTTAAGTATGATGAGAAAAGTTTCACGGGTACTATGATCTCAAAGAATGGCTATGAGCATAAAAGACAGATAGTTAAAACACAGCAAGGATATGAGATAGTTGATGAAGTAATTGGTAGTTGTGATAGCTCCAGTTTTTTCTTTCATACACCTTGTGATGTAAGTGTAAATACATATGGATTTGAATTATTTAGTGATGAAAAAAAGATATGTACTGTTAAAATTGATTCTGGTGATGTAGAAATTCATAAGTTCTATAGAAGTTTATATTACCTTAGAAAAGAAGAAATCAATTGCGTCATTGTTAGATGTAAAATGAATAATCATAGATGTAATATGAAGACTTCTATAGTTTTACTATAAATATTGAAGAGTAAGAGAGGGGTAAATGATGATTAACGTTATAGGATTAGGGTACATCGGTTTGCCAACAGCATTGATGTTTGCTTCCCACGGTGTGGAAGTAGTTGGAACAGACTATAATAAGGAACTTGTAAAGACACTTCAATCAGGTGAAACTACCTTCGAAGAGGATGGATTAGATGAGTTATTTAAAGAAGCGGTATCTAAAGAAATTAAATTTTCAACTGAATATATTAGTACAGATGTGTATATAGTAGCAGTACCAACTCCTTATGATAAAATTAGCAAGAAAATTGATGCTTGCTATGTTATAGGTGCAGTGGAAAATGTTATGGAGGTTTGTCCCAAAGGTGCAACAGTTGTAATTGAATCAACGATTTCTCCTGGAACCATTGATAAATTCGTAAGACCTATAATTGAGGCTAAAGGATTTACTATTGGAGATGATATCAATATTGTGCATGCTCCAGAAAGAATTATTCCAGGCAATATGGTGTATGAGTTAAAACATAATTCACGTACTATTGGCTCTGACAATAATGAAGTTGGGGAAAAAATTAAAGAATTATATTCTTCATTCTGTCAAAGTGAAATTGTGGTGACTGATATTCGTACTGCTGAGATGACAAAAATTGTAGAAAATACATTCCGCGATATTAACATTGCTTTTGCTAACGAACTGACAAAAATATGTCGATTGGGTAATATGGACGTTTATGAAATCATTAAAATAGCCAATATGCATCCGCGTGTTAATATATTGCAGCCAGGACCTGGTGTAGGTGGTCACTGTATTTCTGTTGATCCATGGTTTTTGGTTGGGGACTATCCTGGACTTGCAAACATCATTCTTGCAGCTCGTAAGATTAATGACTCTATGCCGGAATTCGTGCTTGAAAGAATTAATGAAATTATGAAGGAAAACGGAATTATGGATGTTGCAAAGGTCGGCTTGTATGGTCTTACATACAAAGAGAATGTTGATGATGTGCGTGAAAGTCCGACACTTCAGATAATTGAGAGCATGGAGAGACACCTTTCAAGTGGGGTTATCAAGGTTTACGACCCTAATGTTAAGAGAGATCTTGTACCAAATCAATACCATGATTTTGATAAGTTCATTGCTGATATTGATATGGTAGTTCTGCTTGTCGGGCACGCTCAAATTAAGAATAATATGGACATGCTAAAAGGCAAGGTTGTATTTGACACAAGAAAGATCTGCGATTTAGAAGGAACATATAGATTGTAATTAAAGGAGAGAAAAGTAATGGCAGTTATCGACTTTATTAAGAAGGTATATATACATGTTCCAATAAGACTGATTAATCTTGCGGCACCAATATATTATTTAATTCCGGACTCAATCAGATATGGCAGTACATTTAAAAAGCAAAAAAAGTTTTTGAAAACAAAAGAGTTTCTTTCTGAAAGTGAACAGGCCAATATTACAAATCAAAACTTTGTGGAACTTATTAATTACTGTTATCAGAATGTTCCATATTATCATGAGTTGTTCGACAATAATGGCTTAAAAGTGGATACTTTTAAGACTGTAAGTGACATAAAGAGAATTCCATTTCTTACAAAGGAAATTTTGCGTGAAAGAATGGATGATTTGATTGCTGATGGAACTGATCGCAATAAATTATTATTAATTACATCATCGGGAACAACCGGTACTCCAATTGGAGTATATGTCGACCATGATAGCACCATGATAGAGTGGGCTTATACGCTACACATTTGGAGACGTGTTGGTTACAAACTCAATAGTAGTAGAGTGGTTTTACGTGGGAAGCATTTTAGAGAAGAGATAATAAAAGGTAAATGTTGGCAGTATGATGCACTGAGACGAGAACTTAGCTGCAATATTCATGATATGTGTGAAGATAATCTTGAACAGTATTGTGTAGCCATTGAAAAATACAAACCGGAATTTATTCATGGGTATCCTTCAGCAATTTATACATTATGTTTGTATATAAAGAAAAGAGGGCTAGAGCATCAGTTCAAAGCGGTACTGGCTGTAAGTGAGACAATAATAACTGAACAAAGAAAAATAATAGAAGAGGTTTTGAAAACTCGAATTTTTGCGTTTTACGGTCATTCAGAAAGGCTCATAATGGCGGGTGAATGTGAATACAGTAATAAGTATCATGTTGAACCTCAATATGGCATTGCGGAAATTGTTGACGAAAATGGTGAGATTATTACAAACAATACAGTTGGCGAGTTGGTAGCAACGGGGTTCAGTAATAGGTCTATGCCTTTGTTGCGGTATAAGACAGGAGATTTGGCGAATTGGAGTGAACAACAACATTGTGAGTGCAACAGACATTATAAATTGATAGAACAAGTATTAGGCAGAAAAAAAGAGGTACTGATTAATAAAGTTGGGATTCCTGTTTTGCTTACATCGATGCACTATGAGTTCTTTGAGGAACATGTAAAGCAGTTCAAGTTTTATCAAGAAGAAATCGGAAAAGTCAAATTGATTGCAACAGTAGACATGAATTATTCGGATGAAGACGAAAAAAGCATATTAAAGACTTTAGAAGGAGACACAAGAGGCAGTATTGATTTTGAAGTTGTGATTGTGAATGAACTTTCTGCAAAATCAAGTGGAAAAAGAGAAATGGTAATTCAAAAACTTGATACAAGACAAATGGGAATAAGATGATTGTTGACTTGAAGGCGTAGAATTGAGATGTAATTATTTAGGATCATTTCCACTGCCATATGGTGGAGCTACAATTTAAAATGATATCTACAAGAAATTAGGAGAACATGTAGAGGTCACCCTGTGCTAAGATAGTTGTCGTATTATCGCATATGATCCAAAGTATTTTAAGTGGATAAAAAAAATCAAACAGGTGTATGTGGAAACAGAAGATAAAAACAGAAAATAATAGAGATATAAAGGAAGTGAGACTTTGAGATTAGCATTAATTCTCCCAGCAAATGTATTGCATGCACCTTACTTGAACTATTACACTGAAATTTTAGATAAAACTAAAGTTCAATATGACATCATAAATTGGAATAAATTGAATCTTAAGGAAGATATAATAAATGCTTATACATTTAACTTTAAATGTGGTTATAAATCTAACACTTTAAGCAAAATTGTTGGGTATTATTTATTTTCTAAGTTTGTAAAGAGGATTTTGTGTAAAGAAAAATATGATAAATTAATTGTATTTATACCACAATTTGCATTATTCTTGAGTGATATATTAAGTAAAGAATATAAACAAAAGTTTATATTAGATATTAGAGATTATGGAAAAGCAAATAGATATATTAAAAGGTTAGAGAGCATTATTAATAATTCTGAATTTACTGTAATATCTTCTGCAGGATATAAAAAATGGCTTCCATTAAAATATAATTATGTTATATCACACAACACTTTATTTACAGATTATAACGCCATTGATGAAAGGGACAAGTTTGATCTAAGAAATAAAACAGAAATTATAATTAGCAATATAGGGGTTATAAGAAATTACCATGAAAATTGTAAAGCAATAGACTCATTTAAACAATCAACAAAGTTCAAATTAAGGTATATTGGCAAAGGTATATGTGAAGAAGATCTAAAAAAATATTGTAATAACAATAACATAGATAACGTTTCTTTTCATGGAAAGTATTCTAAGAATGAAGAATTAAGATTTTATCAACAAAGTGATATTATTAATTTAATTGTGCCTATGAATAGTGTTGGGAATAATAGTGCAATGGCTAATAGATTTTACAATGCATGTATTTCAAGGTGCCCATTGATAGTTAACAAAGGGTCATATATGGCGGAGATTGTAAAAAGCTATAATTTAGGCATGGCAATGGATATAGATAATGATAACATGATAGAAGAGGTTTCTAAATACATTAATAATTTTGATTATGACAAATTTATAAAAGGTTGTAAGGTTTTTTTAAGTAAAATTGAAAATGAACAAAAAATATTTTGTGAAAAAGTAATGAAATTTATATAATTATTTTTTTGTAAAGGTGTATTCTATACATGTTTAAATATACAATTGGATAGGATATTATTTGAAAATTTGCTGTAAGATATAGAAAAAAGTTCGATGATAATAAATTGTTGATATTTACTTTTAAGTTAAGAATTAAATGAGAGGTGATTATGATGAAGTCGGTAATATCAATTATTGTTCCTGTTTATAAAGTTGAAAAGTATTTGGATAGATGTGTTCAGAGTTTAATAAATCAGACATGTAAAAATATTGAAATAATCCTCGTTGATGATGGGAGCACTGACAATTGCCCAGATATATGTGATGGCTATGTAGAAAGAGATACTAGGATTAAGGTAATACATAAAACAAATGGTGGCTTATCCGATGCACGAAATGCTGGTATAAGGGAAGCTACCGGCGAATATATTTTGTTTGTTGATTCTGATGATTACATTAATTTAGATACATGTGAACAATTTGTTTTAACGATAGACGATAATGTACCAGATATAGTCGTAGGAAATGCTAAGAGTATAGAAAATAAGAATACATCTAATATTCAACATAATTTTATTGCTAGTCGTAAAGTGGTAACAGGAAAGCAGTATCTAAAAGCAGAATTGAAGTCAAGAACCATGTATATGATGGCTTGGTTAAATATGTATAATAGAGTTTTTATTTTGAATAATAATCTAGAGTTTAAAGTTGGATTATTGCATGAGGATGAGGAATTCACACCAAGAGCATTTTTAAAGGCAGAAAAGATAATCAGCACAGATATTGTTTTTTATAATTATGTAATACGAGAAGATTCGATTACTACAACAAAAAACAAAGCTAAAAATGCAGAACATCTAATGCGGACTTGTAAAGAATTAGAGCTGATTTATAATGAAATTGAGGATGCTGAATTAAGAAGATTGTTAATGGATAGTTTGGTAAATAAATTTCTAAGTATATTTCAGGCTGCTGGTTTGCATAGAAAAGAATACTCATATTTAGTTGATAAGAGTTTTTTAAGAGGCAAGGAATATACAATAAGAAACAAATTAAGAGTGGCACTGTTTATATTTAATAAAAAGATATATTACTATGTAAACAAATTTGGTAAATATCTGAAACGATAACATGTTAATTATAATTTATATGATTAAAAGTTATAAAACTAGTTTTGATACTAGCAATTATGTTTAGAAGTATATCAAGGCTCGATATCCAGTACTACTAGGACCTATAACATGCTTTTTATGGGATAATCAGTTTGTTAAAATATTTTGAAAAATGAGGTTGTCTTAATGATATTTTATTTTAGTTGGTTTATAATAACTTTTCTATTAGTAGTATTCAAAAAAGAGGAAAGTAACAAGAATATTATTTTTGTTTTTATTTTATTTACATTAGTGTACGGTTGTAGGAATTATGGTGGTGTAGATGATATGGCATATATATCAGCATTTAATAATACAGTTAACGGGAATATAGTGTATGGGATTAAAGATGAATCTTTTTTAGTAATATCGAGAATTATAGGTGCATTAGGTTTTAATTACAAGGCTGTGTTTTTATTATATGCATCTATTTCATTCACTTTTGTGTACTTAGCGTATAGGGAACTGTGCTACAACAAATATGAGTGGATAGTTGCTATTTTAGGATTTTTAGTCTTTTGCTTTTTACCTACCATAACTGTAATGCGACAGTTTGTAGCCGCTTCTATCATTATCTATGCATTTACACTAAAACAAAAGAATAAAAATAAACTTTCATTAATTTTCATTGCATTGGCATGCATATTTCATTTGGGAGCAGTAATTGGTTTTGTATTATTTCCTTTGTTCTCAATTAAATTTAAAACTAAGACAAAGGTCATAGTACCTTTGGTTTGCCTCGGTATTGGCTATCTTGGATTCTTTGCCGCAATACTTAATAATTTGGTGTTTTTAATCCCAACTAGTTATTTGGGTTATTTAGATGAATATGCCAATACTGAACCTCGCATAGGGATAGTACATATTATATTGATATCAACCTATCTGATTCAATTTGTTTTATTAAATATTAACAAAACAAATAATCCTTCAGATAAAACTGTAGATTTTTTGGAACGTGGACAAATGATATATTTTTCATTATTCTTTATTACTTTATCAAGTGGGTGGATGAGTCGTTTGAGCATATATTTTTTATTGTTTACTCCTTTCATTTTCAAAACATTTATTGCAAGATTTTCACTAATAAAAGATAAGAAAATATTATATGGAGTATGTTATGTGGCATTCCTATTATTGTTTATGTATCAAATCATAAATATTCCATACTCGACAAATATGAATAAAATTATACCCTATAATGGGTCTTTTGATTTTATGAGATAAGATATTGTTTTAAATAATAATGGTAAATGGAGGTTAATTATGTCAATACCTAAAATAATTCATTATTGCTGGTTTGGTAGGAATTCACTACCACCATTAGCTAAAGAATGCATTGACAGCTGGAAAAAATATTGTCCGGATTATGAAATAATAGAATGGAATGAAGATAATTTTGATATTAATTCTAATAAGTATGTAAAGCAAGCATATAAAGCAAAAAAGTATGCTTTTGTAACAGATTATGTTAGATTATATGTATTATATGCATATGGTGGTATATATATGGACACCGATGTTGAAGTATTAAAGTCACTAGACAAGTTTTTAAAAAATGAAGCTTTTTCAGGATTTGAGACCATACAAACTGTACCTACAGGAATAATGGCCTGTGTAAAAAAATTTCCTTTTTTTAATGAACTTCTATCATATTATGATTCAAGAGATTTCATGAAAAAGGATGGTTCTTATGATTTGACAACCAATGTAACAATTATTACAGACTATTGTATACAGAATGGATTAAAACTTAATAATACATTGCAAACAGTGAAAGGTTTTGCATTTTATCCTAAAAATTATTTTTGTCCAAAAGACCATTTATCCGGTAATATTCATTTAACGTCTGAAACTTATACAATTCACCATTTTGCCGGCTCATGGATATCTAGAAAAGATAAAATGAAAGCTAAAACAATTAGGTTATTGGGTCCCAATATTACACATGTTATAGTAGATTTTAAAAAAATTATAAAAAAAATAGCTAAATAAATATATATCAATAAGATTTATAGAAAGGATGTATTTACATGATTATTTTGCAAGTGTGCCATTTTATTTCAAGTTGTCCAGGAAACTTTATTTCATCATTAGAATGTTTAGAAAATAAACTTGATCAATTGGGACATGAAACGATTTATGTATTTCCAGAGCCAGCTAAAGATACAAGCTGGTGTAAAAATATTCAAAAGAGAAGAAAAGTATATTTCATTCCATATACAGAGGCATTAAAAAAAATAAGTACTTACATAAAGTTGAGAAAAATATTCAAGGAAAATAGAATTAATGTAGTCCATAGCCACTATGATGTTTATGATTTCCCAGTAACATTAATGGCTCCTAAAAATACAAAAATATTTCTTCATTTGCATAATGCTTTACCAGAAGACTATTGGGCTAAAGGTGGGATTGTTAGAAAACTTAAGTATACTTTAGGTAGATATGTGTATAAAAAAGCCTATCTTATTTCAGTTTCAGATTATTACCGAAATATAGCGTGTAAGAAAAGATTCAGACGAGAGCAATCTACTATTTTAGTTAATGGGGTTGTGCTGAAAAATATACCCAAAACGGAATGTACAACAAAAAAATACGATTTTTTAACATTTGCAAGCGACTTTTATGGTAAAGGTGCTGATATTATCATAAAAGCTAGCAAAAAACTTAAAGATGATGGATATAACTTTAAAGTGTTATTATGTGGTGGTGGAAGAGAAACAGGATGGAAAGATTTAGATGACTATTTGTCCGGAGAAACAACTAAACAAAATTGGTTAGAGACAACTAATGTTGTTAATGATGTAGGAAGTTTATATAGTGTTTCAAGTTCATTTATTTCAGCAAGTAGGAGAGAAACATTTTCATTATCTGTTTGTGAAGCTGCATATGCTGGGATTAAAGTTGTTTCAAGTGATATTCCAGGACTTGAATGGGCAAAGGAAATTCCAACGGTCAAGTTTTTTAAAGATGGTGATTGGAATGAGTTATACAAATGTATGAAAAGTATTCTAGATAACAAACATTCTATTTATAATAAGATTGAAGAGAGTAGAAAAATAATAGAAGAAAAATATTCAATTAATCTTTGGGTCGAAAATTTAGTACATATTTATACAACAAAATAAAAAAGTATTATTTTTCAAGTAACATGAACACAGAATATAGGAGGAAGATTATGAAAGAAAAAATATTTTTGCTGTATGCAAATGGAAGTTCAGAGAATCATGGTTGCGAAGCGATCAGACGCTCTTTAATAGATATATTATCGTTAGATAAAGAAAATGCTGTGATTACAACAACTAGTATTTCAACTGAACAAAAATATAAATTGACTGATTTAGTAGAAAATTTTGAATTTGAATATGATAGAAAGCTTGGTTCGGTATTTATATTTTTAAATAAAGTTACAAATAAGCTAATTGGGAAGAAGTTTATTTTAGGAAAATATAAATTTGGAGAATTTATAGAGTATATTACAAAAACTAAAATAGCAATATCTTCTGGAGGTGATAATTACTGCTATGGATACAATGATTGGTTAGTAAAACAAAATCAAATAGCACTAGATAAAGGATGTAAATTAGTGCTCTATGGATGTTCTATGGATAAAAGAAGTCTTGGTATTGAAGAAGTAGTCAAGGATCTAAAACAATTCTCATTAATTATTGTAAGAGAATCTCTCTCGTATGATAACTTAGTAACAGCAGGTATAGTTAAAAATATTAAGCTATATCCAGATCCAGCATTTGCATTAAATTTCAATAATCTAAAAATATCATCGGAATTTAGTAATAATAACACTATTGGAATTAATATTAGCCCAATGATTATAAATAATGAACAAAAAAAAGGTATATGTTTGTTGAATTATAAAACCTTGATTAAGCATATTATTGTAAAAACAAAAATGCAGATTGCTTTAATACCACATGTAGTTTGGAATACCAATGATGATAGAAAACCTCTTAGAGAGTTATATAATGAATTTAAAGATACTGGTAGAGTTGTTTTCATTGAAGATCATAACTGTATGGAGTTGAAAGGTTATATATCAAGATGTCGCATGTTTGTAGGTGCTAGAACTCATGCTACTATTGCAGCTTATTCAACTTGTGTTCCAACATTGGTTGTGGGATATTCCGTAAAAGCTAAAGGCATAGCTAAAGATATTTTTGGAACATATGAAAATTATGTTATTCCTGTACAGGCTTTTACTAATGAGGATAATTTAACAAAATCTTTTCAGTGGATTTTTGATCATGAAAACGAAATAAGGACACATTTACAAGAATTTATGCCTTCTTACATTGAGAAAGCTTGGCAAGCAGGTGAAGAAGTAAAAAAATTAATAGAAAGTTAAGGAGAATAATAATTGAAAAATAGTCAACTTAAGGCAGGGGCAATTTTATCATATGTTTCAATTTTTTTAAGTAGTGTTATAAGTTTAGCTTATACACCATTTATGCTTCGTTTGATGGGGCAGTCACAATTTGGGTTGTTTTCGCTTACCGCATCAGTAGTTGGATACCTTACTATATTAGATTTTGGGTTTGGTAGTGCTATTGTGCGATATACTGCAAAATATAGGGCATTAAAACAAAAAGAAAATGAATATAATTTAAATGGTATGTTTTTAATCTTGTATACTATTATAGGCTTAATAACAGCAGTGGCCGGCATGATATTGTATTTTAATACCGAGAGAATATTCGGCGCTAAGATGTCATTCTCAGAGATTAAAATAGCAAAAACACTAATATTATTGCTTGTATTTAACTTATCCATATCATTTCCTCTTGGTATATTTAGTTCAATTATGAATGCTTATGAGGAATTTGTTTTTTCTAAAGTTATAAATATCCTTAGAATTATTATTAATCCATGCATTATGATACCTCTATTACTTTTAGGGTATAGGGCAATAAGCATGGTAATAGTTATAACCATTTTAAATATTATATGTTTACTAATAAATATGTGGTTTTGTTTTTCTAAGTTAAAGATTAAAATATATTTTAAAAAATTTGAATTTGGTATATTAAAAGAAATAGTTGGTTATTCATCTTACATATTTTTAGGTATGATTGTTGATAAGATAAATTGGAGTGCTGATCAATTTATTTTAGGAGCTGTATCTGGAACTGTTGCCGTTGCAATTTATTCTGTTGCAGCACAAATAAATACGTATTACTTATCATTTTCAACTGCAATTTCAGGCGTATTTCTACCAAGATTAACTGCTATGGTTGCAAAAAACGCATCGAATAAAGAGTTTTCAGATACTTTTATTAAAATAGGAAGAATTCAATATGTTATTATGGCATATATATTGGGTGGGTTTTTGCTTGTAGGACAGGACTTTGTAAATACATGGGCAGGAAAAAATTACAGCAGTGCATTTTATATTGCAGCTATATTAATAGTACCAGTAACAGTGCCTCTAATACAAAATTTAGGTATTACAATATTGCAGGCCCAAAACAGGCAAAAGTTTAGATCTCTTGTTTATATCCTAGTTGCATCTATTAATATTGGCATAAGCATACCGCTTGGTAAAATATATGGTGGAATAGGATGTGCTATTGGAACATCTGTTGGCCTAATTTTAGGCAATATTGTTATCATTAATATTTATTATTACAAAAAGATACATTTAGATATTCCACGATTTTGGAAAGAAATATTTATAATGACTATACCAGTTGCAATTGCTTTTAGTTTTGCATTTTTTATAAGTATTTTTATAGGTGGCAGTGGGTACGCATCTATTCTAATAAGAGGATTAATATTTACTGTAGGTTATATTCCTTTAATGTGGTTTATGGGAATGAATGAGTATGAAAAGAACTTATTTGAGGCTCCTGTTAGAAAGATATCTAGAAGATTAGGATTTAGGAGCTAAAAATTTATTTTATAATGATATAGGAAACAGGAGGATGTAATTAAACATGATTAAGATAAATCAAAAACAAAATTGCTCTGGCTGTAGTTCCTGCGTTAATGCATGTCCTAAACATTGCATAGAAATGGTGGAGGATAATGAAGGCTTTTTATATCCACAAGTTGATGTATCAAAATGTATTGATTGTGGTTTATGTGAGAGAGCGTGCCCTATTATTAATAAAGTTAGCACAGAGCATACACCGACTGCCTATGCCTGTATAAATAAGAATGAGAATATAAGACTACAAAGCTCATCGGGGGGTGTGTTTACAATAATAGCTGAAAATGTTATAAATAATGGAGGAGTGGTATTTGGTGCAGCCTTTGATGATAAATTTAATCTAGTACATATCTATACTAATACTATTTTAGGTATATCAAAATTTCGTGGCTCAAAATATTTGCAAAGTAAAATTGGTGACACATATAATCAAACTAAGGAGTTTCTTGGTAAAGGCACTAAAGTACTATTCTCAGGGACACCATGTCAGATATCTGGACTTTTATCTTATATAGGAAGACCAGATAATAATTTAATATGTATGGATATAATATGTCACGGCGTTCCATCTCCTAAAGTTTTCAGAATGTATAGAACTAAGCTTGAAAAACAACACTGTGCTACTACAAGAAGAATAACTTTTAAGTGCAAGGATTCTAGCTGGAAGAATTACTCTATATCATTATTGTTTAGTAATAATAAGGAGTATAAAAAAGTTGTTATGCAAGATATATTTATGAAAGGTTTTTTACAAAACTTATATCTTCGCCCATCATGCTATGATTGTAAATCTAAATCGTTAAATAGATTGAGTGATATAACTATTGGGGACTTTTGGGGAATTGAAAATATTGTTCCTGAATTAGACGATGATAAGGGAACATCATTGATTTTAGTTAATTCTGACAAGGGAAAAACGATGTTTAATCAATTGCGAGACAAAATGATATTAAAACAAGTAAATTGTGATGAAGCTATTAAATATAATTCTTCTGCGATAGAATCAGTGCCTATTAATTCTAAACGTGATAAATTTTTTAAGAATTTAGACTCTCGTTCTGATGATATAAGTGAACTAATAAGTAAATACACAAAAATAAGCTTTTTCAAAAGAGTGTATAGGAAAATGGGAGCAATTTTGTCAAAAGAGAAAAGAAAGTTATTGAAATAACCTGTAAAATGCTCAATTTTATGCAAAATAAGGTTACAGTCATTTAACTTATTAATTTATTAACTTTTATAGCCCGTTTTTAGAAGGGCTATAAAAGTTCCTTATAAAAGTATGGTACATTTAATAGTTTTTTTTGATTAAGTAATCAAGTTAGATGGAATATAAATTACTAATTTGTATGCAGCATTGTAAAGTATTCTAAAGTTATGAAAACTTATAGGCTATAAAACACTATGAATAATAAATAGAAAGAGGGAAGTGAAGTTTAAAGTGAAAAAAGTTATGTTAGTATTTGGAACGAGACCAGAAGCAATAAAAATGTGTCCGCTGGTTAAGGAACTTAAAACAACAAAAAATATTAAGACTATTGTTTGTGTGACAGGTCAGCATCGTGAAATGTTAAACCAGGTGTTAGAGGCCTTTGATGTTGTACCTGATTATGATTTAGCAATAATGAAAGACAGACAAACACTGTTTGATGTAACAACTAATATTTTAAATAAAATTAAACAGGTACTTGAAGAGGTTAAACCAGATGTAGTATTGGTTCATGGTGATACATCAACAACTTTTGTAACAGCCTTAGCTTGTTTCTATCTTCAGATACCAGTTGGGCATGTTGAAGCTGGGCTAAGAACTTATGATATATATTCTCCATATCCTGAGGAATTTAATCGCCAGGCTGTAGGAATTATTGCTAAATATAATTTTGCTCCAACCGAACTATCAAAGCAGAATTTGGTAAAAGAAGGTAAGAATCCAAATTCAATCTATGTTACTGGAAATACGGCTATAGATGCTTTGAAAACTACGGTTAGAGATGATTATGCGCATGAGCAGTTAACTTGGGCATCTGATAGTAGACTTATTATGCTTACTGCCCACCGTAGGGAAAATCTTGGTGAACCAATGCATCACATGTTTAGAGCAATTAGACGTTTGGTAGATGAAACACCAGATATTAAAGTAATATATCCAATACATATGAATCCTGTAGTAAGAGAGGCAGCTAAAGAAATTTTGGGGAAATGTGACCGTATTCGAATTATTGACCCACTTGATGTTTTAGACTTTCATAATTTTTTATCACAATCTTATTTAATATTAACAGATAGTGGTGGAATACAAGAGGAAGCTCCTAGTCTTGGTAAACCTGTACTTGTAATGCGAGATACTACTGAAAGACCAGAAGGAATAGCAGCGGGAACACTTAAGTTAGTTGGAACAGATGAGGAAGTCATCTATAAAGCATTTAAAGAATTATTAAATAATAAAGAAGAGTATGAAAAGATGAGTCATGCAAGCAATCCATACGGTGATGGATTTGCAAGCAAGAGAATAGCTGATATATTGGTTGATAAGTTAGTATAAGAGATTATAAATAGTTGTGTTTATATCGGAGAGCTAAAAAACTATTTCCAGATTTATTTGTTTTGAAAATTAGTCTTGAAGATACATATGATGTTAAAGCTGTGTTTAGTAATGATGTATTTAAAGGTGGCAGGTATTTGGTTATAAAGTAGAAGTAAAGACCCGATGAGCTGAGAAATTGGCTTGGCGGGTATTTTTTTTGGGGATTTACGTTTAAAGTTTAAATAAAGTTTGTTATAATTAATTGAATGAGACAAATTAGAATTCAGACACACTAATTTTAAGAAGCATGTCAGCTGAGCTACGTTATTGGCTGAAAATTGGGAGGCCGAACATGAAGATATTAAAGCATAAAATTATACTTGATGAAATTGAGCCAGAGATCTATAGAGAAGTACTAATAGAAAAAGAAGCTACATACCATGATTTGCATTTGGTCATTCAAAAGGTATTTGGTTGGGAAGATTATCATTTATATGATTTTACTGTAGATGACAAAAGAATAGGCTTGGAAGAAATTGATGAATCTGGCGAAGCAGATTATGATTCTAACGATACAGTTATTTTCAGTGATAAAAAATCATTTAGCTATGAATATGATTTTGGCGATGGTTGGTGTCATACCATTAAAATTATAGAAGAACTAGACGCTGACCCAAATATGAATTACCCAGTCTGTGTAGGTGGGAAAAGAGCTTGTCCTCCTGAAGACTGCGGAGGGGTGCCAGGGTACGAAGAAATTATTAGTGCTGATGGAGATGATAAAAAAGAATTAATAGACTGGTTAGGATATGAGTTTGATCCAGAAGCTTTTACTGTAGAATGGGCCAATGAAAGATTAAATGATCCTGACTGTTGTAGAAAGGGATATACTGTAGAGGATCTTGCAGGGATGGCTGGAAAAACACCTGCTACAATAAAAAAGTGGGTTAAAAAGTTAGAGGATAATGAGTTAAGGGATTATCTTTGGAAATATAAAGGTAAGACTTTATTACTTGATCCAGAGGGCGTGCCTGTTCTATTTAGTAATTTGAGATAGAAATAGAAAACATAATACTCGTCGAGCTGAGAAAATAGCTTAGCGGGTATAAATTTAAAAGGAGCAAATTTTAAAAGTACTTACTTATTATTTATATAAAACGCGAGCTTTTGGCTTATAATAAATAATTATATAAAGAAATTTTTAAGAAGAACCAAAAGAGCCAATTAGGCTCTCTTTTATATTGCATTAATAAGTGATACTCAATGGGATGACTTATTTATCGTAAAAATCATATTCACCATCAAATTCAATTTTTTCCGTATGACAATTAGGGTACTCGTTTATATCTTCTATTTGATCTTTCAAATTAGCAATCTTATCCGCCATATTTACGCTAATGTCGATATTATCAGCAAGTTTATCTTTTAAATAATCAATTTCGTCTGTTTGACTATCTATAAGAGTTACCATTTCTGAAAGCCCATATATAGCATCACTCGAAAACTCTTTAGCTTCTTTCTTATCCATAATAACCACTCCTTATTATTTTAAGATACATTCCTTAGGGGTTTTATCATTCCTCAAACCTTTGAATACTGGTTGTCGCAAGCCACCACTGGCCGTTTTCATCATAAATTTTACTACACATACAAGACTAGGCTCTATCCACACAGCATTATTATTTCCAGTAGGTAAGTCATTAAAAGGATGGGAATCTAATTTAGGGGTTGATTCAATTACCTTAAAATCTTCTGAGGATAATCCCATAGTAACATGGCCTTTATACAATAGTTGTTTACCAGAATATTGTCCTAGGACGATACTAATTACACCTTTTCTTTTAAGGATATAACCACATACCACAAAATCATCATCCAATAAATATTTAATTTTTATCCAGTCTTTAGTTTTCTTGTCCTGATAATATTTACTATCTTTTCGTTTAGCAACTATACCTTCTAGTTCATTTTGTTTAGCGAGCTTATAAAATTGTATTCCCTGCTGCTTTATATATCTAGAAATAGCAATGCGTTCATTTTCTTTAACAACCTTTTCAAGTAGCTTTTTACGTTGCATTAATGGCAAATCCATAACTTGATGATCGTCATAGTAGAGAATATCAAAGGCGGTGAAAGTGGCTGGAAGTTTAGCTGCAGCAAGTTGAATTTTAAATGTATTTCCCAACACAGACCGCCTTTGAATCTCAAAGAAATCTGGCTTTCCATCCTTAATGACTATTAATTCACCATCTAAAATACAACGTTTTTTAACTTGTTTATGTATATTGGACAGTTCTGGAACCTTAGAAATCAATTTAACATCTCGTTTGTTGCGTATATCCGTTGAATCATTGTCAAGATAAACAATACATCTGTGACCGTCTAATTTTAGCTCATAGATATAACTAGGGCTATCAAATGCGTCTTGCATTTCACCGATTAACATAGGCTTAATTCCTTTAATATCGAACAAATCCATTATGCACCTTTTGGAATTTTACGTTTTGTCTTAGGCTTTGGTGTTTCTTTAGCTTTATTTTGTTCAATGCTCGCTTTAAGTGCATCCATAAGATTAATTACATTACCTGGAGCCTCTGATTTAGAAGCAACAATTTCTTTACCAGCTATTTTTGTTTCAAGTAGTTCACGTAGCTTAACCTGGTACTCATCCTTATATGATGCAGGCTTAAAAGGAGTTATCATAGAATTAATTAGAGCTTTTGCCATCGTAAGTTCAGCATCCACTATATCTGGTTTATTATAAGATTTTGCTAGATCCTTTATCTCGTCTTCATAATACATAGTAGAAATTAATATCCCATCTTCACGTGGAATAATAGCAAGTAAAGTTTCTTTTGTTCCCATTACAGTTTTACCTATTGCAATTTTTTGTTCGGACATAAGTGCAGCACGTAGAAGCTCAAATGCTTTATCTCCACCAGCTTCAGGAGTAGCCTGGTATGTTTTATCATAATAAATTGGTGATATTTGATTCAGTTGTGCAAAGTGCATTATTTGTATAGATCTTTCTTTTTCAGTTTTAATTTTTTCTAAGTCCTCATCTGTTACGACAACATAATGATCTTTATCATATTCATAACCTTTGATAATGTCTTTTGATGTAATTTCCTGTCCACAATGACTACAAGATTTTTTATATTTTATTCTAGAATTATCTTCTTTGTGGAGCTGGTTAAAATGTATGTCATTGTCTTGAGTAGCGGTATACATTGAGATTGGAATAGCAACAAGACCGAATGATATTACTGTTTTATGAGCTACAGCCATTTAAAAACACCTCACTTTTTTAGTTAGTATAACCATAGTGTCACCTTTTTAATATAAAACTTCTAACTTTAGTTAAACTTATGAAAGTGCTAAAATAATGTCCTAATTTGGTAAATGAAAATACTTCTAAAAATCAAGAAAGTAGTATATAATAAATACGAACTGATGTTCTAGTAATTAATAATAAGCTGCAGAAAGGAAGATGTTTATGAGCAGACTGATATTTCATATAGATGCGAATAGTGCTTACCTTTCATGGGAAGCAGCATATAGACTTCAACGAGGAGAAACATTTGATCTTAGAACTGTACCATCTGTAATAGGTGGAGATGAAGAGAGTAGACATGGTATTGTCCTAACTAAATCAATACCTGCTAAAAAATTTAATATAAAAACAGGAGAAACTTTATATAATGCTAGGGCAAAGTGTCCAGGGCTAGTAATAGTACCACCAAGGTATTGGCTTTATATGAAATGTAGTTCAGCTATGAATCAAATATTCCAGGAATATACTCCACAGATTCAACGATTTAGTGTAGATGAAAGTTTTTTAGACTTTTCCAATATGGAGCATTTATATCCTGACTATATGATACTCGCTGAAACTATAAGTGAAAGAATAAAAAAGGAACTTGGTTTCACCGTAAATATTGGAATCTCAGATAGAAAACTACTCGCGAAGGTAGCTTCAGATTTTAAGAAACCGGATATGACTCATACCTTATTTCCACATGAAATAGAAAAAAAGATGTGGCCACTTCCTGTAGAGGATTTGTTTATGGTGGGTAGAGCTACAGCTCCCAAACTTCATAACTTAAACATTAATACTATTGGTGATTTAGCAAACTATGATTTAGAAATTTTAAAATATAAACTGAAGAGTCATGGAAAAGTAATTTGGAATTTTGCCAATGGTATAGAATTTTCAGAAGTTAGAAAAAGTAATTATATTCAATTGAAGGGTATAGGTAATTCAACAACTATAAGCTTTGATGTTGAAGATAAAGATACAGCTCATAAAGTGTTACTATCCTTATGCGAAACTGTAGCTATGCGTTTAAGAGATTCACAGAACTGCTGCTCGGTAGTTAGTATAAGTGTTAGAGGCAGTGACTTAATCTTTTATTCTCGCCAAAAGAAATTAGAAGTAGCAACTGATTCCACTCGTAAAATATACGAAATAGCATGTTATCTATTTGACAATGTTTGGAAGGGAAATGCAATAAGGCACCTAGGCATTCGCATAACAGACTTTTGTGGAAATGATTTTTATCAGTGTTCTTTACTTGATACATTTAATTATGAGAAAGATAGAGCAATTAATAAAACTATAGATGGTGGATAAATTAATTTACTTTTCACTAAAACCACTAATTAAGGTTGGTATGGATTTTTGTGAATAAGACAATAAAAAAAACCCATTTATAGTAGGGTACTGAAAAAGTAAATTTTAAAATCAATATTAAGACCTAAAATATATTTTGCATTTTAGGTTAACTTTCACTTTTAACCACAAGTATATTTATCTAAAATATAATACTTAGTTTATTGTAAAAATGTAATTTCTTATAGCTTGATAAGAAAGTTTGAAGATGTTATAATTAGTTTACTTGAAAATTAAAATAGTGGTGGTGATTTAGAATGGATAATGAAACAAAGAAAATGTTCGAAATATTGATGAAGAAATTAGATACTATAGAAGAAAATCAAAAGGAAATGTATGTAAGCCAAAAGAATATGGAAATAAGACAGGATGAAATATTTTCTGTTGTAAATGCTATTGAACATAGTAATACTACGCATAAAGCAGAGATTGATAATATAATTTATAAAGTTGCACATACAGAGGGAACAATTAATAAGATAGGCGATGTAATTTCTGAGAGCAGAGCCGTAAAATAGATTCTAATCCCTTTATATTTATTAATAGCAAATAAATGTAATGAATACTGAGAATAAAAACAAAAAAAAGCCCTTTAATAGGGGCTTATTTTTATTGTTTTTGAAACTAAAGTCGCTTTATCTCCTTTTCAAGAATTTCTACTGTTAATTCATGATATTCAATTTGGTTTCGCCTCAAACATTTTTTTAGGAAATCTTTTTGCTTACCTTGTGTAGATTCCAAAAAAGAAATAAAGGTTGATGTATCCTCATTAAATATTTCAATATAAAGTGTTTTAAGCCATTTAGGCATTGATCGATATTCTTCACTAAAAGTAAAGCCATGTGGCTTCATTTTTAGTTTGTTGAGCATATGCCATACCCGGTAAGTTCTTGATTTCTTTTTTCTTGAAACTGGATGCTTCGCTAAGACATCACCATTATTGGATACTATGTATAAAAGATAATCATTATAACGCAATGTAATTTGTTCTCCTTGATAGCCCTCGGGAACGGCGTATTTTGAATTTTTTGATGTAATCATGCTATCACGATTGACAGTTCTTTTCTTTAAGGCATAATAAGTGTATTGCCGCTGCGGAAGCCTCTTTAAGAGTGCCTCTTCATGAGCAAACAGTTTTTGGCAAGTATCGTTTTTTGAAGGATGCATTCTCTTATTAGATGCATTAATGATTTCATCAATAAAGGACTGGACATCATTCAAATCCTTAAAACATTGAATATATGTTTTTTTCAAGGCTTCTTTGATTATGCCTACACCATTTTCTACTGATCCTTTCTGATTTGGGCGCCTAGGTGCGCAAAAAGATACTTCAAATTCATAATGCTTAGACAATTCGCTGAAAAGCAATGTGAGCTGTTTATCCTTTTGGGTAGGATCGTGAATTCGTTTAGCAATTTTCATATTATCAATGACAAAAATAGGGGCTGTTCCACATACATCATTGGTGAATTTATTAAATGTTTTGGCAAAAGATTTTCCATCTTCTTTTTCAGTCACATAGGCTATTTTGTAATTGCTGTATGGAAATAAGTAGACTGCAAAATAGATTCTCTTGTTTTTCCCATTGATGTTAAGAAGTCGATAACCCCAATCAAATTGTATAATTTCACCTGGGTTATAGTGTATTTTCAAATAACTTTCTTTCCTTTTGTTGTTTTCAATTGTATATAGTTCTTTAAATTTAGTTTTAGTAACATAAAAGCCAGCATCTTTGATCAATTCATAGATTTCATCGGAATTTAGCTTAACGGTTTTATACAACTGACAGGTATTTCGCGATTGATTTATATAATAGTTGATATAGCTTGAAAGTTCTTTAATATATGGGTCATATTTTGATTTCCTAGTCCGTGACGGAAATATTGTTGCCAGTTCATTTTCTCTTTTTTCTAAGGCAGTCACTGTATTTTTCGAGACATTGAGCATAGCGGCAATAGTTTCGTAAGGAATATCCTCAGAAATTAGCTGGTGGATCGCTATGTATTTGTTTGGTTCATATATCATGTATCATCTTCCTTTTTTAATATGTCATCACATGTTATCACAAGATTATCAAAAAGTAAATTAAGTTCAATAAATAAACCGATAGTTCAAATAAATATATAAAGGGGAAACAATATCATGGATAGTATAACAGAGTATAAAATATTGAGTAAATTACCCACATTCACTATTGAAGATGTCAAGCAGTTAACAAAGACTCAAAAGGCGGCATATATTCTTCTAAACGTATTAATAGAAAAAGGACTTATTGAAAAAATTAGAAGGAATCTATATTCAGCAGTAAATCTCATAACAAATAAAGTTGTTGCATCAAAGTATCAAATAGCTTGTGGTACTAATGATAATGTTTATATATCTCATCATACAGCTCTTGAGTATGATGGAGTTGCAAATAAAATTAAAAATATAGTATATATATCCTCTAATAAAAGATTTAGGGATTTTGAGTTTGAAGGCCTATATTACAAGTATATTTTATCTAAAACATCCTGTGGTATAATTACACCAAGTAATGATGAGGGAATTAGGGTTACGGATATGGAAAGAACAATTATTGATAGCATAAAAGATTTTGAAAAAATTGGTGGTCTTAAAGAGTTAATGAATTGTTTGTTAAAAATTGATTTTTTGGATGAAGAAAAATTAAGAACGTATTTAGAGGCTTATAATATACAGATGGTTTACCAGAAAACTGGATTTTTATTAAGTAAATACAATGATAGACTGCAGCTTTCTAGATCTTTTTTTGATTTCTGTAAAGGTAATATTGGAAAAAGTAAGCGATACTTATCTGGTGATGCCAAAGTAGGGGGAAATTATGATAGCGACTGGCGGTTGGTGGTACCTGAAGGACTATTTGTAAGATGAGTTATTTGTACGGTATGTGAAGATATCTGGTTATAAAGTAGAAGTAAAGACCCGTTGAGCTGAGAAATTGCTTGGCGGGTCTTTTTTTTGGATTTACGTTTAAAGTTTAAATAAAGTTTGTTATAATTAATTAAATGAGAGAAATTAGAATTCAGACACACTAACTTGAAGAAGCATATCAGCTGAGCTAAGTTAATTGGCTGAAAATTGGGAGGTCGAACATGAAGATATTAAAGCTTAAAATTATACTAGATGAAATTAAACCAGAGATTTATAGAGAAGTACTAATAGAAAAAGAAGCTACATTCCATGATTTGCATTTGGTCATTCAAAAGGTATTTGGTTGGGAAGATTATCATTTATATGATTTTACTGTAGATGACAAAAGAATAGGTTTGGAAGAAATTGATGAATCTGGCGAAACAGATTATGATTCTAACGATACAGTTATTTTCAGTGATAAAAAATCATTTAGCTATGAATATGATTTTGGCGATGGTTGGTGTCATACCATTAAAATTATAGAAGAACTAGACGCTGACCCAAATATGAATTACCCAGTCTGTGTAGGTGGGAAAAGAGCTTGTCCTCCTGAAGACTGTGGAGGGGTGCCAGGGTATGAAGAAATTATTAGTGCTGATGGAGATGATAAAAAAGAATTCATAGACTGGTTAGGATATGAGTTTGATCCAGAAGCTTTTACAGTAGAATGGGCCAATGAAAGATTAAATGATCCTGACTGTTGTAGAAAGGGATATACTGTAGAAGATCTTGCAGGGATGGCTGGAAAAACACCTGCTACAATAAAGAAGTGGGTTAAAAAGTTAGAGGATAATGAGTTAAGGGATTATCTTTGGAAATATAAAGGTAAGACTTTATTACTTGATCCAGAGGGCGTGCCTGTTCTATATAGTCATTTGAGATAGAAATAGAAAACATAATACTCGTCGAGCTGAGAAATTGGCTTGGCGGGTATTTTTTTACGTTGATACCTATGAATTCTAATTTTACAGGAAAACATTCCCCTTTTTATTAATCCTATAATGTTGTATAATATATACGAACATATGTTTGGAGGGGATAGTATGAAAATTGTAGCAAAGGGGATAGAAGTAGTTTCTTGGACTGATATAGCTGGGAACATAAATCCTGTAAGATTTAAAATTATTAAAGAAGATGGAAGTAATTCTGTTGTAAAAATAGATAAAGTTATTTGTGTAGATAAAGAAAAGCTAGCAGGTAACAATATGCGCGTGTATAAATGTCAGAGTGTAATTAATGGAGCTGATAGGCTGTATGAACTTAAATATGAATTGGGTACATGCAGGTGGGTATTATACAAGATTTAGATATAAAGTAAAAATACCGCACCTAGGGGGAACCCAGTGCAGTATTACCTTTATTAGTTCGTTAGTTATTAAATTAAAAGGATATTTAAATTATAGACTATTTTAAAATTTCTATTCACTGGAACTATAATTTAGGTCAAAATAAAGAAGAGGTTTAAAGGGCATAGACATGGTCAATACTTCTAAATAGAGGTGTTGACCATGTTTTTTATTATTTCTACATTAAAAACGGGCGATTTGTGTTCAATAAAAAGAAAATTAATTTCAATATACTTATTAAATGTAACAGATATTATATTTACGATTATACTAGTCAACACAGGTTTGTTTTTAGAGTTCAATGCTATAATGGCATCACTTGTGAACAACAGTCAATTATTAAGTATAATAGTTAAGGTGTTATTGCCATTTGCGCTATTGCTTGGCGTATACCAAAGAATGAAAGATGCTACGGTAAAACAACTATATCAATCAAACATTATTATTAATGGGTGCTTAATATTTTATGGACTTATAAATATATCCCACGTTGTTTGGTGTATATTATATGCTGTTGTGAAAGTTTAGGGTAGGTTTTGGTGTATTCGATAAAAGTATAAAAGTAGATACCAGTTGAGCTGATAAATTAGCTTGTCGGGTATTTTTTTTGTTTTTTTGTTTCTATAGAGTAAAGATTCCATCATCGGTAAAATTTTATGACATGTCGGAAATGACATCTCTTTATTGTTCGTAATTACATAGTTTTTCTTCTTTTATAACTTGACCTTTATCTAAATCTATAAGCATAACGTAAATATTTGCTCTTAAAGATAATGGTGGTCTTCTAAAAAAATAATCAAATGATTTTATATCGTTTACCACTATAGTAAATTTATCAATAGTACTAAGTTCGGTCATAGCAATCATAGCGTAGACATTTTGGAAATGCATTAATGGCATAGAGCCTCTACTGTTAATTGTTGCTTTAAATTCTAAATACCATTTTTTGTATTCAGACTAAGGCTTGTAATTCCTTTAAATAGAGCTGTTACTCCAGACGAATATCAGGCAATAGCAAGAAGAGTGGCTGGGGATTTAGGCATTGATTTCTTTGATGATACAACATATCAGCCACAAAGATTAATGTATTGGCCATCTACATCATCAGATGGACAATTTGTATTTAATGTTTTAGATGAACCTTGGCTTAATGCTGATGAGGTTCTTAAAAGATATGCTGACTGGAAGGATTCTTCCTTCTGGCCTGAAAGTTCAAGGAGTAAAACTGAGAGAAAAAAGATAGCAGACAAGCAAGGAGATCCAAGAGAAAAGTCTGGGGTTATAGGAGCCTTTTGCAGGAATTACACAGTAGTTGATGTTATAGATAAGTTCTTAAATGATGTGTATTCGCCTTGCGAGGAGCCAAACCGTTATACCTATACAAAAGGAAGTACAGCTGGGGGACTTATCATTTATGAAAATGGTGACTTTGCATATTCCCATCATGGAACTGATCCTGCTTCAGGGAAGCTCTGCAATGCTTTTGATTTAGTAAGGCTTCATAAGTTTGGTGATCTTGATGAAGATATCACAGAAGGAACTCCTGCTGTAAAGCTCCCTTCTTTTATAGCCATGATGGATTCTGTTATGAAAGATGGAGAGGTTAAAAAGCTGATCATAACGGAAAGAATAGCTGAGGCTGAGGAGGATTTTAAAGATGATGAAGACTGGCAGACTAGGCTTACTATAAATAAAAATGGACAGATAAAAGATGGCTTACAAAATCTTGTGCTTATTATGCAAAATGATGAGAGCCTAAAGACAATTGCCTATAACCAGCACCGTGATGGAATAGATGCTAAGGAAGGCTTACCGTGGAAACAAATTAAAGAAGGATGGAGTGATTGTGATATGTCAGCACTAAAAGTATATTTCGATAAAACCTATGGAGTTTGGTCTCCAACTAAAACAAAAGAGGCGCTCATTGCAGTTTCAGCAGAAAGGGCCTACCACCCAATAAAGGAATACCTAGATGCACTTCCAGAGTGGGATGATATAGAAAGACTTGATACCCTTTTAATAGACTACCTAGGAGCAGAGGATAATGAATATTCAAGAGCAGTAATTAGAAAAACACTTGTAGCAGCTGTTGCAAGAATATATGAGCCAGGTACGAAATTCGATAGTGTTTTAATTCTTAATGGCCCACAGGGAATAGGTAAGAGTACCTTCTTTTCAAGACTCGGTAACAAATGGTTTTCAGATAGTTTAACTATAACTGATATGCGTGATAAAGCTGCAGCAGAAAAGCTTCAAGGCTATTGGCTCTTAGAACTTGGGGAACTTGCAGGTATAAGAAAAACAGATGTGGAAACTGTTAAATCCTTCGTATCAAGAACCGACGATAAGTATCGTGCCAGTTATGGAGTTAATGTTGAAAGTCATCCAAGGCAATGTGTGGTAGTAGGTAGCACAAATAGTGAAAGTGGATTTTTAAGGGATACAACAGGAAATCGTAGATTTTGGCCAGTTAGAGTTACTGGCAATAGTGTGAAGAAAGCATGGGAGCTTGAAGAGGTAGATCAGATATGGGCAGAAGTACTATGTGTTTATAGAAAAGGAGAAGTTCTATTCTTAAAGGGTGATGAAGCTCAAATTGCCATATCTGAGCAGGCAGATGCTATGGAAACAGATGATCGTGAAGGCTTGGTGCGAGAGTACTTGGAAAAGGCATTGCCAGGGAATTGGAGTTCAATGGATTTATGCGACCGAAGGAATTTTTTAAGTGGTGGTGATTTTGGTGTCGCTGAAATTGGAACTGTTAAGCGTAATATTGTTTGTCCTATGGAGATTTGGTGTGAGGGTTTTGGAAAGGACTCAGCTAATCTTAAGAAGACAGACTCTTATGAAATTACAGCTATAATGGCAAGAATTGAAAACTGGAAACCTTATGATGTAACGAAAAGTGGAACAACAAGATTTCCAATTTATAATAAGCAAAGAGCATTTATGAGAGTGGAATAAGAAATAAAAGATTATACCATAAACAACTGGAATGAGAGGTACAAGCCGTTAGGTTGTTCCAAGGCTATGTTCCAGTAAAGAAGTTAGTAGTTAAGCCATTTGGCATGGTCAGAGGAATAATGGAACAAGGGTTACTATTTAGATAAATAATAATAAATAAGTAGTATATATAATGTAATATGTGATATATGACCCACGAGGCATTTTGAGCCTTTGTTCCACCTCTTGTACCTTTGCATTTTGAAAGGGGATTTTATTAATGGAGAGAATTATTGAAAATATATTAAAAGATGATTTTGTTGAGTATGCCAAAGTTTATGAATTAGAAGCACTCAATGGAATGTCTAAGAAGGAAGTTAAAATAGTTAAGAAAAAGTTGGGAATTCAAACAGTTACCTCAGTGAAGCAAGAGGAGAGATTATGGCTATGGTATATTCCGAAAAACATCTGGAGCAGGTACTTACTAAGGAAGTAAAAAAGCTTGGAGGGCTCGCATTAAAGTTTGTATCTCCAGGGATGGCAGGTGTGCCAGATAGATTGGTACTAATACCAAATGCAAGGATTGTTTTCATAGAACTAAAGGCACCAGGTAAAAAGATGAGACCACTTCAATTAAAAAGAAAACAGCAGCTTGAAGCTTTAGGCTTTAAGGTTTACTGCATAGATAGTTTTAATGCAGTAGATGATCTTATAAGGGATGTGATGGGATGAAATACGAACCTCATAGTTATCAAGAATATGCCACAAAGTGGATTTTAGATAAAGAAAAAACAGGACTTCTGCTGGACATGGGACTTGGGAAAACGGTATGTACCCTTACAGCTATAGAGGAACTTATGCATAATTATTTTGAGATTGCAAAAGTTTTAGTAATTGCACCCCTAAAGGTAGCAGAGGATACTTGGAGCAGCGAAACTGAAAAATGGGACCATTTAAAGCATTTGAAGATATCAAAGGTATTAGGAACTGAAAAAGAACGTAGAGCTGCACTAAATACTAAAGCTGATATTTATGTTATTAATAGAGAAAATGTGGTGTGGCTTATAAAATATTGTGGTAAGGATTGGTCCTTTGATATGGTAGTTGTAGATGAACTTTCAAGTTTTAAATCTTCAAAATCTCAAAGGTTTAAAGCTTTAAGGAAAATAAGAACTAAAAGAATAGTTGGGCTCACCGGAACACCAGCACCAAATGGACTTATGGATTTATGGTCAGAGATTTATCTTTTGGATCAAGGTGAAAGACTTGGTAAAACACTTACAGCTTACAGAGATAGATACTTTATGCCGGATAAGAGAAATCAAAATATTATATTTAGTTACAAACCAAAAGTTGAGGCAGAGGAATCTATTTATAAAAAGCTATCAGATATATGCATAAGCATGAAAGCTAAGGATTACTTAGAACTTCCTGAGAGGATAGATAACATAATATCAGTTAAACTTCCAAAGAGTGTAGAAGAAAAGTATAAAAAGCTTGAGAAGGATCTGCTATTACGACTTCAAGACTCAGACATAGTTGCAAATAATGCCGCAGTACTTACAAATAAACTTCTACAATTTGCAAATGGAGCTGTGTATGATGAGGAAGGTGTAGTTCAGGAAATGCATGATGAGAAACTTAAGGCCCTTGAAGATATTATAGAAGTTTCTATTGGTAAGCCAGTTTTAATATTTTATGCCTATAAGCACGATAGGGATAGGCTTAAAAAGCATTTTAAAAATGCTAAGGAGCTAAAAACTTCAGAAGATATAAAGAAGTGGAATAATGGTGGGGTAGAAATAATGCTTGTGCATCCAGCTTCAGCAGGACATGGACTTAACCTTCAAGCTGGAGGAAATATCATAGTTTGGTTTGGACTTACTTGGAGCTTAGAACTTTATCAGCAAGCTAATGCAAGATTATATAGGCAAGGACAAAAACAGAATGTTATTATTCATCATCTCATAGCAAAGGGAACCATAGATGAAGATGTGATGAAAGCACTAGAGAATAAAAGTATTGGTCAGGAAGCACTGCTTCAGGCGGTGAAGGCTAGGATTAGAGGTGGAGCTTATGACAAAAGCAGCTAATGCAAAAGATACTGAAATGTTATTACAAACAATAGCATATCTAGAAAGTGTAATAGTTCCATCAAGAGACCTCGCATTTATTTATTGTGCTGTTTGTTATTTAAGAAAAGCTATTGATGAAGGGGGTGTGGCAGATGACTAAGAAAGAATTATCACAACTTTATTATTTAAATAGAGAAATTGAAGAAATGAAAAATAGATTAGAAGAATTAGAGTGCAGTGCAGCTTCTTGTACAAGCATTATAACTGGAATGCCACACGCCAGTGGAATATCTGATAAAGTAGGTAAATATGCAGCTGAGATAGCGGATTTAAAAAGCCTCTTAGATTTAAACTTAAAGAAATGCTTTTATGAGTTAAGCCGTCTTAACAGATATATAAATGGAATAGGTGATAGTGAAATGAGGATGATTTTAAGTCTTAGATATATTAATGGACTATGTTGGGAACAAGTATCACAAAGTATTAGTCCTTATGCTTCTGGTGATAGTGTAAGAAAAGCACACGATAAATTTTTGAGGAAAAAAACAATGTAAATAAAATAGAAAAGTAGTACTGAAAAAAATCAAATTATCATTTCTTATTATAAATTTATTAAAATAATTATTGACTATCTTCATGCAGAATGCACATAATAGAGTATGGAACAAAAATATTTAGTATTTTTATCGGGTAGGTGCTAGCGCCATCTCGATTTTTGTACGTCCAGCATGTTAGCTGAGCCGATAGGCTGAAAGAAGCCTATGTCGCCTAACCAACGGGAAGACAACCTGAGAGCAAGGGATTTACTGGCAACGGTAGGGTC
>NZ_JAHLDV010000016.1 GCF_018861865.1 Clostridium frigoris
TCTCTTTCAGAGCTGTAATCATCTCTTTCAGAGCTGTAATCATCTCTTTCAGAGCTGTAATCATCTCTTTCAGAGCTGTAATCATCTCTTTCAGAGCTGTAATCATCTCTTTCAGAGCTGTAATCATCTCTTGCAGAGCTGTGTGCCTATTCCTTTGAACTCAAGCGTTCTAATATAAGTTTATATCCATCGCTACCATAATTTAATGCTCTATTGATTCTACTAATCGTTGCAGTACTTGCACCTGTAGCACCTGCGATATCCATATATGTCTTTTTATCTGCAAGCATTTTTGCTACTTGAAATCTTTGTTCAAATGCCTTTATTTCATTTATAGTGCATATATCCTCAAAAAATTTATAACATTCTTCCTTTGTTTTAAGGCTTAAAATACCTTCAAAAAGAAAATTCATATCCTTACTTTCTAATTTTGAACTATATTCGCTCATCATCCTTCACCTCTAATAATCATAGACTACATTACCTAATATTATCATTTATAACTTATATACTAAACTTTTTTTATTATAATAACTTTCTAAATCATCTCCTGAGGAGCTGCAACAGCTTTGAAGAAGATGCATTAACCACTTCAGAAGGAAATTTAAAATCCCACCGAAGTTTTTTATTTGTTATAATATGTAACTCTCACTTATAGAAGTTGGAGACTTTCCTTCTGGAATGTCGTTAAATCATAAAAAAATGCAGTTTATTAAAAAAATTCAAATAAACTGCTGTAAAGTCTAAAATATTTATTAATGTGCCTGAACTATGAATTAATTGTATTATTTTATTACATTTAGAGCTGCTATACATGCAACAAAACAAAGTGCTGAAATTACTGTAACTCTCGCTAAGACTGATTCGGCTGTTTTGGTTTTGTTTTTCGCAAAAAAAGTTTCCGAAGTTCCACCTATAAGACCACTTAATCCATCTGTTTTACTAGGTTGCATCATAACTGAAACAATTATAACAATTGATGTTACAATAAATAAAAATATTATAAAACTACGCATATGTACACCCCCTATTCATCAAATACTTGGCTATTTTAACATACTCTAAGGTATCTTACAATGGAATGTAATTCATCTACTTACTCTATTATCATTACAAAGTAACATGAAAATATGTTCTTATTATTATATTTTTTAGTTAATTGTAACACAATTCCATTTATAAATCCACCTTAGCCTTAATAAAAAATAAGAGCATAGCCATAAAGACTATGCTCATATTTTATTGCTAACTATCTTTTTATATTATAGAATGCTTTTATTCCTCTATACTCCGCTGCTTCAGCTAATTCTTCTTCTATTCTTAAAAGCTGATTGTACTTAGAAACTCTTTCACTTCTAGCTGGAGCACCAGTTTTAATTTGTCCTGCGTTCATAGCTACAACTAAATCTGCTATGCTCGTATCTTCAGTTTCTCCTGATCTATGAGAAACTACTGCAGTATATCCTGCTCTCTCTGCCATTTCTATAGCATTCAATGTTTCGGTGAGTGTACCTATTTGATTTAATTTTATAAGAATTGAATTCGCAACTTTTTTATCAATTCCCATTTTTAATCTATCTGTATTAGTTACAAATAAGTCATCCCCAACTAATTGAACTTTATCTCCTATTTTGTCTGTTAGGTATTTCCAACCATCCCAATCTTCTTCAGCCATTCCATCTTCAATAGAGATTATTGGATACTTGTTAACAAGTTCTACATAATAATCAGCCATTTGTTCTGGAGTAAGTATTCTTCCCTCTGATGCTAAGTTATACTTACCATCTTCAAAGAATTCAGAAGCTGCTGGATCAAGAGCTATAAATATATCTTTTCCTGGAACAAATCCAGCTTTTTCTATAGCTTCTATTATAATTTTTATAGCTTCCTCATTTGATGATAAATCTGGAGCAAATCCACCTTCATCACCAACACCAGTAGCGAGTCCCTTACTTTTTAATAATGCTTTTAATGCATGGTAAACTTCTGCACTCATTCTTAAAGCTTCTTTAAATGAGGTTGCTCCTACGGGCATAACCATAAACTCTTGAAGATCAACATTATTATCAGCATGACTTCCACCATTTATAATATTCATCATTGGAACTGGTAAAACTTTAGCGTTTACTCCACCAATATATTGATACAATCCAAGTCCTAATGATTCAGCAGCAGCTCTTGCGCAAGCAAGTGATACTCCAAGAATTGCATTAGCACCAAGTTTTGCCTTATTGTGTGTTCCATCAAGCGCTATCATTGCCTTATCAATCGCTATTTGATCATATACATTCATTCCAACTAATTCATCAGCTATTATATTGTTTACATTATTAACAGCTTTTAAAACTCCCTTACCATTAAATAATTCTTTATCTCCATCTCTTAGTTCTACTGCTTCAAATATACCAGTAGAAGCACCTGATGGTACTGATGCTCTTGCTATTGTTCCATCTTCCAGTGTTACCTCAACTTCAACTGTTGGAAATGCTCTTGAATCTAAAATTTGTCTTGCAAAAATATCAATGATCTCAATAAAGTTTTTCATATTATCTTACCTCCAAATTTTTTATCTATTTTATTATTACCTAAGTTAAGTCAATATAATCCTAAATTTCAATAGAATTTAATACCAAACTTAGATAATACAATAAACTGATTCAGTTTTCATATAAATTAAAGTTTAATGACATTCCAGCTCTTTTGTAGATTATTTAATTAAAGATTTTCCTGTCATCTCGCTAGGTACATCGAGTCCCATAACTTGAAGCATTGTAGGAGCAATGTCTGCTAGTATTCCGTTTTCTCTTAATTCTTTACTATGATTTGACACATATGTGAATGGAACTAAGTTTGTAGTATGTGCAGTCATTGGCTTACCTGACGCGTAATCAATCATTTGTTCTGAGTTTCCATGATCTGCAGTTATAAATACGCTGCCATCTTTACCTAAAACTGACTCAACAACTTTTCCAAGACATTCATCAACTGTTTCTATAGCCTTTTTAGCAGCTTCGAAAACTCCTGTATGACCTACCATGTCTGGATTAGCATAATTTAATATTATCATATCATACTCATCAGTATCTAATCTTTTAAGTAACTCTGTAGTAACCTCGCGGGCACTCATTTCTGGTTGCAAGTCATATGTTGCTACTTTTGGTGATGGAATTAACGCTCTATCCTCATTTACATTTGGAGCCTCAACACCACCATTAAAGAAAAATGTAATATGAGCATATTTTTCAGTTTCAGCTATTCTTAACTGTTTTTTACCCATTTTACTAACATATTCTCCAAGCGTATTAGTGTAACTTTCTGGTGTGTACGCAACATCAACATTTTCTATAGATAAATCATATTGAGTAGTACATACGTAATTAAGTTTCAATGTCTCTCTTTTAAAGCCATCAAATACCTTGTCATTAATTGCGCGAGTAAGTTCGCGAGCTCTGTCTGGTCTAAAATTAAAACATATTACAGTATCGTTGTCACTTATTGCAGCAACTGGTTTATTATTTTCCATTATAACAGTTGGAAGAACAAATTCATCTGTCTTGTTATCATGCATAGCTTTTTTAACTGCATCTAGGGCCGATGTATCTGTCTCACCCTTAGATAACACCATAGCATTATATGCAAGTTCCACTCTTTCCCATCTCTTATCTCTATCCATAGCATAATATCTACCACTAATAGTAGCTATTTTACCAAGACCTATTTCATTCATATATTCTTCTATTTCTGCTATGTATTTAAGTGCTGAACCGGGTTGCACATCTCTACCGTCTAAGAAAGCATGAACATAAACTTGTTTAGCACCTTTATCTTTTGCAAGCTTTATTAAAGCCTTCAAATGATCAATATGAGAGTGAACTCCTCCATCAGACAATAATCCTAGAAGATGAATTGAGGAATTCGTCTTTATAGCTTTATCTATTGCTTTGTTAAAAGCAACATTCTTAAAGAAGTCTCCTTCTTTGATTTCTTTTGTTATTTTTGTAAGTGCTTGATATATGATTCTACCTGCACCTATGTTTAAATGACCAACTTCTGAATTTCCCATTTGGCCCTCTGGTAATCCTACTTCTAAGCCACTTGCAGTTAATTTTGTACTCGGATATTTCTTCATTAATTTGTCATAATTTGGTTTTTTTGCTGCAGTTACTGCATTTCCCTCTACGGTACTTGATAAGCCAAATCCATCTAAAATCATTAACATTACTGGTTTTTTCGACATTTCTTTTCCCCCCACTAATTGTTTCTAATAGCAATACACATTTCTATGTATTGCTATTTATTGTAATTATAATAACCAACCAATGTGGCTCTTTTATTAAATCATCTGAATCTACAAAAGTAGATAAATTCACTTTCGTAGTTTTGTCTAAAAGAATAGCTTAATAGTTTACTATTCCGGCGAAGTCTTGTGCCTTAAGGCTAGCTCCTCCAATTAAACCACCATCAATATCTGATTTAGCCATTTGTTCTTTTATAGTTGCTGGTTTAACAGAACCACCATATTGAATTCTAACTTTTTCAGCTACTTCACTACCAAACATAGCTCCAACAGTTGCTCTTATAAATGCAATTGTCTCATTAGCTTGATCAGCAGTTGCAGTTTTACCTGTTCCTATAGCCCAAATTGGTTCATATGCAATAACCAATTTTTCTACTTGTTGTTTTATAAGTCCTTCTAAATCTAATTTTACTTGATTTGCTAAAACTTTTTCTGTGATATTTCCTTCTCTATCACTAAGAGTTTCTCCTACGCAAAGTATAGGAACGATACTATGGCTGTAAGCAGCTTTAAGCTTTTTGTTTACAGAAACATCTGTCTCATTGAAATATTGTCTTCTTTCACTATGTCCAATTATAACATAGTCAACACCCAAATCTTTTAACATTCCTGGAGAAACTTCGCCTGTAAAAGCACCGCTTTCTTCATAAAACATATTTTGAGCTCCAACCTTTATATTTGTACCCTTAGTTGCTTTTATTACTGCATCTAAACATAAAAATGTAGGGCAAACTACAACATCACATTTTGCATCTTTAACTAATGGTTTCATTTCCTCAATTAAAGTCACAGCTTCAGCTACAGTTTTATTCATCTTCCAATTTCCTGCAATTATACCTTTTCTCATAAAAAAAACCTCCTATTATTCTTTGTAATCGGTAAAACTTATATATTTAAACTTTAAAGCATCATAGTTTATTTAACTATTTATCTGTAAGAGCTTCAATTCCTGGTAATAATTTACCTTCTAAAAATTCAAGAGATGCTCCGCCGCCTGTAGATATGTGAGTCATTTTATCTCCAAATCCTAATTGATTAACAGCAGCTGCACTATCTCCACCACCTATTACAGTAGTTCCATCAACTTTTGACATAGCCTCTGCTACAGCAATTGTTCCATTTGCAAAGTTTTTAAATTCAAATACGCCCATTGGGCCATTCCAAACAATAGTCTTAGCTGTTCTTATAGCACCTTTATACATTTCTGAGGTCTTAGGTCCAATATCAAGACCCATGTAACCATCTTTAATATTTTGATCCTGTGTAACTACTGGCTCTGCATCAGCTGAAAATTTATCTGCAATTATATGATCAACTGGTATTAAGAATTTAATTCCTTTTTCTTCAGCCTTTTGCATCATATCTTTAGCATATGCTATTTTATCTTCCTCAACTAAAGAACTTCCTACAGAATAACCACCGGCTTTTAAGAATGTATATGCCATTCCTCCACCAATTATTAATGTATCTACCTTATCAAGTAAATTAGCAATAACAGCTATTTTATCAGAAACCTTAGCTCCACCGAGTATTGCAACGAATGGTCTAACAGGGGTATTTACTGCATCACCTAAGAATTTTAATTCCTTTTGAATTAAATATCCGCATACTGATGTTTTAACAAACTCAGTTACACCGACTGTAGAACAATGTGCTCTATGTGCTGTTCCAAATGCATCATTTACGAAAATATCTGCAAGTGAAGCTAATTCCTTAGAAAAGTTTTCTTTGTTTTTTGTTTCTTCTTTTCTATATCTTGTATTTTCTAGTAATATAACGTCTCCGTCTTTCATTTTAGATACAGCCAATTTCACATTATCACTAACAACATTTGGATCTGCTGCAAAAATCACTTCTTTTTTTAACATTTCGTTTAATTTTTTAGCTACTGGTGCTAAAGAAAGTTCAGGTTTTGCCTCACCGTTTGGTTTTCCAAGATGTGAACATAAAATTACTTTTGCTCCATTTTTAATTAAGTATTCAATTGTTGGCATTGCACCTACTAATCTATTTACATCTGTAATTACCCCATCTTTTAATGGTACATTAAAATCACATCTCACTAAAACATTTTTACCTTTAACCTCAATATCTTCAATTGTTTTCTTATTAAATTTCATACTCATTCTCCTCTCTCCATGTTTATAATATAAACTTTTGTAACTTCTATCAATTGTAGTATGTTCTATGAAGCATACTCATATACTAGAATAAGCAATAAAAGGGCCTAGTTCCATAGACTACCTATAAAACTAGACCCTAATACTATACTTATAGTTTTATAGTAAACTAAATTTTATAGTTTGTCTGCAACAAATTTAGTTAAATCTGCTAATCTATGAGAATAGCCTGCTTCATTATCGTACCATGAAACAACTTTAACCATGTTTCCTTCAATAACCATTGTTGACATTGCATCAACGATAGATGATCTTTCGTCACCTTTGTAATCTATTGAAACTAATGGTTCTTCAGAGTATCCAAGAATACCCTTCATGTCAGTTTCAGAAGCTTTACTAAATGCTGCATTTACTTCTTCTATAGTAACATCTCTTGAAAGTTCAGCTACTAAATCTACACAAGAAACTGTTGGAGTTGGAACTCTTAATGAGAATCCGTTTAATTTTCCTTTTAATTGTGGTAAAACTAATGCTACAGCTTTAGCTGCACCTGTTGTAGTTGGAATCATTGATAATGTAGCAGCTCTTGCACGTCTCATATCTTTATGAGGAGCATCTAATAATCTTTGATCTCCAGTATATGAATGAATTGTAGTCATTAAACCTTTGACTATTGTAAATTCTTTATCTAATACTTTAGCAAATGGAGCTAAACAATTAGTTGTACATGATGCATTTGATATTATGTTATGTTTTGATGAATCATATTTTTCTTCATTAACACCCATAACTATTGTTATATCTTCATTTTTAGCTGGTGCAGATATAAGAACTTTTTTAACACTAACTCCTAAATGAGCGCTTGCTAAAGTAGCATCTGTAAAGAATCCAGTTGATTCAAGTACGATTTCTACTCCAAGTGAACTCCAGTCGATGTTTTTAGGTTCTTTTTGTGCAAATATTTTAATTTCTTTTCCGTTAACAACTATAGAATTTTCTTTAGCTTCTACAGTTCCGTCAAATTTTCCGTAAAGTGAATCATATTTTAAAAGATGTGCTAGTGTAGCAGCATCTGTTAAATCATTAATTCCTACTACTTCTAATTCTGTTGAATAATTTTTTACTAATGCGTTAAATACGTTTCTTCCTATTCTTCCAAATCCATTAATTCCTACTTTTACCATTTTGGCAAAACCTCCTAAAATTTTAATCAAATAATTATATGTAAATATATAATTCTCTCTTTAATAAAATCATTATATAGTTTACTCTCTTTTTTCTAAAATATTTATAATCTTTTGTGCAGCCGCTTCATCAATTATCAAAACAGTACTGGAACGATTGATTTCAGTGGCAATAATTGCTCTAGCTTTATTTTTTCCAGCAGCTACTGCAATTAGAATCTTCGCGTTTTTAGCTTCTTCGGTTGCTACCATAATAGTAGGTGTAGAATAAATTATTTCTCCTAACTCATTATAATATTGACCAAACGCTTCACCTACTGCACCTAACTCTTCAAGTTTATTAATTTTCACCTCGGGTATTCCTCTTTTATTAGCCATTTCTTTCGCAATGCCTATGCCATAAATAAGAATATCTGCACTTCTAATTTTATCAATTATATCTCTTATATTTTTTTCATTCAATATAGTTTCTAGTGCTGCATTGCTTAAATTATCAGGTACATGTAGTAATTCGTAATTTCCACCAATTCTATCGGCAAGCCTAGCAACTAAAGTATTAGCTTGAATTTCTACATTTCTAGCCATACCACCTCTAGCCGGAAGCACCAATATATTGTTGTATTTATTATTTTTAGGAAAACTATCTACAACTTCTTTTACTGTTGATCCACCTGTTAATGCAATTATACTATTGTCATTCATGATATCCATAGCATAATTTGCTGCTGCCTTCCCTAGTTCTTTAAGAACACTTTTATCAATTTCTACATCTCCGGGAACAATTATAACTTGCTTAAGCTTCAAGTGTCTCTCAATGGATTTCTCAATTTTAGATAATCCCTTGATTTCATGAATAAATCCTTTTAATTGACGTAAAATTTCTTCTCCATCAGATGTTATAAACATCCCCAGTGCATTAACTTCAATTAAGTTTTGAGACTTCAGAAAATTTATTTCATTTCTTACTATTCTCTCGCTTATGCACATATGATTTGATAAAATTCTACGTCCTATAGGTTGATTATAACATATCGTTCTTAATATATCATGCCGTTTCTCAAGAAGTTCTATTAATTCAGGCACTATCTTCTGTTCTAATTTTAAAATATTCTCCACTTGAACACCTTTCTGGACTGTTTAAGTCCCAGCATATATTTTCTGCTCCCACTTACATTATAGTTGAAATACTAACTTTTTTAAATTAGTATTTCTAAAAAACATGTTAACATTCTGTTAACGAAGTCATAAAATAAACTATTCTTTAAAATCTTTTGCGTTTACTTGAGCTTTTAATTTCAAGTTCTTCACGATATTTTGCTACCGTTCTTCTAGAAATATTTATTCCTTCAATGTTTAATCGATTACAAATATTTTGATCAGACATTGGTTTTTTTGTATCTTCACTGGCTACCATTTCCTTAATATTTTTTTTAATATTAAGTGTAGATATATCGTCGCCGCCTATACCTGAGGTTATTCCATTAGTAAAAAAATCTTTTATTTTAACTACTTTACCATTATTTATACTTACATACTTTTCTCTAATTGCACGACTTATTGTAGATTCATGCATCTCTAAATTATTAGCGATTATTTTAAGTGTCATCGGTTTTAGAAATTCTTCACCGCTATCAAAATATTCCCTTTGAACCTCTAGTATTTCTTCTAAAACTCTATATACAGTGTTTTTCCTTTGTTCAATACTTTTTATAAGAAACATCGCGCTATTAAGCTTATCTTTTACATATTCTACAGCTTCTACATCTTTTTCATCTTTAATAATTTCTTTATACAAATTATTTATATTTAATTTAGGAAGCACATCTTCATTCATAGAAATAAAATATTCATCATCAATTTTATTAATATATGCATCTGGAACAACATATTTAACAGTCTCACCAGTATAAAATCCTCTTGATGGTTTAGGTTCTAAATTTTTTATTATATCTCCATATTTTTGGACTTCACCTATGCTTATTTTTAATTCCCTAGCTATCTCACTATATTTATTTTCTGCCAACAGCTCCAAGTAATCACTAATTATTTTGCAAATTTTTTCATCATCCATGCCTTGGTTATACAATTGTATTGTTAAACATTCCCTTAAATTTCTAGCTCCTATACCTTCTGGATCTAAAGATTGAAATACTTTCAGGGCTTCTTCTGACTTTTTATTTGATACTCCAAGCTCTTTGCATATATCTTGCAAGCTAACTGCTAAATAACCTTTAGCATCTAAACTTTCCGCCATGTACTTACATATATTTAAAACATCACTTTCCCCTGCAAGTTCACCTATTTGCTGCTTAATATAATCCTTAAGTGATTTTTCCTCTGCAATATAGTAAAAAGGAGAAACTTCATCACCATCGTTTTTTGCACTATAATTTTTTGTTTTATATACATCCTTATCAAGGTATTTAATTATCTGTTTATAGTCACTTACATCATAGTTATCACTCTTGCTATTTTGTATATTTTTTTCTTCCAGCACTGGATTCTCTTGCATTTCTTTATTAACATACTGACCAAGCTCTTGTGCTGACATTTGAAGAAGTTTAACAGACATTTGCATTTCTTGTGTCATTATTAATTTTTGTTCTTGGACCAAGTTTAAGCCAAAATTAATATTCATTTTATCCATCACCTCATGTAAATCATCTTATAAATATTATAACATAGAGCGAATGAATTATACCTTAAGCTAGAACGAAAAATAAAAAAATTCAGCATACTCCCTATTATCGTAATAAATAACAAGGTATATATGCTGAATTTTTATTATTTTAAGCTAAACTTGCAGAACTTATCTCTAAGAGATTTTACCTCAATTATTATTTCATCTATATCTAAAACCATTTCCATTATGCTACACTTCTCATCGTAAACCGACTTTACGAAGGAATCTTTTATTTCAGGTTCAACTACGTGATATACCGCAAGTCCTAAAGCAATTCCAGCAAGTGGTCCAACAAATGTAGGATCTCCTGCTACTATTGTCTCCGCTGTTACTTCTGAGGTCTCAGCTTCTGCTCCTCCAATAATCACAACTAAGTTTTGTGCACCGTGCTTAGCTGTAAGATCTTTTACTATTTGCTGAAGCTCGTTGTCCATTGCTCCTGCTAAGCTGCATGAAAAACATTTTGTTGTTGAAAACACAACTTCGGCATCAGCAGACTTTACGCAAGCTTCTATTGCAGGACCTGGTATTCCGTCTCTATCTCCAATAATAATAACTTTCCTTGCCTTAAGCATTTTCATCTTCCTCTCCTGCATTTAACAAGTCAATAAATGCTTGTTTATCTCAATCTTTTAGCCTACATCAAACCATTAAACTATAAGGTATCGTAGTATTGTTTTATAAAGTTTTCTATATCTTCTAACGACGAAATTTTATCTGGCGTAATAGTTGACATTTTCTCTGCTTCACTATATATTACCATTGTAGGAAGTCCGAGAACGCCTTGTCCTATAGCTGTTCTTCTTGCCGTTGATATATTTAAGCTCGCAAATTTTATTTTATCAGAATATTTTTTAGAGAGTTCATTCACTCCAGGCATAAACCTTAGACAAACTTTGCAGTTTTCACCCCAAAAATCAACAAATACAGGCTTTTCTGATTTTAGTACTTCTTCTTCAAAATTATCTTTGGTAAGTTCTAACATTACTAATGCCCTCCTAAAATTTAATTATTTATTTTCAATGTAATGTTCAGCATGAGTAGCCGCTATTGCACCATCTGCTGCTGCTGTAATTACTTGTCTTAGTAACTTCACCCTTATGTCACCAGCTGCATATACTCCCGGTATATTAGTCCTCATATTCTCATCAGTAATAACGTCTCCACGATCATTCATAGTGATTTTCCCATTATACAATTCAGATATTGGTAGATATCCTACAAATACAAAACATCCATCTGCTTTTAATTCACTGAGTTCACCAGTTTTAACATTTTTAATTACTAAACTTTCTAACATTTCTTTACCTTTAGCTTCCTCAACCACAGCATCCAAAATAAACTTTATCTTTGGGTTTTTAAAAGCTTTCTCTTGAAGTGACTTAACGGCCCTAAGTTCGCCTCTTCTGTGTATTACAGTAACGGTTTTCCCAAATTTAGCAAGGTATATAGCTTCAGATATAGCTGAATCTCCTCCCCCTATTACTGCAATATCTAAATCTTCAAAAAAATCAGCATCACAAGTTGCACAATACGAAACTCCCTTACCTCTTAATTCTATTTCATTTTTAAACCCACCAAGTCTAGGAGATGCTCCTGATGCTATTATAATAGTTTTAGTTTTATAAGTTTTACCCTTGCATTTGATTACTTTAATATCTCCTTCAAGTTCAACTTCCAATACCTCTTCACTTACAAATTTCGTTCCAAACTCTTCTGCTTGCTGCTTCATACGTTTGCTGAGTGTTGCCCCTGTACAGTTTTCAATTGATCCTGGATAGTTATCAATTTCATTAGTTGTAGCAACCTGTCCACCAAACTCTGCTCTTTCTATTAATAAAGTATCCATTCTTGATCTTGATGCATAAAGTCCAGCGGATAACCCTGCAGGCCCCCCACCAATAATTATAGTATCATAAATATGTTCCATACATATAGCCTCCTCATTTTTCTTATCAAATTTAACGTACCTTACTTCATGTCTTTAAAACCTATTTGCCTAAGTGCCTCATATGCCACAATTGCTACAGTATTTGAAAGGTTAAGTGACCTAGTTGTGCTGCTTATCATAGGTACTTTTATGCATCTATTAGGATCACTATCTCGAATGATATCCGGAAGTCCTGACGACTCTCGCCCGAAAACTATAAAATCTCCCTCTTTATATTCTACGTCTGAGTAGAAATTCGATGCCTTTGTTGTAGAAAAATAGAAAGTTGAATCCTTATATTTTAAGCGTAGTTCTTCATATGAATCGTGTAACTCTAGGTCTAAATAAGGCCAATAATCTAGTCCTGCCCTTTTAAGTTGTTTCTCCTCTAAACTAAATCCTAAAGGTTTTATAAGATGAAGTTTACAATTCGTCAACACACATGTCCTTCCGATATTCCCTGTGTTTTGTGGAATTTCTGGTTGAAATAAAACTATATTTAAATGCATAATTAGTCCTCCTTATTTCTCTATTGTCTCAGCTCTTTTATATGCTGCATCAGTTATTGCTTTTGGATAATGCATGTATTCTAAAAGTTTAATAGCATTTCTGGTTTGAGAAACTCCCTTTTTAATCTTATAATCAAAGCTTAAGCCCTTGTGATTATCTACCTTTTCACTAAAGTAGTAGAACTCATAATTTACTTTTAAAATATCAACTAGTTCTCTATCATGGGTTGCTACAATAGAAATACTTTTTCCATTGTTTATATATGTTAATATAGCAGCTGACATAGATATTTTCTCAATTGGATTTGTACCCCTAAATATCTCATCAATAGGACAAAATACGGGTGCATCCTTTTCTAGAGCTTTAATTATACGTTGTATAGATTCTACCTCCGCCATAAAGAAACTTTTCCCCTTTGTTAAATCGTCATTTGGGCTAATTGATGAAACTATATTAAAGAAAGACGCCTCGTAATTTTTAGCCAATGCAAAATTAAAACTTTGCGCTAAGATTATATTTACTCCCATCATTCTTAAAAAGGTGGATTTACCTGCCATATTTGTACCTGTAAGCACAATTCCTCCCTTTTCTATATTAATTGAGTTAGGAACGGCATTCTCAATAAGAGGATGCACTCCATCCTTTATCTTCAAAGTAATATCCTTTGTAAACTTAGGTTTTACACACTGCTCTTTTAAATTATGTTCATAACCTGAAATTGAGATTAATGCTTCTAATTCTCCAACAATATAGTAAAGATCCATTAATCTTTGTTTTTCTCTTTTTATTTTATGAGATATGGAGTAATAAGTTGTTTCCTCTAAAAGAAAAATAACAGAAATGAATTCAAAAGCACCTCCCCACATATTTATAACTCCTATGGTTTTTGTACTAAGATCTATATCTTTCATACCTTTAAGAAGCGTTTTTATCTTATCTTTGTAATAAATAATTTCTTTATCATTTATACCCGCTATTTTTTTAGCTGCCTTAATGTTCTTTTGCAAATAGAATATACCATTAGACTTAATTGCCCTTACTTCTGTTGAATTTATAAGCATATTGATAGAACTTATGGCAAATAATGCTATCATATACTTAGGATTTACGAATATTGCAAATAAAATTGCTATTGCTGGCAACACCTTTCCTAGAATGGTATACACATAATATTTAGGCCTATTTATGATAAGATCGGTTTCAATCATATCTAGTAAGCTATTTTTAGTATCACTATTTAATTCAAAAAAAATACACTGAAGAGTTTCCCGAAGCTTACTGTTTTCTTTCATAGACTGAATTAATTTTCCTCTTGCTTTTAATTTATCTTCATTCATTAAGGGATTTCTAAGCATTGAGTATAAAGAGGCCTCTCCAGGGCTGCTATATGATCTATCAAGCTTTTCATACACCTTATTCATATCTAAATCGTCCCAGGTCTGATCATCTAAGGTGTATTCACTCTTTTCACGCATATTAAAAAATTTCTTAACCTTCTCAAAATTTATAGTCTTATCCACATCTTTATTATAATCTTTTCTTATTGATCCTAAAAATCTGCTACTCATAATACAATGCTCCTTTAGATTTTTTTTATTTCCACTTTTGTTAAATTCCCCTCTATGCTTTCTTAGTTCCAACCTTCATAACTCCATTTATAACACGGAATGTATCTTTATTTATAATTTCAGTATTAACTAGATTTCCATTTTCATAAGTTTTTCTAATCACTTTAACCTTAAAACCTGCATAACCCGTCTTTACAATCTTATTTTGACCCTCATACATTGTTGGGTCTTGTATTGTTTCTGTTTTAGGCTCAGTAGGCTCAGATACCTCATTTACTATTTTATATGTTCTATTGGTTAATGTAGAGCTTGAATATATATTGAAATATATATTTCCATTTGACAAAAGGCCTTCAATATATATTGGATACTTGAATGTGTTTTTAAACTTATAATCAAGATTTCCATAATCAACTGTAGCATCTTGCCCCTTAGGAATATAACCCGATGATATTGTATGATGAATTCTTTCTACAGAAACAATTGAAGTTGAAAGCATTGCATTATACAAAGTAGATGAAACTTGACATATACCTCCACCTAGACCCTGTTCCAATTTATCACCAATAATTATACTCGCTGCCTTGTATCCTCTTGAAGCTTTTCTCTCTCCTACAACACCATTAAAACTAAAAACATCTCCCGGCATAAGTAGTTTCCCATTTATACTTCCAGTTGCTAAGGCTATATTTGTCGCTCTACCCTCGGGTGAGCTTCCAAAGCTCGTAGTATAACTTGATATTCTTGTATTTATTGTCTTTAAGGAAGCCTTTGAAATTTTAGGTTTTATTTCTTTAACTGGGGCCTGTATATATGCTACATCCTCATCCGTGAACCCATCAATTTTACTTTTAACATTAGTTTTTAGTTTATCTACTTCGAGCTTCCTTCCAATAACATCATTTGTAACAACGAATTCTCCACCGCTGACCTTAGTTATAGTTGCATTCTTTTCCTTTTTATCTGTATCTTTAGCTATTTCCTTTAATATTTTATCAACTGTCTTATCATTATATTCAAAAGTTAGTTTTATTTGTTTACCTCTAGGATGTTCTATGGCTTTGTATTTTTCAAACATATTCATATTATTTCCATAGCTTAATGCCTTCTGCAATGCCTCGTCAACTTTGTACTTTGCTCCGAGCGTTTTATAATCAAGTATATATTTTTTTTCATCAGTTACTACAGTTATCTTTTTCTTAAGAACCTTACTAGAATATTTGTCATTTAATATCGTTTGTGCTTCTTTCTTCGTTTTACCAGTTAAATCCTCATTTTCAATTTTAACTCCAGGTAAAATCAAAGAATCCCATTGTTTTACTTTAATATAAGAGTAGCCACTGAAAGTAATTGTACTAAATAGGATTAAAACTCCTATTATAATAATTGCCTTTTTCTTCATATATAATCTCCTTTTCTACTCATAAATAGTATACTACAAAGAAGTCGATATTCCTATATGCTCCGAGTAGCGTTCCAAAATGTAAGCTTAATACTCTTCATTTTATCATTGTTGACTTTAAATCTATAATTTTGTATTAATCCAGCATCTTCTATGGTAAAATTATACTTATATTAAACACGCTAAATTTAATAATAAAATACTGTGTTCAAGAATAAAGTATTTTTTAAAGGCTAGACAATAAATTGTCTAGCCTTTAAAATTTACATTTAATTGTCTAGTTTGAAATTAGTCACGACCCTATCTCCTGTTTCATTATCTACTTTAATAACGTGTACTTCTTTATTATCTAAACTCCAGATACTTTCATAATAACTATATTGGCCAGCTGCATCTGATTTATTAGTATCCTCTACATTTCTTATAGCTCCCGACCAAGAATCAGTACTACTATCTGCAATTGCTCCTTTATCTGTTATGCTAGAATTTCGTTCTTTTGCAAAATTATAAACACATAAAGTAGAAATTGTTTTTTCAGTAGACGCTACCCTTGCAAATGTCGTTATTTTTGCAGCACTTACATTAGGGCTTTGAGTTTCAATTCCTTCTTTAACATAACTAATTAAGTTGCCATCATTAGAAAAAGCAGGGTACTTACCATTAGCAACATATCTACTACTAGTCTTATCTTTTAAAGGTTGGATGTATATTTTACCCTCAGCTTCATAAACTAGGTTTTCACCATCTTTAGATACCATAGGGTTTTTTCCATCTGCAATTTTCGTAGATACATTACCCTTTTTATTAGATAAATAGATAGCTCCATTTTCTAATTCTACTTTATTTGCTTTGTAATAGATTATTTCTCCACTAGGTGTAAAATTCGGCTTATTAACTATTTGTGTCTTATCATTACAAGCTATTAACATCGTCTCACTTGATGATTTTAAATCTTTTATATATATGCCATCATCTTTAACACTAGCTAATTTCGTTGCATCGTTAGAATACCTTGGATCATATGTTGTTAATACAACGGTAGGTACACTTGGAACATCTATCGTTGGATTTGTAACTGTTGCCGGAATAACAGTTGCTGGTATAACAGGTTTTACTTCGGTACCTTCGTCTTGAATTGTTTCATCATCACCATCATCATAATTTACAATTTCCATAATACCGTTATCAGAAATAATATTTGCAGCCATAAGGCTATCTGTAGGCTTCTTTACTGTATTAACACTTAAGGGATTGCTGACGTTCGCTACGCCTCCCTTTATTGCCACCAATTGTTTATTTTTATAATTATTTTTTATAATATCGTCTAAAATTTTTAATCCTACTGCTTGCTTACTACTGTCATTAATTGATTCTTTTGTGCTTATAACCGGAATAGTTGAATTTGTCGTTCCTTTAATCTTTGTAAATATATTTTTACTTTGAATATCTATAACCTTAAATATCGATCCACTTACAAATACACAAATTACAAAACCTGAAGCGATTTTAAAATATCTATTTTTCATAAAGTTACTTCTATGTTTAGGCTGCTTTGTAATATTGTTATATTTATCTGCAAACATTATTTTATTTTTTAAATCTGATTTAAACTCCTCATCAATAACGATCTTTGCTGCATCATTACACAATGATTTCTCAATACTGTTTTCATTTATTTCCAATTACATCACCTCCCAAACTATGTTCATAACTCTTCTTAATTTTCTTTATAGCTCTAGAAATAGTTGATTTTACAGTACTTTCTGTTATATCTACTGCTTCTGCAATTTCTCTGAATTTTAGACCACCATAAAACCTAAGATAAAGCATTTTTTTTGTTTCTTCTGGTAATATATCGATTATTTTTTTTACGCCATCAAATTCATCTCTAATAGCTATATTTTCATATCCAAAATCTTCGTCGCCTCTATCTAAAAAGCTTTCTATAGGAATTACTTTACTGTTTTTTCTATAAAAATCTATAATAGTATTATGAGCTATTTTAAATATCCAATTCTTACTTGCTTCTACCTCAGTAATTTTATCTTTGTTTTCATATATTTTAGTAAACACAGTAGCAATTATATCTTCTGCGTTCCATTTGTTTTTTACAGAAACAAAAATATATCTGTAAACGCAATTATAGTACATGTCATACAGTTGTTCGAACTTACTTGGCATTAAGCAGTACCCCCATCATAATTTGTTTTTTTATAAATACCACTGGTTATTAAAAAAACATTTCACATAATATACGTGAGACCTTATATTTAGTTGCATTCTTTACCAGTTTTTATGTAAAATGTGTATTAAATATGTCTGAAATATTCACACATACTTATTTAGATTATACCATAATATAAATAATACTAATGTATATTCCAATATAATTATATACTTACAAATTATCAATAATTTCTTAATATAATTAAAGTTTTACAAGTATTTATAAAAAAGCTACTTGGTAAATTTTATTTTACCAAGTAGCTCTTATCAATTTATTATGATGATAATTAGCTACAAAATCTATGTTTACCAATTATTTTTATAAGTGCCCGTGACCATATCCACTTATTGGTACTTGTTGCAGGATTGAAATAAAATACAGCACCTCCAGAAGGGTCCCATCCGTTTAATGCATCCCTTGCTGCCCTTGTTGAACTTTCTTCAATTTTTGCATTTATTTGTCCATCCACAATCGCCGTGAATGCTCCTGGTTGATAAATTACGCCTGCTATTGTAGATGGGAATCTTGCATCTGCTGTTCTATTTAGAATAACCGCTCCAACAGCCACCTGACCCTCGTAGGGTTCTCCTCTAGCCTCGCCATTTATAAGTCTAGCTACTAATTCCACATCCTTATTATTTGTTACATTTTTACTAGATGCTGATCCAGAAGTCGATGTACTAGTTGGAAGACCTATGGCTGCTAGTGTTGAATTCCCAGTCATTCCATCTGCTTTTAATCCATTACTCTTTTGAAAAGATTTAACGGAAAGATATGTATTGTAGCCATATATTCCATCAACACTGCCCTTATAATATCCCCACTTCTTTAATTTAGTTTGAATTTGTTTAACTTGTTCACCACGCGATCCGTATTTATAAACCTGTGCTATAGCTTGCTTACTATACACATTAAAATAAACTTCAGTTGCAAAATATGCAATTAAAATAATCATAACTACAGCGCTACATCTTTTAAATAAATGTTTTTTAAGCTTCAAACCTATTCCTCCTTAAACAACAATATGTAAATGTCATTAACAGTATTAGTTTGTGCTTAATTCCAAAAAAAATACACTATGCTAATATAAGCCACAGTGTATTTTTTTATATAATTTTTTTAAGTTTTCTTTTCCATCTTGGCGACAATAGTTCTTCAATAATATCGTTCATAATTACTATCCCACATAATTTTTCATCAATATCAACTACAGGTAAAGATATTAAATCATATTTAAGTGCTATTTCAACAGCTTCTTCGATATCTTGACTATCTTTTATTTTAATAACCTTATCATCCATAATATCTTTAAGTTTCATCACAGGAGCTGAGAGAACTAAATCTCTTAAAGAAATAACTCCTTGAAGTTTTTTATCCTCATCTACAATATAAATATAATGTATAACCTCATCTTCTGGTTGAAGTTCTCTTAAAATTTCAATAGTCGCACTAGCCGTAATATTTACATTAAATGATATAAAATCCTTATTCATTATACTACCAACAACTTCCTCTTCATAATTCATAAGGTTTCTAATTTCTTCTTCATCATCTTTATTAAAGTTTAAAAGAATTTTTTCTGCATCGTCTTCCTTCATTTCATCTAAAATATCCGCAATCTCATCATTAGGCATTTCATCTAAAATCTCTTGTGCAAGTAGATTATTAATAGTACTTAAAATATCTGCTTGAACTTCTGGCTGTAATTCTTCTAGAGTATGTGCTGCCAAATCCTTGTCTAGGCTCTCAAAAATTTTGTTTCTAGCAGATGTATCAAGTCCCTCCAAAATATCTGCAAGATCAGCTGGATGAAGTTTAGTAAGTTTTGAATATGGCTGCGTTAACTTCAGGCTGTGATCCACCATCTCCAGCGATTGCACACTTTCCCATGTTATACTATTATCTTGAGGTTTTCTACCTAATATATTATAAAAAATTTTTATTATACCGTCTAATTTATATTTTCTAGCCGCTGCAATAATGCCTGATTCTACAGCTATAACTCTTATTTCTCCGTAAGCCTTTGTCATGGTTAAATCATTAACTTTAACTACTTTTTTCCCATTAACATCTACTATTTGCTTATTCAATAAATGCTTAGATAAAAGATAAGAAAACTTTCTAGGAATTATCTCTTTAACTCCTCTTACCTGTATTGTTATTTTTTTGTCTTCTTCGCATATTTCAATATTTCTAAATTCATAATTAAAAATTTCACTTTCCTTTTTAATCTTATATCCTATAACTCTTGGATATCCTTGCTCAGTAGTAACATAAAGATCAAAAAGCTTTCCAATATTATCTTCAAACTCATCATACACATTTTTGTTTAGGATTGAACTTAAAAAAAACTCAGAAATTATTTCCATAGATATCCCTCCTCTTATGCAGAGAAACATCAAAATGTAATTTTAACTCATTGACTTATATTACTGTCCCATCTATGTCAATTTATACTTTAAGAAATTCTCTGCATAATAATATTCAATTTTAAAATTAAATTCGACCTTCTACTCCGAGGGCCATTTTCCATTTGTTTTCACCGCCTATGTTTTTTATTATAGATTAGTGCAAGGTGTTATTTTAAGTTAATTATAAAAATATTCTTTCTATACAATTATATTATATATACTCCAAAATGCAACTAAAAAGCGAAAGCAATTATATTTATAAACTTTTCTAGTTCATATTTTTCTATAGATATGTTAATATTATTATATACCGTAAACATCAAGAAATCGAACTTTAGTTTAATTAAGCATAAGTAAATGGAATGAAAATATATTAAACTAAAGGCTAGACTAATCTCTCAGGAGGATTATATGATAGTAAACAAACAATTTTTACCTATTTGCATGAATGATTTAAAAGAAAGAAATATATCTCAATTAGATTTTATAATAATTACAGGGGATGCATACATAGATCATCCATCCTTTGGCAGCGCTATAATTGGAAGAACACTAGAGCGAGAAGGCTTTACTGTAGGCATTATAGCCCAACCTGATTGGGAGGGTATTGAAGATTTTAGAAAACTTGGCATGCCTAAATTTGCATTCATTATAAATTCCGGCAATATAGATTCCATGGTTAATCATTATACTGCGGCAAAGAAAAAGAGACACACTGATCTTTATTCACCCGGTGGTGAATCGGGGCACAGACCAGATAGAGCTGTAATTGTATATTGTAATAGGGCTAGGGAAGCCTTTAAAAATGTTCCTATTGTAATTGGTGGTATAGAGGCAAGTCTTAGACGATTTGCCCACTATGATTACTGGTCAAATAAAGTTAGACGAAGTTTATTAATTGATGCTAAAGCTGACTTACTACTTTATGGCATGGGAGAAAAAACTATTGTTGAAATGGCTAATCTTTTTAAATATGGTATGAGCATAGAAAAAATGACTTCTATTAGAGGCAGCGTATATGCTACAAAAGATATTAGTGATCTTAAAGATTATGTGGAAGTTCCTTCTTTCGAAACTGTTTCCACTGATAAACTTGCTTATGCCGAGAGTTACAAATTGCAATCATTAGAACAAGACGATATAAGAGGAAAGACAGTAGTACAAAAACATAATGACCGATATGTTGTTCAAAATGCTCCTCAGATATCTTTAACCCAAGCGGAAATGGATATAACTTATGGTTTGCCATACACCAGGACCTACCATCCCATATATGAAGCTAAAGGTGGTATTCCTGCAATAAAAGAAGTTGAATTTTCTATAACAAGCCATAGAGGATGTTTTGGTAGTTGTTCATTTTGTGCTTTAACCTTTCATCAAGGTCGCGTTATACAAAATAGAAGTCAAAAATCTATAATAGATGAAGCTACTGTTTTAACTACTTTAAAGAATTTTAAAGGATACATTCACGATATCGGAGGGCCTACTGCAAACTTTAGACACAGAGCTTGCAAGATTCAAGAAAAAGTAGGTGTGTGCCGAGATAAACAATGCATGTTCCCTACTCCATGCAAGAATCTTATTATTGACCACACTGAATACTTGGATTTATTAAGGAAAGTTAGAGTAATTCCAAACATTAAAAAAGTTTTCATCCGTTCTGGAATAAGATACGATTATTTAATATATGATAAAAACACTGATTTTTTTGAAGAGTTGTGCGAGCATCATATTAGTGGACAATTAAAAGTAGCACCTGAACATATAAGTGACAAAGTACTAGATCAAATGGGAAAATCAAAACAAGAAGTGTTTGATCGTTTTGTCAAAAAATATACCGAAACAAATAAGAAACTAGATAAAGATCAATTTTTGGTTCCATACTTTATGTCAAGCCACCCAGGTTGTGACCTCGCGGAATCAATTAAATTATCGGAATATATTAACGAAATGGGTTACACTCCAGAACAAGTTCAGGACTTTTACCCAACACCAGGTAGTTTATCTACTACTATATTTTATACCGGTATAAATCCTTTCACAAACGAGAAGGTTTATGTTCCCACTGAGCAAAAAGAAAAAAATATGCAAAGAGCCCTTATGCAATTTAAAAACCCTGAAAACTACAGCATTGTAAGAGAGGCGCTAGTAAAAGCTCATAGAGAAGATTTGATTGGTTCTGATAAAAAATCATTGATACCATCAAGACCTAGCAAAGCAAATAATCATCCAAAGTATCAAGGAAAGAAACATTCTAAGTTTAGATCGCCGAATGCCGAATCTAACCATGTTTCTGAAACTGCTCCAAGAACTTTTACCAAACCTTCTTTAAAAGAGGCTTCAAAACCAGATTTTAAGACTACTCCTAAGCACTCTACAAAACGCGCATCAAACCTTAGCCCTAGAAAAAGGCAACGTTAAAAACTAAAAGACATATGAAGCTATAATATTTATAGCTACATATGTCTTTTAATATTTAAGCGCCCATAAGATGATTTAATAATCACCTTTTAACTTTCATTAAAGCATAATTCATTGTTAAAACCCAAGAAATATCTCCTAGCACTAAAAAATTGAAACTTGTATTTACTGAAGCTAGAAGGACTGCTATTAATGTAATACTCGCTGATATAACTATTAAAACTGCTCCCAGTTTATTTGAATAGCGTCTATTAAATAGATTTATACCCACAATTATAAGAATTGAATTTATTATAAGTGACGTATAATAAAAATAATCTTCTAATTGTAATTTTATAGTATGTCCATAAAGATTTGATATAGCAATATTTGTATTAGAGTTATACATGACAATACAATAAGCTAAACACAAAATTAAAAACATTAATAAAATTCTTTTTAATTTAATCTTATTTTTTCTAGCAAATATAAAAGCTGAAATGATACCACATATTGGTATGCACAAAAAGTTTGTATATATCAAAGGTTTTAACATATATAAATAATTTTGGTCCTTTACAATTAAAAGTATTAATAAAGCTATGTATCTAAGTGTCATTAAAGTTAAAACTACAAAACTTATTATTTTAATTTTTCTAGGCGCATAATATAAACTACAAATTATACCTTCATATAATAATAAAGTCATTACAAACAGCAGTAAAAAATATACACTCATCATATACTCTCCCTAAAATTGATACTGTTAATATTTATTAATTAATATATGAAATTATGCATAATTTATTATATTTTAGAACCTATTATAGATATTCCACCCTTTTCGCAAGTAATAAGTAGAGGAAAATCTGGTCCTCTCTCCCCATCTATGTCTGTAACGATATCCTCGTGACATTCTATTTCAAGCTTACTAGTCTTAAAATAAACAATTCCCTCAACATTCTCAAGATGCTCATTCCTTAACATTTTGATGAAAATATTTAAAATGTTTTTCATATTTCCAGCCTTTATTATTATTACATCTAAAAGTCCATCGTCCACTTTAGCCTTGTATGCAAATCTCATACTTCCTGCGGTTTGTCCATTAAACACTAACATTAAGTACATGTCTCCATCAAATAAAACTTCATCTGAAGTAACCTTTATTTTTAATTTTCGAAAGTTTGGCAGTTGCTCTATTCCCTTTACATAATACGCCAATTTGCCTATAGTATTTTTCAGATCCATATCCATATTCTGAGATATATCTGTAAATAAGCCTGTACTCGCTACGTTTACAAAATATTTATCATTTATCTTCCCTAAATCTATCTTTTTCGTATCACTATTTAATATCTGATAACATGCATCATGAACGTCGCGTGGCATTCTTATATAATTGGCAAAATCATTTGCAGTCCCTACAGGAAGGATTGCTATAGGCAAATCAATTTTCCTTTTTTTCATCTCATTTACCACACTATCTATTGTTCCATCGCCACCTGCTATTAAGACATATTTATAACCTTCATCTATATCAAAAAAAGCATCCGCTATAGGATATTCATTACATATTCTATACGGTACTATTGTATGCTTATATTTTTGATGAATCATTATTACTTGGTCTAGATCTGATGCTATAGTACTTTCTCCAGAATATGGGTTGTAAATAAACTTCACCTTATTCATTACATTCTCTCCTATTTCCCGCCTAATTTAACGATTTATTTATAAACATTATACCTCTTTAAAATTAAATCCACAAGATTCCATTTTCTTGTGGATGTTCATTAAATAATATTAAACTTAATTACAATTAGCTTTAAAAACAATGCGAAGAAGGAATTGAAATTTCACCCAAGACATCTGTAGTTTCCTGTTTTAAATTTGGTTCTAAGGCTAAATCTCCCAGGGTTACAATCCCAATTAATTCGTTATTAGAAATAATTGGCAATCTTCTTATTTGCCTCTCACCCATAATTCTAGTAGCATCATTAACGTTTATATTTTCATCTCCTACTACTGGGTTTGAAGTCATAATTTCTCTTATCTTTTGCATTTTAATATCTTTACCTTCCGCTACACATCTTAAAATTATATCTCTATCAGTTATAATACCAACTACTCCTCTTCCATCTGTATTTACAGGGATTGATCCTATATTATACTCTCTCATAATCTGAGCTGCACGTTCAACCGTATCATCTACAGATAAACTTATAACTTCTTTAGTCATTATTTCCGAAATTTTCATTTTATAATCCTCCTCATATCTCTTTATGGTAAATCATAATTATTATATTTTAACCATAATAAAAAATTTATATTAATATTTTTATTTTACTCATATTTTTTTAAGACATAAAATTATCTCCTGGGTATCTTAAATGCCATTAAAATAAAATATAGCATTTATATGCTTAATTATTACTAGAAAATGATGTATAATTAAAAATATCCTTTATACAACTATATACTAACCTATTGTTAAGTTTATAATGCAATTTTATTATTTTAAGGAGTGGTGTTTAGTGCAAAAATCTTCAATACCAAATATTCTTACCTTTGGAAATTTAGTTTTTGGTTTATTATCTTTGTTAATGACATTTCAAGCCAATTATAAGTTATCTATAATTTTTATATTACTAGCTGCTCTTATGGACAGATATGATGGCCAAGTAGCACGCCTTTTAAAAGTATCTAGTGAACTTGGAAAAGAACTAGATTCATTAGCAGATCTAGTATCTTTTGGAGTTGCACCTTCTATACTAATATATAATTTATATAATTTTATATCTCTTGGATATTTAGGTTATATTTGTTTTTTAGTTTACCCTGTAGCTGGTGCATATAGGCTAGCAAGATATAATAACTCTACATTTAATGATGTTTATACAGGTATTCCTATTACTCTAGCTGGAATGTTAGTAGCCATATATGCTCTAGCGACCTTAAATTCACCACATAATTTTCCACTTACTATTATTATAATGTTTATACTCTCTTACCTTATGGTAAGTAAATTTAAAATTAAAAAAATGTAAAAAAGTTCGAGTTTTACGACCCTATGATAAATGAAATATCCAGAAATCAGATCTTTGCGTTAAAGAAGAAATTATAGATAAGTTAGAAAAAAGCAATCTCAAATAATAACAGAGTTATAATTTTATAACTCTGTTATTATTTATTCTTTATAAAAGTATTTTTTTACTCCATTTGTATAACTTTATCTGTGTTTATTCTTATTTTTAAAGGAAGGGGTTTTTGTTTAATTAAATCCCACTCCTCCTTAGAAATATCCCACATTATATTATAATCTTTTTCATCTCCTATGGGTTTACTAAACTTAAGATAAACTTTTGTTCTAAATAAAGCCTCACTAGTGAAAACAACCCAGCAATTAAAAGTGTTAATGACTTCATCTTCTTCACAAATTTCTAGATAATGAGCCCTAATTCCTATATATGTTACATTCCCTTCTATTTCATAGCCAAAAGTAATTCTGCATCCCCAATCAATAGCTTCTATTATATTGGGTTCAACTTTTCTAGCTTTTGAGATGTTTTTACACCCTGTTAATTTAGCAGAATAAAGTGTTGGCGGGTTATTAAATATAACGTCCTTATGACCAATAGCATCAATACTTCCCCCTGCTATTATTATTATATTATTGCATAATTGATAAGCTTCTTCCATATTATGTGTTACAAAGATTGAAGTTCCATTAAACTCCTTAAGGTCCTCCTTCAGCCTAATTATCATGTTATTCCTAAGGTGCTCATCTAATGCTGAAAATGGCTCATCAAGGAGTAATACTTCAGGATCAACAACAAGAGCTCTTGCAAGAGCAACTCTTTGTTGTTGACCACCTGATAATTGATAAGGATATCTTTTTTCCATTCCTATAAGTTGCAAATCTATGATTTTTTTCTTAACTTTATTAGCTTTTTCAACTTTCGGGATACTTTTAATTAAACCGAAAGCAATATTTTGTTCCACAGTCATATTAGGAAAAAGAGCATAATTTTGAAAAAGAAATCCTACTTTTCTTTCTCTAATAGGCATGTTTATTTTATTTTCTGAATCAAACAAGACACGACCATTTAACACTATTTTGCCACTATCCGGATTATCAATTCCCGCAATACACCTTAGTGTCATGCTTTTTCCTGACCCAGATGCTCCTAAAAGCCCTAAAATATTATTATCTATATTAAATTTAACCTTAAGCTCAAATCCCTGTAGCTTTTTTATAATATCTATCTCTAAACTCATAATTATTTTCTCCTTGCAGACGATACTATAAACATTTGCTTTTCAGCCCATTTATCACTAGCAACCATTACTGTTAGAGATATTATAAATATTAATATTACCCATTTAATAGCATTACCCGTTTCTCCTGCTACCTCAGCAAAATATATTGCAATTGGTATTGTTTGCGTTTTACCAGGAATACTTCCAGCAATCATTATAGTTGCTCCAAATTCTCCAAGTGCCCTTGCAAATGACAAAACTGTACCTGCCGCAATTCCTGGCCATGCTAGTGGTACAGCCACCTTCCAAAAGATTTTCTTTTCAGATACTCCAAGGGTCCTTGCAGCATTAATAACATTAACATCAATTTGCCTAAAAGCACCAACACAAGTCCTGTACATTAAAGGAAAAGCAACTACAGTTGCAGCTATAACTGTAGCATACCATGTGAATATTATATTAATTCCAAACTTACTTAATAGTTTTCCTATAGGAAAATTCTTTCCTATAATCATAAGTAATATAAATCCTAAAACCGTTGGAGGAAGTACCATTGGCAATGTCAAAACACCATCTAATATTCCTCTAGCACGCCCTTTATAGTTAGCCATGAACCAAGCCGCTGCAATGCCTAAAAAAAATACTATAAAAGTAGCTGTAATAGAGGTTTTTATGGAAATCCATAATGGTGAATATTCTGACATATGCTCCAACTCCTAACTTATTTTACAATAAAACTAAAGCCATATTTAACAAATACTGCTTTGGCTTTATCACTAGATAAATATTTTAAAAACGCTTTAGTATCATCTATATTTTTACTAGCTTTAATTACAGCAACAGGATAAACCACTGGTTTTTTGTATAATTCCTTGCCAGCAACCGCTATTACCTTTACCTTTTTAGAAGTCTTCGCATCGCTGCCATATACAACTCCTACTTCTGCATCTCCTGATTCCACCCAAGATAAAACTTCTTTAACATCTTTTGCGTAAACAGCCTTTGTTTTCACTTTATCAAGAATTTTTAAAGATGTCAATATTTCCTCTGAGTATTGTCCTACAGGAACAGTTTTAGGTTCGCCCAAAGCAATTTTTTTTATGTTACTGTTTCCCAAATCTTTAAAACCCTTAATACTTAATGTAGAATCACTCTTTGTTATAAGCACTACAGTATTTCCTAAAAGATTGATTTTAGTAGAATCAATTAGTAACCCTTTTTCCTTTAGTGTTGTCATCTGTTTTGTGGCTGCCGAAAAAAATAAATCAACATCTGCACCTTGTTCTATTTGTTGTTGTAAAATTCCTGAAGAACCAAAGTTATAGTTTATTGTAACATTAGGTTTTTCCTTTTTATAAAGTGTTTTTATTTCCCCCATAGCTTCTGTTAAACTTGCAGCCGCTGAAATTGTAAGTGTAACTGATTTTTGATTTTCCACTACTGATGTTTTTGTTTCAGCAGTTTTAGCCTTTTGCGAGCACCCTGTCATTGCCAATGTAAATAAAACTAATACCACAGCTAATAAAGAATGTGATCTTTTTCTCATTTTCTTTCCCCCTATAAATACATTAACATTCCCAACTAAAACATAACAAATAACATCTAAAATTTAATAAACGAAATGTATCGTTATGTTTTGTTATATTTTAATTTTATTATTGTAACTTAATCGGTTGAAAATTTCAACTTTTCTCAATTTTTCATTATCAATTTAATTTGGCAAAAAAATACCTATTGATTAATCACATTTCAATATGATAATCAATAGGAACTAAATTAAATAAACCACTCTAATCTTTTAACCTTAAATCCTCATCAATTTCTGTTTCTATATACTCTATCTGGAGCTTACTTTTCATTATTTCGGTTTTTATTTTACAGTAAGACATATAACTATAACTTGCATCATCTAGCACCTTTATTGTCTCGTCTATAATGTTTCCCACCCCACTTGCTCTTTTAAGTGCATCTTTAACATCACTTTTTTTAGATAATGCAATTCCATTTAATTCATTTGCACCACCTATTAATAAACGATATGAACTAACTAGTTTAGATAAAATATCCGCCAGATTATTTATGTCGTTATAATAATTTTGAACCACTCTTCTATGTGCCAAATAATCACCTTTTAGTTTAATTATATTATAACATAAATTAAATTATGTTATATATCCTCTTATTTTTCTAAAATTTCTTTTGCGAGTTTGAGCCCCGTAGGTGTAGTTGCAAGTCCACCCATAGCAGTTTCTCTTAATTCGCAAGGCAATTGCTTACCTACCTTATACATTGCAATTACTGTATCATCAAATGGTATTCGGCTTGTAACTCCACTCATAACAAGATCTGCAGTAGTTAAAGCACTTACTGCCCCAGCTATATTTCGTTTAGCGCAAGGTACCTCAACCAAACCCGCAACTGGGTCACATACTAGCCCTAATATGTTTTTTATCACAATAGCTGCTGCATCCATTGCCATAGCAGGGGTTCCCCCCATCATTTCAACTACCGCAGCCGAACCCATGGCAGCCGCCGAACCACATTCAGCCTGACATCCACCTTCAGCGCCTGATAATGTAGCATTTTTAGCAATTATAATACCTATACCAGCTGCCGTAAATAGTGCATTAATTAGGTCATCTTCAGTTTTATTTAACTTTTCACCTGCAGTAATAACTACAGCTGGAATTATTCCACAAGATCCCGCTGTAGGTGCTGCAACTATTTTACCCATAGTTGCATTTACTTCTGAGCAAGAAACAGCTCTCGCCATTGCTTTTACCATAAATTCACCTGTTAGTGTATTTTTAGACTGTGCATACCTATTTAGCTTAATTGCGTCACCTCCTATTAACCCACTTATTGATCTAGTTTCATTTGTAAGCCCATATTCTGCTGCTTCTTTCATAGTGTTTAAATTTTTTCTCATCTTTTCAATAATTTGGCTACGTGAAAGTCCACTCTCATCCATTTCACACATTATAGTATATTCACAAATCGGTATATTCTTTTCTTCACATACATTTAGAAGATCTATTCCTTTGTTTACGAACACAATTTTTCCCCCTTATAACTATCTTTAGTTAAATCATCACCTGCGGTGTCATCACCTGCGGTGCTGCAATATTAATTATCTTCCTCTTGATTATCCTCTAGTATTTTTACTTTTACTACGACTCTACCAATGGTGCAATTTCTCTTATGTTATAGATATTGCCCATACACTTAATTCTATTTAAAACATCCTTACTCACTATAGTATCTGTTTCAAAAACCATAGTGGCGTTTAATCCTCTACTATTTCTATATACATTCATAAATGCTATATTAACATTTCCCTCATATAGTATAGTACTTACTTTTGAAATCATACCTGGAATATCTTTGTGCCTAACTATAATTGTTGGATAATTACCTGTAAACTCAACGGCTTCTCCATCAACTCTAAATATTAAAATATTTCCACCTCCAACAGAGGAACCAATAATTTCAATTATTCTACCACTTTTTTTCGTTATAACAAACTTTACAGTGTTGGGATGAACATCACCCAAATCTGCGAAAGCAAACTCAACGTTTAAACCTTCCTCTTTAGCTATACTCATTGAATCTTTAAGCCTATCATCCCAAGGGTCCATTCCTAAAATACCTGCAATTAATGCCTTATCTGACCCATGCCCTTTATATGTTTTAGCAAAAGATCCATGAAGCACAAATTTAACTGACATTATATTCTTACCTGCAATAATAGCAGCAACCTTGGCAAGCCTCGCCGCACCCGCCGTATGGGAACTTGATGGTCCTATCATAATTGGACCTAATATATCAAAAGCACTATAATTCTTCATTTTATCCTCCTCTTTTGTGTCTAAATATTTCTATTTCTCAAAATAACAACTAAATATTGAATTTCTCCTACACGCCTTGCAATTGAATTTAAAATATTTATTGCAATTTAGTATTGATAAAAGCAGCTTCCACCAGTGAATTCTCTGATTATTGAATTATCTGGAACCAAATCTTTGTCTACATCTTTAAAGAAGTTTAAAAAACTTCTTAATTTACTTGCTTCATAATATACTGGACTATCTTCCCCTATTTTATTAAGCTCTGCTAATGCAAATTTTTTAAGTACACAAAGCTCATAGACTGAACTAGAGTTAAACATTGCATCTGCCTGTTCTTGAAATACAAAAATATTCTTTTCCTCTCCACGTTTTATAGAAGGCCACATTTTAAGTGTATCTTCGACGCCGTATCCCCTAGATAAATAATCTCTAACTATTCTCCTAATCATTCTTACATCTGTTGTAGAAATTCTATTGTGATCATCTACATTGAGTTGCGTTAAAGGACTTATATATATTTTAAACTTGCTCTCTTTCGGTATCGATGACGTTAATATTTCATTTAATCCATGTATTCCTTCTACAATAACAATTCCATTTTGAGGCATTTTAATTTTATTATTGGCCCATTCTCTCTTACCTGTTTTAAAATTAAAACTTGGTATTTCGATTTCCTCGCCCTGAAGTAATAATTCTAAATCCTTGTTGAAAAGTTCTAAATCCAGAGCATATATTGATTCAAAATCATAATCACCATTTTCATCTCTTGGGGTAAATTCCCTATCAACAAAATAATCATCTAAGGAAATAAATGTTGGTATTAATCCATTTACGGTTAATTGAACACCTAGCCTCTTTGAAAAAGTGGTTTTACCTGAAGACGATGGTCCTGCTATAAGCACTAATTTAGCTAAGCCCCTCTTATGAATCATATCCGCAATATATGCAATTTTCTTTTCATGAAGCGCCTCAGCTACCCTAATTAAATTAACAATATCACCATTTACTACTTCATCATTTAGTGCACCAACACTTCCAACCCCGAGTATTTCTCCCCACTGCGCTGCTTCATAAAATACTTTAGCTAATTTTTCTTGTTTATTAAATTTAGGGAGCCTATCTGGGTCATCAATAGTCGGATATCTCAGTATAAACCCTGGATCATAATACATTAAATCAAATATTTTTAATATCCCTGTTGAATAAGCCATAGGTCCATAAAAATAATCATATCTTCCATTTAATTCATAAAGTTTTATTTCCTTAGCGTTAACATATTTTAAAAGCTTTACTTTATCTTGCATACCATACTGCGTAAATATCTCCACTGCCCTCTCTTTAGAAAACGTTATTTTTCTTATAGGCGTATCTGCTTTTATTATTTCACTCATTCTATTTTTTATATCATATATATCATCAATATCAAGTGCTAGCGTCTTATGAATTTCTCCAAACAATCCTTTACTTAATGAATGTTCGATAGAAATATTGGCCTTTGGAAATAACTCAGAAATTGCTTTTATTAATACAAATTGAAGAGTCCTAACGTAGGTCGTCATTCCAATTCTGCAAGCAATATCCACAGTTTCAAAATTGCCCTCATGCATAATAGTGGTTCCTAGTTCATAAATTTTATTATTAATTTTACCTAAAACTACTGGCAAATCTTCTTTTAAATTATTTTCTTTAATAATATCATTTAACATAGTTCCCTCTTTAGCTACTACATTTCTACCATCCTTAAGCGCTATATTGAAACTGCCCATTTACCCATCCCCTATTTTTAGTTATTAGTACTATTATACTGTAATTTTAAAAAAATGTATCATTTACCCCTTATAATTTTTGTGATTTAACAAACCATATATATTATATAGTAAAGAGGTGATATTGTGCTTGTTTTAGTAATCAGAACTTTTTTCTTATATTTTACAATAATATTTATTATGAGGATGATGGGTAAAAAGCAAATAGGGCAGCTTGAACCTTTTGAGCTCGTAATCGCTTTAATGATTTCTGATCTTGCTACCTTTCCGATGGAAGATATAAGAATACCCATTATTCATGCGATTATACCAATAATTACTTTACTATTTCTTCAAGTAGCGTCATCTTATATTGAACTCAAAAGCGAAAAGGCTAGGAGAATGTTAACGGGTAACCCAAGCATATTGATAAAAGACGGCAAAATTGATATTGCAGAGCTCAGATATCAAAGATTTAATATTGATGATTTATTAGAAGAACTTAGATTAAAAGGATATTTTAATTTATCTGATATTCAATATGCTATTTTAGAAACTAGTGGTGCATTATCTATATTACCCAAAACTGGTCAATCTACTGCAACAAAAGATGATTTAAATATAACCATAACTCAAGAATCTTTACCTATCCCATTAATTATGGATGGTAACATTAATTATAAGAACTTAAAACTTTTAGAAAAAGATGAAACTTGGCTAAAAAACATACTAAAAAGAAATAAAATTGCCTATGCAAGCGATCTTTTCATAGGCATAATTGATTCTAAAAATAAGTTTTATTATCAACTTAAAGAAGGGAAAGAAAAAAAGAGATGAAAAATGTTTTGATAGCATTTAGTTTATTCGTTATAATGGTGGTAGGAATATTTTTTTCTGTAAATATTATAAATGTCAAATGTAGTAAATTACAAAATTTGAATTGCACTCTAGAAAACTATATAATTAAAGAGAACTATCAAGATGCATACAAATTATCACTCGTTTATATAGCTGAGTGGAAAAAAGCCTCTAAATTCTTATCTGTATATGAACATCATGAGGATTTAGACCATATAGATAGTGAGATTTTAAAATTAACTCAATATATAAAAATTAAAGATAAATCTGAAGGCTTAGCTACTGTACATAATATGAAATATCTTGTTGAGCATATAATGTCTCATGAAAAAGTTTCCATAAGCAATGTTTTTTAATTATTTAATTTATAGACATCATTTATAATAAAAGGGTAGAAAATAGTCCATTTATAGCTTATAATTATATTGTATAATAAAACGTCCCGCAGGGACAATATATGTCCCTGTTACAAAATTTGAAAGGTGGAATTGATATGGCTTTAGTTACTACTACTAAAATGTTCAAAGACGCAATAGAAGGAAAATACGCAATTGGTGCTTTTAACATCAATAACATGGAAATAATTCAAGGAGTTATCGATGCATGTGCGACTCATAAATCAGCTGTTATACTTCAAGTATCAGCTGGAGCTTTAAAATATGCAAGACCAACTTACCTTAGAAAAATGGTAGAGGCAGCTGTAGAAGACACTGGTCTTGATGTAGCACTTCACTTAGATCACGGTCCTGATATGGCTACTGTTAAAATTGCAATAGCTGCTGGATTCACTTCAGTAATGTATGATGGTTCTCATTTTGAATATGAGGAAAATGTAAGAACTACTAAAGAAGTAGTTGATTTCGCTCATTCTAAAGGTGTTGTAGTTGAAGCTGAGCTTGGAAAACTTGCTGGTATTGAAGATGCTGTTAATGTTTCAGCAAAAGATGCAACTTATACTGATCCAGAACAAGCAGTAGATTACGTAAAAAGAACTGGCATAGATTCCCTAGCTGTAGCTATAGGTACAAGCCACGGTGCATATAAATTCAAAGGTGAACCAAAACTTGATTTTGAAAGATTAGCTTTAATTACAGAAAAATTAGAAGCTGCTGGATTTCATAATTTCCCAATAGTTCTTCACGGAGCATCAGCTGTAGATCAAGAATATGTTACTATGATCAATGAATTTGGTGGAGAAATGAATGGTGCAAAAGGAATTCCATTAGAAATGCTTAGAAAAGCTGCTTCTATGGCTGTTTGTAAAATAAACATGGATACTGATTTAAGACTTGCAATGACTGGTTCAATAAGAAAAGTACTTACAAAAAATCTTGGCGAAATAGATCCTAGAAAATATCTAGGAGAAGCAAGAACTAACATAACTAAATTAGTTGAAGGTAAAATTACTAATGTTTTAGGATCTTCTAACTCATCTAAATAATTTAATTTAATATAATTTAGATCAATATAAGACCCACAGTAGATTTCTACTGTGGGTCTTTTAGTTTTGTACTTACTACTTTTCAACGTAATTACTTACATGTTTAATAACCATATTAATTGTTCCATCGCCATTTCTTTGTATTTCAAAACGACTATTATCACGATAGGTTTCTTCATTTACATATAAATCTATATCCTTATCAATCTTTAGTCTCACTCTTTTTAATTTTTTATCTATCCATTCTTTATCAAGACTAATATTATCTGTTATTCCTTGCTGTGCTATAAACTCAACAAATTTCTCCTTATTTTCATTATTTTCAGGAAATATTTGCTGCGACAATTCTTTAACATCAATATTATCTTCTTCTCTAAGTTTTCTTTTTATAGTACTTCTAACAACTTCTGCTTCATCTGCATTTTCTGCAAAAGTGTTCTGGGTAAATTTTTCAGCTGCCTTCACAAAACTTTTAGTTACATCTCTTTCATTGTCAACAATCGTGCACCCTAAATAATTATCAATAAAGTAGTTTGAACTATCCTCTTGGTTTTCATTATTTGATTCCTTGGTTTTGCTCCTTTTATCTATAACCATTAAATCAAAACTATTTTCATCTCTAATTGGTTTTATAAAAGCACATTTTTGTATCCTTTGAGAACTACCAGGTAAACCCGTAAACTGTGGAACTATATCAATTCCTAATTTTTCATCAACAAATTCAATAGTGTGAACGTAATTTTTTATATAATCCATTTTAAATAAACCAAGTATTGGTCCAAACTCTGTAGTAAATGATACTACTATCAAATCGCATGAAGGAATACTCCCCTTAGATCTCATTAAGATAAACATTTGTTTGGCTAGTTCCTTTGAAACAGCTAGTAAATTATTCTCACCATTTAAATATTCCTGAGATAAATCCTTCACTATGTTTGACTCAGAAGTAAATATACCATATTTTAAGTCTTCATCTTTTAAGCATTTCTGAATATGTTTAAGTATAAAATTATACTTTTCCTCATCTAAATCTAATGCATATTCGTTCAAGATAGGTTCATCTGCATTGTTATCTAAAACATGAATAATAGCTTCATTTATATTAATTTCTTTTATATACTCCAAAAAAACACCACCTTAATAATTGTCTAAGACACATGAAAATAATTTGCAAGATAAATCATCTCCTGGGTCGCTGTAACAACTCTTAAGAGATGATATTACAGCTCTGCAAGAGATGATTTTACAGCTCTTAAGAGATGATTTTACTTATTTGAATGTGCCTAACTATTATACTATGTATTTAAAATTATAACAAAGTAATATATTGCTATCAAAATTAATAATTTTAATGAATTATTAATGTTACTTTATTTATGTTATGATATAATCACAATTAATGGTTAATTAATTTATTAATCATTATCTACCCCAGAGCAACAAGGAGGATTACTTTGAAAGAAATAGAGCTTAGAATTATAGATATTGATGTTCAAGAAATTCGCAGTAAATTATTAAGTTTAAATTGCATAAAAGTAAAACAAGAGGATCAAATAAACAACATTTATGATTTCTCGGATAAAAGACTACTATTAGGTAAAGGCTATGCAAGAATACGTACAGTTAAAGATCATTTGACAAATTCTACAATTCATTATATCACCACAAAAAAACTTATAAGCCAAGAAAAGTATAAAATTATGGATGAACATGAATCAGAAATTAAAGATGAATTTGCGGCAAGGGGAATATTTGAAGCCTTAGGGCTCGAGCTTATGCAATCTATTAAAAAATATAGAGAAAGCTATAAATATAAAAACACTCTTATAGAAATAGACATAAATGAGAAGGAATTTTGTCCTTTTCCTTATATAGAAATTGAAAGTACATCGGAAACTGAGATCGAAGAAGTTGTAAGATTACTAGGTTACAATTTAGAAGATACTACCCCTAAAAGTATTTATGAAATATTAAAATCAAAAAAATCAATGGGAAAACTATAATGTTTGGATATGTAACTCCATGCAGAATGGAAATGAAAATAAAAGACCATGAAAAATTCAAAGCTTATTATTGTGGTTTATGTAATTCCATTAAAAATGATTTTGGTAATCTTCCAAGACTTACTCTAAATTATGATATGACATTTTTAGCAGTGCTTTTGGATTCTTTATCAGAAGATAAGTATAACTTCATTAAATTTAAATGTTTAATTCACCCGTTTAAAAATAAGATTATGCTTAAAAATAATAAAGCCTTAGATTACGCAGCCTTTTGCAATGTTACATTAGCCTATTATAAACTAATGGATGATGTCCAAGATAATAAAACAATGAGAAGCAAAATTTATTCAATATTTTTAAAAACCTATTTACCAAAGACGGAATTATCATATACTGATGTAATGGAGTATACAAAAGAAAAACTACTACTTCTAAATACTCTAGAGACAAATCATATGAATAAAGATACTTATGAGCAGCTATCTATAGATGAACAGCTATCTATAGATGAGTTGTCACATGTCTTTGCAGATCTTACAGGTTTTATAATATCTTTTTATTATAAAGATTCCTCTTTTAAAGAAGATTTATACTGGTTAGGATATAATTTAGGTAAATGGATATATATTATAGATGCTTATGATGATTTAGAAGAGGATATAAAAAGTAATTCTTTCAATGCTATAAATTCATTACTTAATACAGATAATCTAGATTATAAAAGTTTTTCTGTATTAATTAAACCAAGAATTGATTTTATATTAGCTACATGTGCCTCTTTATGTTTAGAACATTTGAATAATTTGCCTTTAATTAAAAATGAAGATATATTATGTAATATACTAGAACTAGGCCTCATGGAAAAAATGGATAAAGTGTTTAATAATGAAACTATTGATAATTTAAAAGGAGTGGAAGATAAAAATGGAAAATCCCTATGAAGTACTTGGTGTAAAAGAAGGCACATCTAAAGAAGATATTAAAAAGGCCTATAGAGAACTAGCAAAAAAGTATCATCCTGATCAATATGGTAACAATCCATTAAAAGATTTGGCTGAAGTTAAAATGAGAGAATTAAATGAAGCTTATGATACACTTATGAAAGGAAATGGATCTTCTAATAATAGCAGTTCATCAAACAATTATAGTTCTTCTAATAATGGTTCAAGTTCAAATAATGATTACAATAATAACAATATATATCAATCTGTAAGAATGGATATAAATAGTGGAAACCTCCCCTCTGCTGAGCAAAAATTAGGCTCCATGAAAACAAAAAATGCTGAATGGAATTTCTTAATGGGAACAGTTCATCTAAAAAAAGGTTGGCAAGATAGTGCTTATACTTTTATTAGCCGTGCTTGCACTCAGGAACCTAACAATGTTGAATACAGACAAAGCTTTAATCAACTAAATAATCAATCTTCAAATTATAGAAATAACTATTATGGTAGGACAAATAATAATTCCGGCGGTATGGGTAACATGTGTCTTAACCTATGGTGTGCCGATAGCCTTTGTGAATGTTTTGGTGGAGATCTTATTTCGGGTTGCTAAGTCTTTAATTTAGGAGATGATTTTATGAAATCTAACCATATTGCTAAGGGTGGAATATTCGCAGCACTTAGTTTGATACTACTATATCTATCTTCAGTTGTACCTACAAATAGATTATCTATACTCTGTATAGCTTCCTCCATTATTCCTCTTTCCATTATGCTTACTGGTGTAAAGAATACCGCTATTGTATATGGTGCTGTTTCCTTGCTTAGTTTCTTTATTATACCCTCAAAACTCATAGTCATATCCTATATATTAATTTTTGGTTCCTATGGTTTTGTAAAATATTACGTAGAGAAGCTAAGAAATGTTCCTGTAGAAATTATACTAAAGTTATTGTATTTTAATATAACCTCCGGTATAATCATAATTTTGTATAAAATGTTGTTCCTAAAAATTCCAAATATAAATATAAATGTTTATTTGCTCCTTATAATTGTAGAAGTTGCCTTTGTAATTTATGACTATGCACTTACTGCTTTTATATCCTATGCTAATAAACACCTCTTAAAAAAATTAAAGTAACCATTCCATAACTACACATGAGTTCATGGTATTGACACAAAATTTTATTTAAATTATAATGAATAATAATCCAGTAATAAATAAACACTAACCCAATAAATAACTTTAATTAGGAGTATTAATATTTATATCATTTTTTAGAGAGCTGCTGTTAGCTGCAAAGCAGTATTGATACAATATGAACTTACCTATGAACTTACTTGTAATTATACATTTACATCGTAAGTAAAAGTCTACTTGTAAAAACAAGTACGGTTAAAACCGTTATATTTGCAAGTGAGGTGTAAAACCTAACTAGAGTGGTACCGCGGAATATTACTTTCGTCTCTTTCTTGAGATGGAGGTTTTTTTTGTTTTACTATAGTACATACTTTAACATGCATTAACAAAAATCTATATATAAAAAACAATTAATCATATTTCATATTATAAAATAACAAGGAGGAATATTAATGGCAAAATATAATACAGGCATAGATGAAAAATGGCAACAAAAATGGGAAGACACGAATCTATACAAATTTGATGAGAACAATATTTCCAAAAAATTATATGTACTTGAAATGTTCTCTTATCCATCAGGAAGCCAATTACATGCTGGACATTGGTTTAACTATGGCCCTGTAGATACTTGGGCTAGAATGAAAAGAATGCAAGGATATAATGTGTTTCAACCAATGGGCTTTGATGCCTTTGGATTACCTGCCGAAAACTATGCAATAAAGACAGGCGTTCACCCTAAGGATTCTACAGATCAAAACATTATTACTATGGAAACACAATTAAAGGCCATGGGAGCAATGTTTAATTGGGATCATGAAGTTGTAACCTGTCGCCCTGATTATTATAAATGGACTCAATGGTTATTTTTAAAATTATTTGAAAAAGGCCTTGCTTATAGAAAAAAAGCACCTGTAAATTGGTGCCCTAGCTGTAATACGGTACTTGCTAATGAACAAGTCTTAGCTGATGGATCATGCGAGAGATGTGGCACTGAGGTTACTAAAAAGAATTTAACACAGTGGTTCCTAAAAATTACGGACTATGCAGAGGAACTTTTAGATGACCTTGAAACTTTAGATTGGCCTGAAAAAACTAAATCAATGCAAAAACATTGGATAGGCAAATCTACTGGAGCTGATGTTACTTTTAAGGTATCAGATTCTGATGTAGACTTTAGTGTATTCACAACAAGAGTAGACACTCTATACGGTGTTTCATATGTAGTTATAGCTCCTGAGAATGATCTTGTTGACATCCTTACTAAGGATGATTATAAAGCTGCTGTTGAATCTTATAAATATGATGCTAGGAAACAAACTGATATAGAAAGACAGTCTATTTCAAGAGATAAAACTGGTGTATTTACGGGCTCATATGCTATAAATCCTATAAACGGACGCAAAGTTCCAATTTGGATTGCAGACTATGTTCTAAATACTTACGGAACTGGATGTGTAATGGCTGTTCCGGCTCATGATGATCGCGATTTTGCCTTCGCAACTAAATATAATTTACCTATTGAAAGAGTAATCATTGGTTTTAAAAGCAAGAATGAGGAGGATGAAAAACTTCCTTATACTGAACATGGCAAAATTATAAATAGTGAAGAATTTAATGGTTTATCCACAAATGACGCCAAAGAAGCAATTGTTAAGAAATTGGAAGGTATGAACTTAGGTGCCGGCAAGGTAAACTTTAGACTTCGTGATTGGTTAGTTTCAAGACAAAGATATTGGGGATCACCTATTCCAATAATTCATTGTGATAAATGTGGAACTGTTCCAGTACCTGAGGATCAACTTCCAGTAGAACTACCTTATGATGTTGAATTTACACCAGATGGAGACTCACCTTTAGCTAAATGCGAAGAATTTATGAATGTCACTTGTCCAGTTTGTGGAAGCCCTGCTCGTAGAGAAGCAGACACATTGGATACTTTTGTTTGTTCTTCTTTCTACCAATTTAGATATGTAGATAACAAAAACAGTGAAAAAATCTTTGATAAAGACTTAGTAAACAAAATGCTTCCTGTAGACAAATATGTTGGCGGGCCTGAGCATGCATGTGGTCATTTGCTTTATTCAAGATTTATCACAAAAGCCCTTCGCGACATGGGATACTTAGACTTTGATGAACCGTTCCTATCACTTACTCATCAAGGTTTAATCCTCGGCGAAGATGGACTAAAAATGAGTAAATCCAAAGGAAACACAATCTCACCAGACAAGTACATAAAAGAGTTTGGAGCAGATGTGTTTAGAATGTACCTAATGTTTGGTTTTAGCTATACCGAGGGTGGTGCTTGGAGTGATGATGGTATAAAAGCTATATCAAGATTTGTTGATAGAATTGAAAGAGCTGTAGACACTGGAAGTGAAGAAATTTTAAAGAGAACTAATAATGTAACCTCTATTGGCGTGAATGAAAAAGAATTGAACTATTGGAGAAATTTCGCGATAAAAGGTGTTACCGAAGATACTGAGAAACTTCAATTTAATACTTCTATTGCAAGACTTATGGAACTTACAAATGCTGTATCAAAATATGTTAATTACGAAACCATAAACAATGAATTCTTAAAAGAAGTACTTATAGATTATATTAAGCTTTTAGCTCCCTTTGCTCCTCACTTCTCAGAAGAGAAGTGGGAAACATTAGGTATGAATTACTCCGTATTTAACCAGAGCTGGCCTACCTTTGATGAGAGTGCTCTTATTAAAGATGAGGTGGAAATTGCAATTCAAATAAACGGTAAAATTAAATCTAGAATAACTATAGCCCAAGGAATAGACGAAGAAAGTATAAAACAAGTTGCTTTAAATGATAAAACATTCATTGCTGCTCTAGAAGGTAAAACCGTGCGCAAGATTATTGTAATTAAAGGTCGATTAGTTAATATAGTAGTTTCTTAAAAAAAGGTAGTAGAACATTTTGTTTAATGTTCTACTACCTTTTTAATTAAGCTTTATACATATCTAAGGTTTTTTGAGTTGCACGAAGTAAACTATTAAGTTCAAAAACCTCTCCTTCTTCTAATAACTTATTTATTTGTTCTCTATACCTAGTTGCATCCATTAATTTTCCAAGAGACGATAACATAAGTATATTATTCATTATATCCGATACTAAATTAGATTTTACCTCAAACAGTTTTTGTGCATCCTTAATTTCATCCTTAATTTCTAGCATTTGTTCGTCTAGTTGAAAAGCCGCATCCGCAGCATTTTTAAGTTTTTCTCTTATATACTCTGGAATATCATGCTTATATTTATAATTAAGAGAATGCTCAACCGTAGCCCAAAAATTCATTGCAAGAGTTCTAATTTGAAATTCTGCGAGTATTTCAGTTTGACCACTAGCTAAGTTCACAGGATACTTTATAATCATATGATAACTTCTATACCCACTACCTTTTACATTTGCAACATAATCTTTTTCATAAACTATCTGCATATCACGTCGTTCACGAATTAAATTTACTACTTTATCAATATCATCAACAAATTGACACATTATTCTTATTCCAGCTATATCCTCCATCTCAAACTCAATTCTATCCAAAGGAATACAGAATTTATTAGCTTTTTCAAGGATGCTAGATATTTCTTTAACTCTCCCCGTAACAAATTCTATAGGTGAATAGTCATTTTTTCGCCTATATTCTCGCCGTATACTTCTAAACTTTACTTTTAACTCCTCTACTCCCTGTTCATAAGGTATTAAAAATCTTTTCCACTCTCTTATTGCCATATTATCAGTCCTTTACATAATATTTCATGTTCCTTTTTTTAAGGTTTATAATTAGCATTTTAGACTTTTTTGGTTATGATTTACATTAATATTATATTTGTATTAATTTTCTGTTATAATTAATTTACTACTAAATTACTATAATAGCAATTTAGTAAGTAAAATATAGTAAATTATATAACTAATCATACCACATTAAATCTAACTTTGAGGTGATTAAATGGATAAAAATATATTTTCCGGTCTAGAGAATATGGGATTCGATAATATTGAGCATATTAACATATATAACAAAGAAACTGAAGCCATAAAAGAAAGTAAGGAAAAATCTTCTCTATATAATAAAGAAATTACTTGCCCTGTGTGTAACCATGTATTCAAGGCTGCCACAGTGAAATCTTCTGCTTATAGAATGTTAAAAAAAGATAGCGACTTTTTTATTAGGTACTCATTAATTAATCCTTACTTCTATGATGTATGGCTTTGCAATTCTTGTGGATATGCAGCTATGAAAACAGATTTCTATACTATACGCAGTATAGAAATACAGCAGGTACAAAAATCTATATCAGCCAAATGGCATGGACGAATGTATCCAGAAGTTTACGATGTTCATGTTGCTATTGAAAGATATAAGTTATCTCTTCTTAATTATGTTGTAACAAATGCAAAATCTAGTAAGAAAGCAATAAACTGCATTAAACTTGCCTGGATGTACCGACTAATAGATACTGATGCCTCTAAAGAAATTGAGTTAGTGTTTTTAAATCAAGCTCTAGAAGGTCTTAGTGATGCTTACTACGCCGAAGCATTCCCCATATATGGCATGGATAAATACAGTGCTATGTATCTTATTGGAGAATTAAATAGACGATTAGGACATACAGAAGATTCTTTAGTCTGGTTTAGTAATGTTATAACAACACCTAATGTTAAGCAAAATTTAAAAGAACTTGCAAGAGACATGAAGGACTTAATCAAAGAAGAAGCGGCTGCGTTACTCGCTGATACTGATAATTTAAACAAATCTTCTACAGAAAACTTTGAACCATTAGAAAGCACCAAGAAATCTAGTTTTTTTTCTAAACTATTTAAATAATATTAATAATAAAGCACATAAAAATAAACTAGAAGTCAGTATACTCGCATTTTTAAAACGCGCCTCTTTGACTTGTTATTTATCTCTATGTGCTTCTGATTATTCAATTAGTTATCCACATAAACAAATTTATTGCTCTTAATTATCCACATTGTATCAACTTATATTTTATTCTAATACTTTTAAAGGATCAAAATCTAAATAATCACAAGATGTTACTATATAATCGACACCCTCTATATTTCCTTCATATAGCTTATTCAAAGATGGCCCATGTAAGTGACCATAAATTACTTTTGAAACATTATATTCTTTTACTATACTTATAAGTTCAGTTTCCTCAAACTTATCATTAGTAGGTGGATAGTGAAGCATTACAATAAATTTTTTATATCCACTTTTAACCGCTGCATCTAATGAAATTCTAAGTCTTATTAATTCTCTACTATATATTTTTTCATCGTGAATTGAAAATTTTGTTGACCCAGGGCAATTCCATCCCCGCGTTCCGCATATAGCAACATCCTTATAATTAAAAAAGTTATTTTGAATAAAATTCATATCCGAATAAAGAGCATTAAGCTTCGTTATACTACTCCACCAATAATCATGATTACCTTTAATAAGTATTTTTCTTCCTGGAAGATTATGAATCCATTCTAAATCATCCATGCCCTCAGCCATATGCATAGACCATGAAATATCTCCTGCAATTAGTATCGTATCTTCTTCAGAAATTTTGCTAATCCAATTTTTTTTTATTTTTACATGATGGTTACTCCATTTTTCTCCAAATATATCCATAGGTTTATCTGAATTGATAGCTAAATGAAGATCTGATATTGCCCATAATGCCATAATATACCTCCTAACCAACTACACTATATTCCTTTATGAAAAGGATCTAATTCTTTTTCATTAATGCATCTATATCCATAACATAAGCAATGACCTTTGCTATTGCGTCATATAATTCTACGGGTATTTCCGATCCTATATCAACATTTGAAAGCAAATTAGCTAATTCCTCATTTTGTACTATAGCCACCTTACTCTCCTCTGCTGTCCTAAGAATTTCATCTGCAATATAACCTATTCCCGTTGCCGTTACTATAGGTGCATCATATCCATTTTCATATTTTATTGCGGTAGCTTTTTTTATCTTTTTCATTTTACCACACCCCGTAATGCAAATCATTTTTAAACACCTTAATTATATTATACCTTTATATTGATAGCATTAAAACTTCTATCATTAAAAAACTCTCCACAATCTACTAACGTGAACTCGTTAACCTTATTATTTACATTAATACTAACTCTATAACTTAGACTAGATAAATCCTTAACTAACTTTTCCTTGCTAATATTCAAAACTTCAACAAACAATTTATTGCAATTAATATCAATGTTCATACTACTATTATTAATTTTAATATATGCATCAACTGTCCCCATATTTATTGTTTTTATACTGGTAGCAATCTTTACATTTGTGCTATCAATTTTTTTACCTTTTTTTCTATCATCTTGAATAATTAATTTAAGTTTATATTCATCATTTTTAACATTTATAGGTAAATCCAAATAATAATACTCTTGAGAAATAGAATTAAACAATTTTATATCATTAAGCTTTTGACTAAACATATCCACAACCTTCTCATAAGTTTCTGGTTTAAGATTAAGTTTATTTTGAATGATATCTTTAACAATATCTTTAATTTCACCTGTCTTTAATTTAATTTGATCCTTAATAAGAATATCTGTAGTTGTTTTTGCTATCTCTTTTTCTACGTTATCTATAACTTTTTTATCTATCTCTGAAAAATTCAGTTCTTTTTTTATCATATTTATAATTTCATTAAGCGAATTGTTTTTACCATATCCATTAATTTTAGTATTGGTTGAACTTTTATTATCTGTTTTACCCTCACTAACATTAGCTTCATCCAACTTGTTTGAAGGAATGTTTTTATTTTGCTTTGCATTATCTAAATTTTTACTATTAGGCTCAACTTCTTCTGTGTTTAATTTTCCCTGTATATTGTCAATAAGTTTAGTACTATTATTTGAGCTTATTTTTATATTTTCCATTTTTAGAATTTTATCCACCAAAGTTTTAATTTCACTTTTATCAAAACTTTTATTTTGCAATTTTAAATTTTTATTTGGTTCCAAATTTTTAACTGATTCTATATTTTCAACTTGTTCCAACTTATTAATAGTAGAACTTAAAACCATATGATTTATACCTAAATTTTTAAGTTCTTTATTTATTATATTAACCACTTCTTTGAAATTATTATCAAGCTTAATATTTACAAACATTTCTTTTGTGTCCAATTCACCCTCTAAATTACCTATAAGTTTAGCACTACTATCTGAGCTTATTTTTATATTTTCCATTTTTAGAATTTTATTTACTAAAGTTTTAATTTCACCTTTATCAAAACTTTTATTTTGCAATTTTAAATTTTTGCTTGGTTCCAAATTTTTATCTGATTCTATATTTTCAACTTGTTCCAACTTCTTAGCAGTAGAATTTAAAACCATATGATTTATACCTAAATTTTTAAGTTCTTTATTTATTATATTAATTACTTCTTTAAAATTTTTATTATTAATCTTACTATCTACAAGTAATTTATCAGAACTAGTTATTTCATTATTTTTGCCCATTATAATACTACTATTCTGATTTTGACTTGTTGATGAAGATTTACTAATAGCTTTTGTATCTATATTTTCTTCACTGTTTAATAAATAGTTGCTAATTTCTTTTAAATCGTTATATATAGCCGAGTCGCCCTTAAATAACTTTATAAAACTTTCAAGATTTTCTTTAGTAAGTCCAATATTGTTTTCTTTAAACAATAATATCTCATCAACATCTAAATTTTTTAAAACAGCAAAAAAGTTTTTCAAAACCTTTGTTATTTCAATTGCTTTAGTACTCCCAGGATCAATATCTCTACTTTCAATATATTTAGTTATAAAGACGTCTTCTTTTTCCCCATTCAACGATATTTTTCCTTTAAAATCAACTAAGTTTTTTATGTCAATTATGTTCTCCTTAGTTAGAGGCATATCGTGTTTTATCATTTTTTCAAAAAGCAAAGCATCTGATTTATCAGTACTTAATGATTTCCCACTATTATTGTCTTTTAAAATATCATTTTCAGCACTTTTATTATTATCATATACTAATTTTATTTTAAGCTTTCCCTCTTCAAATCCCTCTACTTCGAAATTCAACACACTACCGCTAGTCCCTTGTTCTAGTGGCTTATCTAGCTTAGCCGCAAATTGCCATCCATCTAATAATTTTAAATTAACTTCTCCCTTTTGCTGATCTATACTTACTATTCTTGCATTGAATTTTTCTCCAGCTTCGAATGATATTTTACTAAAAGCTTTTTTAGCTAAAGGATTCTGTGCAATTGGGTTATTGCTAATTATCGCCATAAGCCACCTCCCATTTTTTTAAGATAAAAATATTTTAAAAATCATCAATATTATATTATCGTGTATAATCCATTTTTTTAAAGAGTATACGAATAATTTTCTATAAATTATTAACTGCTCCCTTAAATCATCTCCTTGGTCGCTGAGTATTAACAACTTCAGAATGAGATTTATATTCCCACTTATAGAAGTAAGAAACTTTCCTTCTAAAATGTTGTTAAAATTAAAAACAAAGCTAAAATATAAATTTTAACTTTGTTTCTTTAACCTGTTTTATTCAATAATCAAAGAATAATATTTTTTCTTACCTTTTTTAATAAGTACTTTACCTTCTTTAAAATCAGTATCTATTAAAGTTGCATTTTTATCTTCAATCTTCTTATCGTTAATAGTTAAACCTCCTTGCTCAATTAGCCGTCTAGCTTCTGCTTTTGAAGGCAATACTTTAGTGTAGACCAATATGTCCATTAATCCTGCGCCTATCATGTCACTTGGAATAGATACCATAGGCACGTTACTCATATCAACTCCAGCACCAAACAATGCTTGTGCTGCGCTTTGAGCCTTTATAGCTTCTTCCTCTCCATGAATAAGTTTTGTAACCTCAAAAGCTAAAACTTTTTTAGCTTCATTAATTTCTTCACCTTTTAAAGCGCAGAGCCTTCTGATTTCGTCCATTGATACAAAAGTAAGTAAGGCTAGACATTTTTCCACAACAGAGTCTTCTATATTTCTCCAATATTGGTAAAAATCATATGGCGATGTTTTATTTGCATCAAGCCATAGAGCTCCATTTTCTGTTTTTCCCATTTTTTTGCCTTCACTATTTGTTAATAATGCACAGGTCATTCCATAAGAAGCCTTACTCTCTTTTTTTCTTATAAGCTCCATACCAGCAATAATATTTGACCATTGATCATCTCCACCTAATTGCATAGTACATCCGTATTTCTGATTTAACACTAAAAAATCATATCCTTGCATAAGCATATAATTAAACTCAAGGAAGGATAATCCCTTTTCTAATCTCTGTTTAAAACACTCAGCAGTGAGCATCCTATTCACTGAAAAATGTGCTCCTATATCCCTTATAAAATCCACATAGTTTAAGTCTAGTAACCAGTTTGCGTTGTTTTCTAGTATTGCTTTATCATCCTTAAAATCTATAAGCCTCGATAATTGTGATTTTATGCATGCTATATTATGATTAATCTCTTCCTTTGATAACATTTTCCTCATATCTGTTTTACCCGATGGATCACCTATCATAGCAGTTCCTCCACCAACTAATGCTATAGGTCTATGCCCTGCCCTTTGCATATGCGCCATAAACATCATAGCAATAAAATGACCAATATGTAGACTATCCGCTGTTGGATCAAACCCTATATAAAAAGTTACCTTCTCTTCTCCTAATATTTTTTTAATTTCATCCTCGTGAGTAAGTTGTTTTATATACCCTCTCTCTACAAGTGTATCATATACATTTACCATATTTTAATCCTCCTTATTTTAATTTTCATTTATTTTTTGAAATAAAAAAAACGCCCCCCCATGAAAGGGACGAAATATTTCCGTGGTACCACCCAAATTGATTAAACAATCCGCTTTTCCCTTATAACGTAAGGTCAACCCGTCTCAGCTTACTCATCATCTTCGATTCTGTTATCCATCATCTTGATGCTGCTTCAGCTTAAAGCTCCAGAATGTAATTCACCATATTCCTTAACTAGTTTACACCTACCACTAGCTCTCTTAATAATTCCTATAGTTACTTTTTTCTTTCATAGCCTTTTTTTATAATTTTTTTTACTTATATCTATTTAACCATTTATTACGATTATTTTCAACTATTTTCTCCCTGTACATTAAATAATCTTTAATGTATAAAGACAATATTAAATATAAACTCAAATAAAATGTTTAACTCCTGGAAAAATAGCCTTAAATGTATTATCATCTTTTGAATTTACAAATATTACTTTACCAAATTTAATAAAATCCTTTTTCATTCGCGCAAATCCTTTCCCTGATTTTATAAATCTTTTTTTATCATCTAAAGCTATCAGCTTGTCATATATCCACATGTTTCTTTTTAAATAATTATGAGTATTAACTTCAGTTGAAAGCAATAGATTTCCAGGACTAACTACACTTACACTATTATAATTTACGAATATTTCAATCTCCTTATAAAATATAGTATAATCTCTATAAAGTATTGCATTCTTTACAGCTTCATGAACTGCAATTATAGGATAATTTGATGGAAATATCTTTTTTAAAAAATCTTCTACTCTATCTAACATATCTAATAAATTTCCTTGCACAAGTATAACCTCATCGAATTTATCATTTACCTTATTTACTATCCTTATCATATTATGAGGTAAGTAAATACTATTCATTGAGGAAAATACCAATAATCCACCAAGGGTAACTACCCTTTTATTATAATCTCTTTCTATAAACGTTATTCCTGCATTGTCCATAAATTCTAACCTATTATCGTTATTTACTAAGATACGTTTATTTTCAAAATATTTATTAATAATATCAAAATTTAAACTATTAATATCACTGTTCATAATAGGCATAGTCTCAATATTAAGATTAAAATTTTCTTGTAAGCTAGAAATTAATTCTTCTTTCCTCATTGTATCTGTTGTTGACCCTCGTCTTATGTAAAATGCGCCATTTTCCCTCAATTGATAGGGCTTCTGACCACCATCATATATAGTTATAATTGCCACGTTTTTACTTTGATATACTATAAAATCTATGGATATTGGGATAGGCGGTTCACATCTTGAACTAATTATTTGCTGAATTTGTTCTTCTTTAAATTCATTGGCATCGATACCTATAATTCTTTTTGTTTTATCTTCTACTCCAATTATTATATATCCACGTCCTCCACGAGAATTTGCTATAGCAGATACATCTTTAGCTAATTCTTTTTTCCCACTTTCTAGTAATATATCAATTTTTTGCTTATAATCTAGTTTTGTGCCCTCATCTCTTTTTAACAACATGCTAATTCTTTTTAAATCCATATATTTCACCCCAAATACGCTGTAATAATATACTATGTTTATACTTATAAAATGTTTCAAATTATTATATTTATAGTTTACAACAAAAGACGATGGAATACCATCGCCTTAATAAGGCAAAATAAATTATTGAAAGTTCTTTTTCTCACCCGTATTCATTATTTTCACTTCTGCTTCAACTTTCAACTCAGTTTTTTTAATAATATTATTTGGTATTTTAATTTTGGGATATTTATTGTGAAATTGTTCAGTTATATCAAAGATATCAATCCCAATAGTCTTGTACTTTGAAAATAGCTCATTACAAGATTCTACAATATTTTTCTCTGATTGCTCCTGAATTTTAGTTGAATTTTCTTTTGTAAAAATAATACTTTTTTGGGCTTCTGCAAAATCTACATTAACATTAATTTTCTTTTTTAGGTGAATAACATTACCATCGTAATTTATCTCTGTCTTAGTTTTACTTTTTAAAATTTCTAATGTTATAAATTTATTAATATCACAGGGGTTAGTTATTTCTAAACTACCACTTGCTACAGCATTCATTAAAAAGTTGAATCCCTGACCTTCATTTGTTTTTATAATGCTAACCATTTTATCGTCTTTTATCACCGCTCCACCATTTATTTCGAGCCTTGGCTCTGCACTATCCTTTGGGATATCTATTATAGGTACCACATTAGCTTTGTCTCCCATATTCCTTTGATTGTAGAAATCATTAAGACTTAATTTTAAAGCTCTTGAAGACGAACCAACATTTTCTTCAAGATGCATGAGAAAAAAGCCAATGTACTTTTCTTGAGCAATTTTTAACTTTATAAGTTTCTCTGGATCTCCTAGATATATTGCAATGTAAGGTCTTATAAGCAATTCTTGATCACGATCTAAAAAATCCACATAATTTTCAAGACCATCTTCTGCAGCCTTTTGAGTGAATATTATAGCCTTATTTTGCGTAAAATTCAATTTATAACTAGAAGTAGCATTCATATTTCTAACAGCTTCAAACATTGTTTTCCCTTTTCCCTCGAATAAAATCCTCTCATCCAACCCTCCAGGCGTTCCTCCTCTTATACCCTTATATGCTTCTGCATATATTATAGGATTACCATCACTATCTACATCTATTATTATACAAGTAACAAATAAAAGTCTATTAATGTCCCTATAACTAAAACATGCTGACATATTAAAACAACTTATTATTAAACATACTATAACTAGTGTTTTTTTATACTTATTCATTATAATCATCCTTATCAAAAATACTATTAGATATCTTGCTAAGATCTTTTCTATATAACACATCCTTAAATTTAAAGCTTTCTAGCGTACCCATAGGAAATAAATATGGATATCCACAACTTTCAAGTCCTGCCATATGTGCTATAAAAATAAAGAAAGCAATGTAGAATCCTGGAAGCCCCAGAACTGAAGAAAAAATAATAATTATTACATTCCATATGGATAATGGTCCATAAAGCTTAGGCACTAAAAAAGAAGAAATGGACGAAAGCGCCACGATTACTACAGTACTTTGGGAAGCTAAACCTACTCCAACTACAGCGTCTCCCAAAATTAAAGCTCCGACAATGCTCATTGCCTGCCCTATTGACTGTGGCAATCTTATTCCTGCTTCCCTAAGTAATTGAAAGAAAAAAGTCATTAATAATAACTCTATTACCGTAGGAAGAGGTACATCCGCTCTAGACATTGTAAACTTTATAGCAAGTACGGATGGAATAATCGAAAAATGAAAAGTCGCAATAGCCAAATATAGCCCTGACAATAAACTAGCTGAGAAGAACCCAACTACCCTCATAAGTCTTGATGCATTAGCAAAATACTTATTAGAATAATAATCATCCGGTGATTGGAAATTATCTATGAAAAAATATGGTGCGGTAATTACAAAAGGAGTTCCGTCGACTATTATTGCTATTTTTCCTTCTAGAAGCTTTGATGCCACAACATCCGGCTTTTCGGTAGTTCCTATTGTATCAAACGCCGTGTTCTTGTTTTTTAATTCTTCTTCAATATAGTTTGTGTCTAATATAAATTCTAATTTTATGTTAGTTACCTTTTTCCTTATGTAATCCACGAGTTTCGTCGGTGCAACACCTTCTATGTAAGAGATTACAACTACTGTATTAGATTTGTTTCCTAAAAATAAGGGTTCAAACTTCAAATCAGGATTTTTTATTTTTCGCCTAATTAGTGATACATTATCTATAAAGGCCTCTGTAAATCCTTCTCTCGGTCCTTTGATTACATTTTCTGTAACTGGTATTCCAACACTCCGCCTTACATAACCCTTCGCTTCACAAAATATTGATTTATCTACGAAAGAAAATATAAGCACCAAGTCTCCAGATAAAATATGTACTATAGCCTCCTCATTACTATTAATATCTCCAATACTATTAGCTGGTAATACCTCTTTTTTTATATATTCTAAATCTGCAGTTGTTATCTTATCTCTTATTAGTGGGTTAAATATATACTCACTAATAAATTTAGAATCACATAAATCATCAATAAATATGCCCGTTATTGTTCCTACATCACACTGTATCTCTCTATATTTTACATCATAACTATTTTTTAATTTTTCCTTAATATAGTTTATATCTATTTTCCTCATTTTAATCACCTAATTTATTATCTGTAATTTTTAAATTTATTATTCTAAAAAATTTTGATTTAAAGTTTAATATTTAAAAATTGGGAAATAATACTACTATATTAGAATTTTATTAATACTCATTGTAAACTTAAAATAAAGAGGAGATGTAATACAAATGGATAAGCTAAATACAAAACATTTAATGTTCATAATTTGGGGAACCTCAATTGTAGCTATGAAAACTTACCCTAATGTATTCATTGTAAATGGAGGTAGAGATTCGTGGATTTCCGTTATTATTGCCTCTATTATTATATTTTTTTATTTTTTATTTATACTTTCCGTATGTAAAAAAACAAAATGCTATAATATGGACGAAATATACCACAAAGCATTAGGTAAAACTATGGGAACTATTTTTTTGATTTTATTTATTATCACTTTAATTTTAAGCTTAATAGAAAGCTCTTCAGTAGAAGCAAATGCCTTACATGTAAATATGCTTTCCGATACACCCACTTGGTTTTTTCTGTTGTTTATAGTAATCCCAGCCATTTATATAACAAAGAAGGGTACCAGGGCAATACTCATAGTTACTATTATCGCTATATCTCTCATAATGGTAGCCGGTGTAAACCTAGCAATCCTTACATCTAAATACAAAAAACTTAAATACCTGCTTCCTATAATGGCGAACGGCATAACAACTTCTTTCATTTTATCAATAATAAAAGCCCTTGGATGTTATGGCAGTATAGCTGCTTGCATACCATTTCTATCAAGAGTAACTAATAAGTCAAAAATAATAAAACATTGTGTTATTGCAATATTAATTGTAATACAAATGGAGATTTTTGCAAGTATTGGCCTTTTAAGTACCTTTGACGTAACTAGAGCCTTAACCATTAACTATCCCAAACTAATACAAACTCAGTTGGTTAGTTATTTTGATTTTTTAGAGGTTGGAGAGTTTTTTGTAATGCTACAAATGGTAGGTGGGTGGTTTATAAAATATGTATTAATACTAAACGCTATCCTTATTTTATTGAAAAATCTTTCCTTTTTTAATAAATATACAATATATATTATTACTTTATTTGTGTTCATAATTTCCTATTTCATTTCTGCCAAGGTACTATTGTTATATAAATTTCTAAACCTTTATGTATATTTTTCAGTGATAAGTTTCATATTAATACCAACAATAATTTTTAGTTTGTTTTTGCTTAATAATAAGAAAAAAGGTAGACATTACTTGGTTATTAAAAAATAAAAAAGAACATTATGTTAAATCATCCCAAGGGTCGATGCAATTTTAACATAATGCTCCCTCACTAATTATATTATCTATTTAGTTTTGTTTTTAAAGCTGCTATCAATGGTAGTGCTAAGGCAATACCTGCAACCACTTGAAAAATATTAGTTGGTATATCCTTTAATGAAATAATTAATGCTTGTTTAATTGCGAAGTCTTTGGAAATAAATGTTAATATAATAGTTCCACCTATGTAATAGGCTACGATCATCCATATTCCCCCTACAACAAAAGCTAAAATATTATTTAAAGTATTATTTCCATTATAATCTTTTCTATAAGCAATAGTTCCAGCAATATAGCCCATTAACCCTTTAATAACAAAAGTAAATGGTGCCCACATGGTATACCCACTTATTAAATCAAATAAACACATACCAATAGCGGAAGCTATTGCTGACTTTTTTCTTCCAAATAATATAGCTGATAAAAACACCATACTATCCCCTAAATGAAGTACTCCCATAAAAGTTGGTACATGTATTACTGACGTAGCTAAAAAAGTAATAGCCGCCATTAAGCTAATTTGTACTATATCAATTGTTTTAATCGATGTATTACTACTTTCCATCATTCTCCCCCTAAAATCTCTTAAATATATTCTTAAAATTCTCTCTAATAACATTATATACAATATTTATTATTTTTCAAATGTATCCATACACTTTATAAGTATAATAATTTATATATTTTGAATATACATCGCTAAAATACTAAATACTATATATTATTTAGTATTTTGATAAATGGAGGTATCTATATGACTTTTTTACGATGGCTCGGTGGATTTGTGGTTTTAGTTTGGTTAATGGGAGTTCTTTTTAGCAAAGGTGGAAGCTTAATTAATATATTACTAATAGTTGCTGCAATTGTATTTATAATTGATATTCTATTTAGTAAAAGAAAAAATTTATAAGATTAAATACAGAAAAGTCTCTTGAAATATTTTCAAGAGACTTTTCATTTTATTTATTTTTAATAAGTTTTCTAAAATAACTTGGTATCTACCTAATCATTATTTTTACTAACATCCGATAAGATTAAGCCTTTATTATGCTCTAATGCCCAACTAATACCCCAATCATTTTGGAATAATAATAGATCTCTATCTTTAAAATCTTTTACTAATCTAGCATCACTAGTTAGGTTAAGTTTTTCTTTATCTATTGTACTCTTTTCAATCCATCTTATATTTTTAAATGCTAACCTATCAATTTTAATATCTACATTATATTCATTTTTAAGTCTAAATTCTAGCACCTCAAACTGAAGCACTCCTACAACACCAACTACAATTTGTTCAATTCCTATATGCAGTTCCTTAAACACTTGAATTGCGCCCTCTTGAGCTATTTGAGTTACTCCCTTTATAAATTGCTTTCTTTTCATAGTATCAACAGTTCTCACCCTTGCAAAATGTTCTGGCGCAAAAGTTGGTATTCCTTCAAACTCAAATTTATTTGAGGACGAACATATGGTGTCTCCTATACTGAATATACCCGGATCAAAAACCCCAATAATATCTCCTGCATAAGCTGTATCTACTATTTCTCTCTCTTGTGCTAAAAATTGTTGAGGTTGTGCAAGTTTTATTTTATTACCACCTTGCATATGATAAACATCCATGCCTTTTTCAAACTCTCCAGAACAAATCCTCATAAAAGCAATTCTATCCCTATGAGCCTTATTCATATTAGCTTGAATTTTAAAAACAAATGCCGAAAAATCTTTGCTATAAACATCAATCTTTCCTATGCTTGAGTTTCTTGGTAATGGAGGTGAAGTTAATTCTAAGAAGCTATTTAAAAATGGTTCAACTCCAAAATTAGTTGATGCACTACCAAAAAATACTGGAGTAAGTTCTCCATTAGCTACTTTCTCTAAATCAAAGTCATCACCCGCTACATCTAAAAGTTCCATATCTTCCATAAGCTTCTTATATAGATCATCGCCAATAAGTTCAATTGCCTTTTCATCGTCAATACTAATTTTTGTCTCTTTAACTTCTATTTGACCATGCTTTCCATCATCAAAAACAATAATTTCTTTTGTACGCCTATCATAAACACCTTTAAAATCTACCCCACAACCTATAGGCCAATTCATTGGATAAGATCTGATTCCAAATTCATTCTCTATTTCTTCCATAAGCTCAAATATATCTCTAGTTTCTCTATCCATCTTATTAATAAAAGTAAAGATGGGTATCTCTCTTATGCTACATACATGGAATAGTTTTTTTGTTTGTGCTTCTACTCCTTTTGCACCATCTATAATCATTACTGCACTATCTGCTGCCATAAGCGTTCTATAAGTATCTTCACTAAAATCTTGATGCCCTGGGGTATCAAGTATATTTATACAAAAATCTTTATAATTAAATTGCATAACTGAGGACGTAACAGAAATACCTCTTTGTTTTTCTATTTCCATCCAATCAGAAACTGCATGTTTAGAGGCCTTTCTAGCCTTAACTGAACCTGCAAGTCTTATAGCGCCACCATATAATAATAACTTTTCCGTCAATGTAGTTTTACCAGCATCTGGATGCGAAATTATAGCAAACGTTCTTCTCTTTTTAATCTGTTTTATGTAATCCTCCAAGGTATCGCTCTCCTTTTTTTATGTTTTAAATTATGTAAATACATATATATATTCCTACAATCACTCACTTAACTCCTAGTGATTCTAAAATTTCACCTATCAAATCTCTACCTATCAATTTTAGCTTTTATACACATATCTGTCAACTAAGGTTGTACTTATAAATGGTAACAGAATAAAATCCTTTTAAGTGGAATTTATTCTGTATAAGTTTGTTGTATCTATCTAGTAAATTTGAATTTTTATTTGTTTAGAGGATGAGAATATAATTCAGACATCGTAATATACAATGATTTCTGTTGTAGCATTTTCGAATCTTTTGTATATGCACTTATTCCACCCATTTTATACAATTCATCTATTGAACTTGTTGCTAAAGTATACTCTTTCATAAAATCACCATATATAATTGACTTTGCGTCATATACTTTTTCTATAGCATCTTGCACTGGATTTAATATTCTCTCTTCAATTATCGAAGGATTTTCAAGTAAAGTATCTACACTAATATTGTTTGAAAAATGTTTATCCTTATCTATTGCAACTATATTACTTGTCTTAGTGTCGTCTAACTTTCCAAAATCAAGTATTATATTAAATCCCTTAGACAATATAACACTTGATTTACCATCATCTCCATTTAGCTGAATTGTCTTATCCCCTACTATATCATTTTCCACATTTTGATTCATAAGACCTTCTAAATTATTTAATAACTTGCCTTCTTGCTTTTCAATTTTCAACTTATCGTCTTCACTCAAATCAGAATTTGTATATTGCTTTGATAATTCTTTGAGTTGCTTGCCTATATCCTTTATATCGTCTAATCCTAGCTCTTTTTTTTCTAAAATTGACATTCCACTTTCAATTTGTTGCTCTGAATTTTGGCTAAGTGTTAATTGATCATTCATATTTCTTATTTTCTGTTTCATAAGCTCATCAGAACTTGTTTTTTTGCTATTAGTAATACTATTTTTGTTATTCAATGCCTTTTGAAGTTGTTGGTTGATACTATTGTTTATATATGGATTCTTAATATTTCCAATAATCATTTTATATTTCCCCCCTTCAACTGAAATCTAAAAAATAAATCACACTATAGTTATCGAGATTAAAAGATAAAAAGATACCCTAAACTAAAGAAATTTTAATCTCACATCATTGTATTTTTCTCTATTTTATGGAAAATTAAAAGGTTATCGGTTCTATAGGAGTTCACTGCGATAAAAAAAGAGAAGTGGTAAAGCCCTAATGAGTGAAACAATTAAGAGAGTAATAAAATATAAAAAACCGGCTCTTCTTAAATATAAGTCGGTTTTTATATACTTTATATAATTGTATAAGCTATTTCCTGAGCGACTTGCAAAAGGGGCGTAGAAACTATTGAAATTACATTTAAGAATTCTTCTTTTGCCGATATAAAATCCTCGTAAGCCTGACAGGTTGCATAACAATTAATAATTGTTATGTGCCCCAGAGAACTACCCAGAGGTCCAGGCTAGCGAACCCACAGGACAACCAGTGTGAGCGATAGAGAATTTTATATTTGCAAAAGATTAGAATTTCTTAATGAAATTTCACGTTCCGAACTCGCATGCAAGACACGCAGGAATTTTACACTCCATTATCTAGGTATAAATCCTATTTTCTTTTGCATTTTTCTTAATGTTTTATTTGCAACATAGTTAGCCTTTTCTGCACCTTTTTTATAAATCTCTTCTAGATATGATTTTTTACCTATGTATTCCTTAATTTTAATCTGTATAGGCTCAAGTTCTGAAACTACTGCTTCTGCTACATCTTTTTTAAACTGAGCATAACCTTGTCCTTCATATTTTGCTTCTATATTTTCAATAGACATACCAGTTATAGTCATTAATATTGTCATTAAGTTCCTAACACCTAGTTGCTCATCGTTAAACTTAACCACCCCTAGACTATCCGTAACTGCTCTATTTACTTTTTTTCTTATAACATCTGGTGGATCCATTATTAAAATAAATCCATTAACATTTTCTCCTGATTTAGACATCTTTTTAGATGGTTCTTGTAAGTCCATTACCTTAGCTCCTAATTTACCTACATATGCTTCAGGTATTACAAATGTATCACTATATGTTTTATTGAACCTCTCAGCTATGTCCCTAGCAATTTCAAGATGTTGAAGTTGATCTTTTCCTACAGGCACTAAATTGGTTTGATATAATAAAATATCAGCTGCCATTAGCACAGGATAAATAAGTAACCCTGCTCCTATGCTTCCCCCACTATTTTGTGATTTAACTTTATATTGAGTCATTCTACTTAATTCTCCCATGTAAGTAGAACAAGTTAAAAGCCAAGCTGCTTCACTATGAGCTGAAACATGTGATTGAATAAACATAGTATTTTTTTCAGGGTCAATACCTGCCGCTAAGTAAATAGCTAATAATTCTAAAGTTCTTCTTCTCAAATCTTTTGGTTCTTGCTTTACTGTTATTGCATGTAAATCTACCACACAAAAATAGCATTCATATTCATCTTGCAATTTAACCCAGTTTTTTATTGCTCCTAAATAATTTCCAAGTGTTAAGTCTCCAGAAGGTTGAATTCCACTAAATATTACTTTCTTATTATCTTCCAATATAAACATCTCCTATAAATATAATTAATTATGAATTACTAAAACTTAGTCCTATGGTTTCTACTCAAAATTTAATTTCATCATTATTGTAGTAATATAAAATAATCGAGTAGGTAAAAGTCGGTAATAAATTTCCGACTTCTTTCCTCTCACAGAACCGTACGTGCGGACCTCGCATACGGCTCCTGGCAAAACTAAAAATTATTTATTCATA
>NZ_JAHLDV010000017.1 GCF_018861865.1 Clostridium frigoris
CTTGTTTGCTATGCCTATTTTTATTACTAACTGCTCTCTTAACACAAAAATTATAGTTCGATATTACTTCATACAAATTCAAGTTTTACATATTAGTTTCCGTGACTACTCAATTTTAGTGTGTTCTTACTACCCCTGTAGCTCTTTCTACTAACGCATTAAAAGCTTCTTAGATAATATGTCCATAATCTTTATGTTATCTTACTATTCTATTTTTGATATTTTTTTCTTTCCGTCTCATAAAGATTATTACCTTCACTATCTATTACAACAACGGCCGGAAAATCTATTACAGTAAGTTTTCTAACGGCTTCAGGGCCTAAATCTTCAAAAGCAATAATTTCGCATTCTTTTATTGATTTAGAAATAAGAGCTCCAGCTCCTCCTATTGCAGCAAAATAAATAGCACCATTTTTCTTCATTGAATCTACTACAGTTTTGCTTCTAAGCCCTTTTCCAATCATTCCAGTAAGACCTAATTCAAGAAGTGGAACAGTCAAATCATCCATTCTATAACTAGTAGTTGGACCAGCAGATCCTATTACATTTCCAGGTTTAGTTGGAGCAGGTCCTACATAATATATAATGGCATCTTTTGGATCAAAAGGTAATTTATCGCCATTGTTAATTGCATCTACCAACCTCTGATGAGCTGCATCTCTTCCTGTATACATAGTTCCTGATATTAAGACACTATCACCTGATTTTAAATTTTTTAACTTCTCCTGTGTTAATGGAGTAGTTATATGCTTAATTTCCATTTTTACCCCTCCCTATATTATTGTTATTGCATGTCTTGCAACATGACAGTTAATATTTACTGCCACTGGTAATCCAGCAATATGTGTTGCAAAAGCTTCCACATTAACGGCAAGGGCTGTAGTATTTCCACCTAGTCCTTGAGGTCCTATTCCTAGTGCGTTAATTTTCTCTAGTAAAGTTAACTCAATTTCTTTTAAATGCTCTGCTTCATTATGACTACCAATATCTCTCGTTAAAGCTTTCTTAGCAAGATACATTGCTTTATCTGATGTGCCTCCAATTCCAACACCTACAACAATAGGTGGACATGGATTGGGACCTGCAAGTGAAACCGCTTCTACAACAAAATCAAGTACACCAGCTAAACCATCTGATGGTTTAAGCATTTTTAATCTACTCATATTCTCACTACCAAAACCTTTTGGAGCTAATGTTACTTTGACTTTATCACCTTGCACAATATCATAATAGATTACAGCAGGAGTATTATCTCCTGTGTTTTTTCTTTTTAAAGGATCTTCTACAACGGATTTTCTTAAATATCCTTCTTTATATCCACGTCGTACTCCTTCATTAATAGCATCTGTAATATTTCCACCTATTAACTCAACCTCTTGACCTACTTCTACAAATACTACAGCCATACCTGTATCCTGACAAATTGGAACTTGGTCGTTTTTTGCAATTTCAGCATTTTTAAGCAAATTACTTATTATATCTCTTCCTACAGGAGATGTTTCTTCCTTTTCGGCTTTATGAAAAGCACCTAATACGTCTTCTCCCACATAAAAATTAGTCTTAATACTCATGTCTTTTAAAGCATTTTCAATTTCTTTTACATCCACTTTACGCATGAACCAACAACTCCTTTCATTTTTTTTATTTTCAACGCAATAATCTATTTCCTTTATATCATCGCCTTTCAAGCTATATTACATTTAGTTTTATAAAAACAAATAATCCAAGGCTTAGTAAAACTCTGCCTATATAGTATTATTTATTATTTTCTCTTCCATGAGTATAATGTGGTAACAACATAGGAGAAATTTTGTCTGTGACTATGCCGTTTTCCTCAAGGCTCTTGTGGTATTTTTTAACATGGTCAAGGCTAAGTTCTTTCACATTAACTTTTTTGCAATTTTCACCTGCATGTGCTCCAGCTCTACGTCCAAAAACAATAATATCTAATAGTGAATTACCCATTAACCTGTTACTACCGTGGATTCCCCCTGAAGCTTCTCCTGCCACATAAAGGTTTTCTACCTTAGTTTGACCATTTTCACCAATTAAAAGCCCTCCATTTTGATAATGTAGTGTTGGATATACGAGAATTGGATCTATCCTCATATCAATACCAAATTTTTGGTACATTCTGAGCATTGCTGGAAGTCTCTTTTCAATTGTTCCTTCACCATTAATTAATTCTATTAAAGGAGTATCTAACCATATGCCTTTTTCCCCTGCAGCTGTATCAATACCCTTATTTCTTATATGACATTCTCTAATTAATGCAGATGTTTCTACATCCCTGGTTTCAAGATGATAAGTAAATTGCTCACCATCAATATTTAGAGGTGTCGCCCCTAAACTACGAACCTTCTCCGTAACAAGTGCTCCAAAAATTTGTGGAGGATATGCTACTCCTGTAGGGTGATACTGCACAGCATCTGCGAAAATGAGTTCAGCTCCTGCTCTATATCCTAGGATTAGCCCGTCCGCTGTAGCACCATAATGATTTGTTGTAGGAAAACCTTGATAATGAAGTCGTCCTGCACCTCCTGTTGTTATAATAACAGTTTTAGCTCTTGCTATTAGATATTCCTCTGTTTCTATATTAAATAATACAGCTCCAGCAGCCTTACCATCTTTGTCTAGGATTATCTCCACAGCGGGTGAGAATTCTACCACTTCGATACCTTTGTTAATAACTTCATCCCTAAGGACACGCATGATTTCAGCTCCTGAATAGTCGGCAGCAGCATGCATTCTTTTTCTTGATGTTCCACCTCCGTGGGTAGTGACCATTGTACCATCTTTTTCTTTATCAAACATTACCCCAAGTTCATTCAACCATTTTATTGCTCCTGGAGCATCCATTACAAGAGCATTAACAAGTTCTTTTTTATTGGTAAAATGTCCACCTCCCATTACATCCATGTAATGTTTTGCAGGAGAATCATCTGGCTTATCTGCAGCCTGTATTCCACCTTCAGCCATCATCGTATTGGCGTCACCAAAACGTAATTTTGTGGTAATTAATACATTGGCTCCTGTTTTGTGGGCTTCCAGAGCTGCTGAGGCTCCAGCTCCTCCTCCACCTATTATTAAAACATCTACATCATAATCTACTTTAGTTAAATCCATATCTAAATTTTTAAGTCTACTTTTAGCTTCAATAAGTTCTGCAAGTTGTAATGGAACCTTAGATCCTTTGCTCGGTCCAACACTTAAATTTTTGAACTCATCTTCCTTATAATCCGGATAATTTTCCTTTAATATATCTTCCTTTTCCTTAGCACTCATCCTCGGAAACTGAACTCCTAGTCTTTGCTCACGGGTGGCCTCTACCTTCTTTATTAGCACCCTCATTTCTGCTGTATACATTAAAATACCTCCCTGGTAACCCTATATTTTATGAGATTTATTGGTGCTCTTTACTTTGTAATATCTCTTGTGTTATATAATTCCTTTAATTCATCTATACTTTTAATCATTAATTCTTTCATTGAATTATCATACTCGCCTTCTTGAATCTCTTTCACCCTTTTTGTCAAATCTTCTGTTTCAGGGGCAATGTATTTGCCTGTAAGTCTTCGAGCAAGCATTGCTACTTGATAATGAGTTATACCTGCAGGGCACCTAGAAGCACAGATTCCGCACATAACACAATCAAAAGATTCATGAGCACATTTCTCGATATCCCCTCTTTGAGCACTGGCAATATACTGCATAACATTAAGCCCTTGTGGGCACCCTTTAGTACATGAATTACAACCAATACAGCTATATATTTCAGGATAAAGTTTCATCATTGTATCAGCTGTTGGCGCTAGTTCGTTCATATCATAAGTTCTTTTATCTCCAGGGAAAAATGGCAATTGAGTAAGATACATACCATCTTCAACCTTAGTTTGACATGCTAAACATACCTTTAATTCATTCTTGCCTTTGATTCTATATATTGTGGAACAAGCACCGCAAAAGCCGCCCCTACATCCACATCCTCTTACTAATTTGTACCCTGCATATTCCATTGAATCCATAATTGTAAGACTTGAAGGTACAGAATATTTTTTATTTAATATATATATTTCCACCATTTCTTTGTTGGACATTTTATATGCCTCCTTTATCCCAAATCTCTAATGGGATGGTTTGAACTGTTTTTTTATTAATATTAATATTCATCAGGAAGTTCATCTATTTCATCGCATCTAAATACTGGACCATCTTTACACACATACTTATCTCCAATATTACAACGTCCACATTTTCCTACGCCGCATTTCATTTTTAATTCTAACGTTGTATATACCTGCTCCTTCTTAAATCCTATTTCCATAAGTGTTTGAAGAGTATATTTAATCATGATAGGCGGCCCACATAACAAGGCTACTTTATCAGCACTAAATTCAATTTCTTTAACGTAAGATGGAACAAATCCTACATGTCCTTCCCACCCTTCGGCTTCTCTATCAACAGTTAAATGAACCTTTGTATTAGGCATTGATGGCCAGTTTTCAAAAATATCCTTTTGAAAGACAAGATCTTCAGGTGATCTTGATCCATATAGAATATCTACCTTTCCATAATTCTCTCTATTATCCATTACATAGTTTATAACAGAGCGAATAGGTGCTAAGCCTATGCCACCACCGATGAAAAGAAGGTCTTTTCCTTTTAGTTCATCATCAACAGGAAAATTATTTCCATAGGGTCCTCTTATTCCAATTTCACTTCCTACCTCTAAACCATGTAGATATTCTGTAACCACACCACATCTTTTTACACTAAACTCCATATAATTCTTTTGCGTTGGAGAAGAAGTGATTGAGAAAATAGCTTCTCCAAATGGAGGAACCGAAATCATCGCACATTGACCTGGCATATGTTCAAATGGTTTTCCACCACCAGGTTTTGTAACTTTAAAAGTAGTTACATCATGTGTATCTTCCATAATGTCAACTATCTCGGCTATTTCTGGCATTAAAGGATTTACATGTTCATGTTCATTACAAGTACAGCTCATTTTATTCACCACCCAACTTTTTAATTACTTTAACAATATCCAAATGAACTGGGCATTTTTCAACGCACCTTCCACATCCAACGCATCCATATACGCCCTCATTATTATTGGGATAATAAACAAGCTTATGCATGAAACGCTGCCTGAATCTTTCCTTTTGAGTTTTTCTGATATTTCCATGTGCCATAAGAGTAAAGTCCGAAAACATGCATGAATCCCAACAACGGAACCTTTCTCCCGATGTATCACCTTTAAAGTCAGAAATATCATAACAATGACAAGTAGGACATACATAAGTACATGAACCACATCCTAAGCATCGCTCACTAAGTTCTCCCCAAATTTCAGATTCAAATAACTCATTAAGCTCTCCAGTTATTTTTTTAGGATTTATATTTGCCAAAGGAAGATCTTTCACTTTCTCTTTTGTAGCTTCTTGTAATACCTTTAATTCACTTTTATCTTGCTCTGTAACATCCTCTAAAATATCAATTAATTTTTTTGTTAAGTTTTCACCTTTTTGAGTTTGTGGATTCCAAAGTATGCTATCCCCAATATCCCAGGTGTTAACATCTACTTCTTCAGACGCTGTTTCTGGCTTAATCCCAAATGAGCTACAAAAACAAGTTTCCGAAGGATTAAAACAGGCCATTGAAACGATAGTTCCTTTTGTCCGCCTTTCCTCGTATAAAGCATCTACAGGCTCACCCAGGAATACATTGTCAAGTAACTTAAAACTCCTTGCATCACAATGCCTTACCCCAAATAATACGTACTCCTCTTTCTTTCCTCCTACATTCTTTAGTTCAAGTTTTTTGCCATCCCTTTTAAACTTTAAGTAGGTTTCACTTTGAGGGAAAATAAAACTTTTTGGTGAAATATTTGTTTTCAGTTTTTCTACATTCACCGCATCTCCTTGTTTCCACATATCAAAGTTTACTTTTCCATCCACTTCAATAGGTAAAAACAGTTCATAGGATTTATCAATAATACTAAAAAGCTCTGAAAACTTATTCTTTAATATTTTCTTCATCATTTTTTTTCACCTCCATGCGATGTAAATGAATCACTATCATCCAGTTTAAACATACCTATTGGAGCTTGTTTAGCTGGATCTACTCCTGCATCATATTCACCGTAAAGTTCGTTTATATCTTTCATAATTTTACTGTTTAATAAGTAAAGCGGTATATTAGCTGGACATACTCTGCTACATTCTCCACAGTCTACGCAACGACCAGCAACGTGGTAAGCCCTAATAACATGATAGAACTGATCTTCACTTTCTACATTTGCTTTACCTGATACATCTGCCTTATCATTGTCAAAAATACATTTTACACAATTACATGCAGGACATATATTACGACAAGCATTACATCTTATGCATTTTGAAAATTGAGCAGACCAAAAATCAGATCGTTCTTTATCAGTTAGAGCTTCAAGTTTTTCCACTTCTTTAAATCGTTCTAGTGGATCTACTTCTCTAGTTACAGCATCCGACATCAACTGATCATAAACTACAGGATTAGGTCGTCTACATCTAATACATTTATCATATTCAAATTCCTTTGAGGTAACCTTCTTTTCACCATCTTTTTTTACAAATATAATTTCATCCCCAGATCTTTTAACGCTTAATAGACCTTTATTTAATCCTTCTTTTTTTACTTTCTCTGGGTCAATCATGCCAGGACAACTTATTCCATATACAACAACCTTATCGCGATCTATTCTGTTATCATTTATCAGTTGGTTAAATCCAAGAGAATCGCATCCCTTTAAAAATATACCTACTTTTTTATTATCTTTTAATTCCTTAAGCAAGTATTTACTTAGGTTGTTAACGCAGAAACAATCCCATACTAAAGAATCTACTTTATCGACCTCTGTAATAAATACGGGATAAGAATCATCAAATGTATCGCCCTTTTCCCAGCCTATAATTTTTTCTACTTCCCCATTTTCTAGGGCTAATTTTGCGGTCTCTCTTATTTTTTTTGTTATCTTATCCATCTTTCATCCCTCAACTTTCTATTAGGGCCAAGTTTATGAACTTTCTCTAATACGTCATTCATAACGCTTGAAAATTTTTGTCCTTCGGCTGCTGAAATCCAATCCACTCTAAAACGTTCTTTTTCTATACCCATAAATACAAGCAAATTTGTCAAAATTGAAAAACGACGTCTTGTATGATAATTCCCACTTGTATAATGGCAATCCCCTGGATGACAACCGGCAATTACTACACCGTCAGCCCCATGTTGGAATGCACGAAGTATAAAGTTTTCACTTACTCTACATGAGCATGGAACCCTAATAATTTTAACATTGGCAGGATAAGCTAATCTGCTTGTCCCCGCTAAATCTGCGCCTGCATAACTACACCAGTTACAACAAAAAGCTACAATTAAGGGTTCAAATTCACTTTTATCTATCCCCTCAATTTTTTTGGCTTCTATCGACATATTGCATCCACCTCCGCTAAAATCTGTTTATTAGTAAATCCTTTAAGATCAATGGCACCAGGACGACAAGCTACAGTACATCCACCACATCCTTGACAAAGTGCTTCATTTACACTTGCAACTATTTTAGTAATTATATTTCCATTCTCTTTAACTTCAATTGTTTTTGATGAGATTGCATCATATGGACATATTTTAGTACACGCAAGACATCCACTACAAATTGATTCATCTACTTTCGAAACACAAGGATTGTTAACCAATTTATCCTTACTTAATACGCCAATTACCTTTGCTGCTGCAGCACTTGCTTGTGCTACTGTTTCTGGTATATCCTTTGGTCCTTGACATGCTCCTGCTAGAAATATTCCTGCAGAATGAGTTTCAACAGGACGAAGTTTTGGATGAGCCTCTGTAAAAAAATTATTTGTATCTGTACTTATACCTAATATTCTTTTAATTGTAGTTGCATCATCTTTGGCCTTAGTTGCCGCAGCGAGCACTACTATATCTGCATCAATTTGAACTGTCTCCCCAGTCGAAGCATCAATAGCATTAACTTGAAGATTCTCTCCATTTGGAAAGATTTTGCCTACCATTCCTTTAATATAATGAACACCAAATTCTTCAACAGCTCTTCTCTGGAATTCTTCAAAGTTTTTCCCAGGTGTACGAACATCTATATAAAAAACATAGGCCTCCATATCAGGATAATGATCCTTTAGTAACATTGCATGTTTTGCTGTATACATACAACAAATTTTTGAACAATAAGGTTTACCCCTTAAGGACTTGTCCCTTGAACCCACGCATTGTATAAACACTACTTTTTTAGGCACTCTTTGATCTGATGGACATAATAGATGACCCGCTGTTGGACCCGCAGCATTTGTTAATCTCTCAAATTCAAGAGATGTTATTACATCAGGATGTTGCCCATACTGGTATTCTCCAAATTTATCTAAACTTATAATATCATAACCTGTAGATACCACTATTGCACCATATTGTTTTGTTATTTTAGTATCTACCTGAGAAAAATCAATGGCACCCGCTGTACATACTTTTTCGCATATCCCACATTTTCCTGTTTTAAACTTAATACAATGTTCTCTATCTATAACAGGTACGTTTGGTACTGCCTGAGCGAACTGCATATAAATGGCTCCTCTGTTTCTTAAGCCTTCATTAAACTCACTTTTAGCTTTTTTAGAAGGACATTTTTCAGTACAAACGCCACAACCAGTACACTTATCCATATTCACACTTCGTGCCTTTTGGTTAATAGTTGCTTCAAAGTTTCCAACATATCCTTTAACTGACTCAAGCTCACTGTATGTATATAATGTTATATTTTCATGAGACGCGGCATCTACCATTTTCGGCGTCAAAATACAGGCCGAACAATCTAGTGTTGGGAATGTTTTATCTAGTTGAGACATCTTACCACCAATGCTTGGTGACTTCTCAATGATATCAACTTGATAACCAGCCTCAGCAATATCAAGAGCCGTTTGGATTCCTGCTATTCCGCCACCAATAACAAGTGCCCTTTTCGTTACATCTATTTGACCTGGTGTAAGTTCACTATTTAATGTTGCTTTAGCCACTGCGGCTCTAACAAGAGCAATGGCCTTAGGTGTGCCAATTTCTTTATCCTTATGAATCCAAGAACAATGTTCTCGAATATTTGCAACTTCTAATAAATATGGATTTAAACCTGCTGACTTTGCCGCTTTTCTAAATGTTGCTTCATGCATTCTAGGTGAACATGATGCTACTACAACTCTATCTAATTTTTTCTCTTTTATCGCATTTTTGATCAAATTCTGACCTACTTCGGAACACATATATTGATAGTCTTTAGCATATACAACTCCAGGCATTTTTTGTGCTTCTTTTATGACTTTATCAATGTCTACGGTAGCTGCTATATTACTTCCACACCAACAAACAAAAACTCCAATTTTCTGCAATTTGATTCCTCCTTTAAAAATAATAGTATCATTATTTTAATGTAAAAATTATTTATTGTATTTTCTAAATGCACTTACTATTGCCTGTTGGGGCATTTTATCATCTATTTTTTTAATAACATCTTCAGCTTTTATTCTATTTTCTCCTGAACGCCTAATGACTATAAGTCGCACTGCCTCTAAAACGTTTGCAATATCTATATCCCTAGGACAACGCTCAGAACATGTGAAACATGAAGCGCAAGACCAAATCGTTTTACTCTCTATAACCTTGTCTAGTTCTCCTGTCTGAAGTAATCTTATGATCTGATGAGGTAGAATATCCATACCTTCACTTGCAGGGCAACTTGCTGAACATTTTCCACACTGGATGCAATCTTGTATCCTCTGCCCACTAATTCGAAAAATTTGCTCTAACTCTTTTGATCTTTTGCCGGAATATATTTTCACTCTTTTCATTACACTATCTCCTCCTATCTTATTTAACACCTAAAGCTTCTGCTAAAAGTTCTGTGAAATAGGTAATAGATAGTTTATCTTTTGCCCCATCATTACTAATTTCTAGGTTATATTTACAAAGGGGGCATGCAGTAACAATTTCTTCTGCATCATTTTTTACAGCGGATTGTATTATATTATCTGTCATTTTGTTTACAAGATCCTTCTGTTCTAAACAAAGGTACCCTCCACAACACTCAGTTCTATACGGATATATAACTGGAATAGCTCCTATTGCTGTTATAAAATCTTCTATAATAGAAGGATTTTCTGGGTCATCAAAATTCATGGTATTACTTGGACGAAGTAACAAACAACCATAATATGCACCAATTTTACGATTAGTAAGAGGATTCGTAACTTTTTTAGCTAGTTCATCAAATCCTATTTCATCTCTAAGTACTTCTAGATAGTGAAGAACTTGTGTCTCCCCCTCGTATTCTTTTGGCAAGTCCAAATAATTGTTAACCTTGGATTTTATATCATCTTTGGTCTTCATATCTTCATTTACTCTTTTAATCACGTGATGACATGCTGCACATAAAGTGACTAGCTTTTCACCTTTATCTCTTGCTGCGACTAGGCTACGCACTGCGGATAATTTAGTAGCTATTTCATCAGTGGCCATAGGATATACCGCACCACAACATTGCCACTCTTTTTGCTCTTCTAACTCAAACCCCAAGACTTTCGCAGAATCTAGTGCATACTTTTCTAATTTCTGAGCTTTCGTCTTTAACGTACAACCTGGATAATAACTATACTTCATATTTTTCATCTAGACTTTTAAACAAATGTATAAGTCTAGATTTGCACCTCCCTTCAATTTATTAATATTTTAATGCTAGTTAGTAAAAAATGTTTATATTATCTGTTAACGTTTATCTCTTAAAAATTATGAAGCTTCACTTAACTTCTTGTTAAAATTATAACATGTATTATTCTAAATTTAAAATACCATTAAACTATGATATAATAGTATTTGCCTATTATAAAGAAACATCTTATAAATTTACTATAACAAAACATTTTTTCTTTTAATTTTATTGGTATATCTACATTTATCAACAAATAAGTATTTTTTTATTTTTTTAATATTATATAATTTAATTTAATTTTCGTTAAAATTATAACGCTTTCTATTATAATTTAAAATATTAATCAGCTATGATTTCGTAGTTTAAATCTGTAATTAGGAGGCTACATTATGGAATTAAGACAGTTACAATATTTTCAGATGGTTTGTCAATTAAATAGTATTACACAAGCTGCAAAAAAACTTTACGTAACTCAACCGTCTATTACCAATTCCATTAAGAATTTAGAAAAAGAACTGTCCTGTGTACTCTTTGACAGATCTAAAAAGCAACTTTTCCCCACAGTTGAAGGAAACGTTTTTTTAAAGAGAGTAGATGAGATTTTAAAACTAGTAGACAATGCCACTACCGAAATGAAAGATTATCAAGATCTTAAAAAGGGCATACTTACAATAGGCATCCCCCCAATGATTGGTACCTTTATATTTCCTATAGTATTTATTAAATTTAAACAATTATACCCAAATATCAAACTCAACATTGTAGAATATGGGTCTATTGAAACAAGACAAATGATAGAAAATGGAGACTTGGATTTAGGTCTTATTATAGGTGACTCAGATAATAACCTACTAACTTCTTTGCCTATTTTAAATAGCGAACTATTGGTTTGCTTAAAAAAAGAACATACGCTAAGAAAAAAGTCAACTATTACATTTGAAGATATTAAAAAAGAACCTATTATCCTACTAAAAGAAGGCTTCTACATAAGGGAAAAAATATTAGAATCTTTTAATGAAAAACATGTACAGCCTAATATTATTTTATCATCCAATCACTTAGAAACTATCAAGGGACTTATTATAAGTGGTGTTGGCATATCTTTTTTATTAAAGGAAATTGTTGAAGATAATGATAAAATAACAAAAATTCCATTAAAAACTACCATTCCTATAAAAATTGCTCTCGTTTGGAGAAAAAATTGTTATTTATCCACTGTTTCAAAAGTATTTATAGATTTCCTAAATGCAAATCCCTTGACCGCTCAAAAAAATTTAGATTAAGTTAATATGGAGATATTTTTTTATGGTTTTTCCGTTAATTTTCTTATTGAGAATATAAATATACAACAAAAGCACCTATAATATATATAGATGCTTTATCATAACATTTAAGCTTGTAATCCCCAAATATATTCCCCAACTTTATTAATATATCCAATTCTTTTACCTATTTCAACCCTTGCAATTCCTTCAGTAAATTCATAAGCTTCTTCATAAATCGGTTCTATAATTATTTCACCAAGGCAATCTATGTAACCCCATAAATCTCCTATTTGAGCAGCTATTAGACCCTCACTCATAATATCTATATCTTCAAAATTTGTTGGTATTGTAATATTTCCACTTTTATCGATACAACCATATTTTTCATTTTCACAAATTACGGCTATGCCTCCATAGAATTTGTCAGCCCATTCAAATTTAGGTTTTATAATAATCTCTCCAGTATTATCTATGTATCCATATTTCTCTCTTATTTCAACCGCTGCTAAACCTTCATTGAACTGGTCACAAACATTATATCGAAGTGGTATAATTATTTCCCCGCTATTGTTAATATACCCATACTTACCCTTAGAGCAAACGGATGCTATTCCACTATTAAATTCATTAGCATAATCATAAATTGCATCAATTATAACTTTGCCATTCTTATCTATATAAGCTATCTTGCCACCTATTTGAACTGCTGCTAGACCCTCACTAAAATTGTTAGCATCTAGATATTTTGGTGATACTATTTCCGTGCCTTCACTATCTATATATCCCCACATATACCCTCTCTTTACTGCAGCTCTTCCTTCAATAAAGAAATTAGTTTCATCATATTTAGGTTCAACTATAATTTTGCCACTCAAATTAATATATCCATACTTATCTCCTAATTTAATTGCTGCAAGGCCTTCATTAAAAATCATAACTTCATCATATTTAGGCTCTATTACAAACTCTCCAAACCTATTTATAAAGCCATACTTATTATCTATACCGGCTATTGCTAGGTCGCCTTCAAACTCCTGCGCATAATTAAATTTGTTTTCTATAACTATACTACCTTTCATATCTATATACCCATATCTTTTCCTAAATTTCACAGGATATAAATTATTCTTATTGTCCATAACTAAAACTTCCTTTCACTTTTTGAAAACCAGTTCAAAAATTATAAATTAACTAAATACAATATCATTATACACTGAACTAGTTTAAATAAGTAATTTGATGTCCCTACTTTATATGTATACTAAAATATTACTGTAAAATAATGCTTACAGGGCAATGATCTGATCCCACAACATCATTTAAAATAGAAGCTTCCTTCAGCTCGTTTAATAAATCCTTTGTTATAAAAAAATAGTCAAGACGCCACCCTGCATTTTTTTCTCTAGCCTTAAATCTATAACTCCACCAAGAATATTTCACTTCCTCTGGATGAATATATCTAAAAGTATCAACGTAACCATAAGATATAAATTTATCCATCCATTCCCTCTCTATAGGTAAAAATCCTGAGTATTTCTCATTTGCCTTTGGATTCTTAAGATCAATAACATTATGAGCGGTATTATAATCTCCACAAATAATAAGTTTCTTTCCTTTTTCCCTTAACTTTTCACAGTAATTTAGTAATTGATCATAAAATTCCATTTTATAACTTAATCTATCCTCATCTTTCTGACCATTTGGAAAGTATATATTTAAAAGCGTAAAGTTCTCGAACTCAGCTATCACTATTCTCCCTTCACTATCAAACTTTTCTATTCCAATTCCTCGCGTTACAGATATCGGTTTTTGCTTAGTGTATATAGCTACTCCACTATATCCTTTTTTCTGTGCACAAGAAAAATATGAATAATACCCCTCAATATTCTTAAGTTCATCACTTATTTGATCATCTTGAATTTTTGTTTCTTGTAAACATAAAATCTCTGGTTGCTCCCTTGTTATCCATTCAATAAATCCTTTATTTTTTATAGCTCTTATCCCATTTACATTCCATGAATAAATTTTAATAAAAACACCTTCCTTATGAAACTATTTTATATAAGTAACAAGTTATATATTTATTGTTTACTAATTTTTATCTAACATGTAAATTTTCTAATATAAATATAACATACTCTTAAGAAATATAAAATTATTTATGTTTTTTCTTTGAATTTATCTAATTACTATCACCCTTATGATTAAATGGGAATACTATTATAGTGAAAGGTGGCGTTATTTATGGATTACAGAGAAAAATATAATGGAGATAAAGAAAATTTTTACTTCTTTTTAAAGGATGAAATTATAAAATTATTTAAAAGTAAACTCAAAATAGATGGACATCTTGTTGTAATACCAGATTATGAAAATTTAGATTACCTAGTTAAATTTAATAGTAATGAAAATTATGGTGATTTTACAATTAGTGTTAATTGGGGAGAAAAACCTAAACAAACTAAAACTAGTAAGTCAGACCCTAATCAGAATGAAGAATTTGGAGAAAACTCTAAGCTAGCTGAAACGTTCAAAGAAAATACTAATATAAACAATGATGGCATGGAAATAGATACTAATATAAGCTTTGATTATGAACCCTCTAAATTTAAATAAATCAGAAAATAATAGATAAGTTCTAACTTGGATTTAAAGGAGTCCTATAATGAAAATAGCAATAATTTGCACAGAAAAGCTTACTTTTCCTCCTATTAATGGTGGCGCTGTCCAAATGTATCTTGAAGGTGCATTGCCCATGCTATCAAAAATCCATGAGATAACGGTGTTTAGTATTCAAGATCCTAAACTGCCTAATAGGGTTACTGATAAAAGTGTAAAATATATACGATTACCTGCTAGCACTAGTAGCGAATATGTTCAGGGGATAAAACACTATCTTACAGATGATTTTGATTTAGTTCATGTGTTTAATAGGCCTCGATGGGTCCCTTTCTTAAGTAAAGACTTAACTTGTGCTTTTAGTTTAAGTCTTCATAATGAAATGTTTGGACTTAATAAAATTAGTAATGAGTTAGCAATGAATTGTATTAATAGAGTAAGTTTTATCACAACAGTAAGCCAGTTTATTGCAAATGGCGTAAAAGAATTGTATCCATTCGCTAAAGATAAACTTCATCCAGTGTATTCTGCAGTAGATTGTAGTATATATAAACCAATTTGGGATGATGATAAGGAGTCTAATAGAAGTATACTTCGTACAAAATATGGTCTTCAAAATTATAAAACAATATTATATGTAGGTAGATTAACACCAAAAAAAGGTACCCATATAGTACTCGATGCTATGCATTCAGTTATGGAGTCGCACCCAAATACTGCTTTAGTGATTATAGGAAGTAAGTGGTATGGCGTAGATGAACCTACTGATTATATCAACTCATTGAAAAGCTTATCTAAAGAACTAAAAGGACCAGTTATTTTTATAGGTTTCCTAACTCCTTATGAAATACCAAAATATTATAGCATTGGGGATGTTTTTGTTAATTTTTCTCAATGGAAAGAACCATTAGCACGTGTTCATTATGAAGCTATGGCTGCAGGACTTCCTATCATAACTACTAATCGAGGTGGGAATGCAGAGGTAATGGAGGAGGGTGTAAATGGGTTTGTAATAAATGATTATAAGAACCCTAAGGTTCTTGAAAAAAATATAATTCATCTTATAGATAATAAAGATTTATCACTTAAGTTAGGAACTAATGGACGAAATTTAGCTGAAGAAAAATATAATTTTAATAGACTTGCTAATGATTTGTTAAAACTTTTTGAAAGCACTAAATAATTTTATTGGGGTGACTATTGAATAATTCAATTTTAGTAACAGGGGGGGCAGGTTTTATTGGATCTACCCTCTGTGATTACTTATTAAGAAAAAGTAATAAAATAATCATTATTGATAATTTTAATGATTTCTATAATCCACAAGCAAAAATAAATAATATCACAAATATGAAAAATCTAATGAAAATTAATTATATTAGTGATGATAATTTGATAATAGAAGAAGGCGATATTCGAGATACCATATTTTTGACAAAAGTATTTAATTTATACAAAATAGATATAGTAATTCACCTTGCAGCAATGGCTGGTGTTCGCCCATCTATTATTGACCCACTTTTATATAATGAAGTAAATGTATGTGGGACACTAAACTTATTAGACTTATGTAATAAATATAGCATAAATAAATTTATATTTGCTTCCTCTTCTTCTGTATATGGTAATAATAAAAAGATTCCCTTCGCTGAATCAGACTCTGTAGATTCGCCAATCTCACCTTATGCAGCTACTAAAAAATCTGGCGAACTAATATGTCATGTTTATAATCATCTGTATGGATTTAATATAGCCTGCCTTAGATTTTTCACTGTATATGGTCCAAGACAAAGACCTGATCTTGCAATTTACAAATTTACATCGTCTATGTTAAACGGAAAAGAAATTTCTATTTTTGGAGATGGTACTACGCAAAGAGACTACACTTATATAGATGATATCGTTCAAGGCATAAATAATGTCATAACATGGACAAATAGAAACAATAACAAGTATGAAATTTTCAATTTAGGTGGATCTAGTACAATCACGCTCAAATATATGATAGAAAGATTGGAACTCGAAATAGGTGTTAAGGCTATCATTAAATATTTACCTATGCAAGCTGGTGACGTGAATGTAACTTATGCTAATATTTCTAAATCCAAAGAAATTCTAGGTTATAATCCAACAACAAATTTTGAAAATGGGATTCATAAATTTGTAAAATGGTTTAAAACTGTCCCATTATATTAATAATACAAATAAATGGCTACTACCTTATTATTTAAAGTAATAGCCATTTTGCTTGTTTTTTTTAATTTATAATATTTCCTTTACCTATAGAATAATATGCTTTAATATTGGCCTCTTTAATTTTCTTTATATCCAGTATATTTCTTCCATCAATTATTACAGATTCACTCATAATCTCATTAACCTTACATAAATCTATGCTATAGAACTCACTCCACTCTGTACAAATTATCATTGCATCACATTCTTCTAAACATTCATACATTTCACTGCAATAAATTATATTTGGAAATATATTTTTTATTTGATTTGTAACCATAGGATCATATACTTTTATATTAACTTTATTTTTTAATAATTTTTCGATTATATATAAAGATGGAGCTTCCCTAATATCATCCGTATCAGGTTTAAACGTTAGACCTAATATAGCTACTGTTTTGCCTTTAATTATTTTATAATGTTCCAATAATATATTCACCGGTAAACCTCTCTGCTTTTCATTTACATCTACAGCAGCTTTTATAATATTAAGATTACAATTATAATTTTCTGATATTTTAATTAATGCTTTTGTGTCTTTCGGGAAACAAGACCCACCATATCCTATTCCGGCTTTTAAAAATAACGGTGAAATTCTTTTATCCAGTCCTAAAGCGTATTCAATTACATCAATGTCAGCGCAAGCTTTATTGCAAAGATTAGCTATTTCATTCATAAAAGAAATTTTGACAGAGAGCATTGCGTTAGATGTATATTTAATTAATTCTGCTGTTTCAGGAGTAGTTATTACCATCTTTATTTTAAACGGTTCATATAATTTTCTCACTATTTCTAAAGCTTTTTGTGATTCTGAGCCCACAACTATTTTATCACCATAAAAAAAATCATGTATAGCTTTTCCCTCTCTTAGAAATTCAGGATTAGAAACCACACTAAAGTATTCCTTTGGTACATGATTTTCTAATAACTTGCGCGTTATATATTTTTGAGTACCAACAGGCACTGTACTTTTAGTTATTATTATTTTATATTCATCAATATAAGGGGCTATTAAATTTATTACTGCGTCTACTTGTCCAATATCTACATCCCAATTATCCTTTGTTGGAGTTCCTACAGCAATAAATATTATATCTGACGATTTAACTCCTATTTCCAAATTCTCTGTAAACCGAACACTACCTATATCTAAAGCTTCTTTTAATAATTCGTCTAATCCATCCTCAAATATAGTTGGTACACCATTATTAAGCATACTTAATTTATCTAAGCTTTTTTCTACACAAATTACCTTATTTCCTTTCTTACCAAAACACAATGCCGTTATAAGTCCTACATATCCAGCTCCAATAACGCATATATTCATACAATCACATTCTCCTCTTTGATAGTATCACATTTTTTATCATCTACACATACGCGTTTATCAATTATTTTCACTCGTAAATTAATAGCTGATCTTGTACTATTAGTTTATTGTAATATTAAAAAGCATGATTTCTCATATATAAATACTATATGAAGCTAATCATCAATTGGTGAAAGTTGATTAACTTTTATGAGTTAAAACAAAAACACCATATTGCCTATATGCAATATGATGCTTTTGTTAATTACTTATAATTAATACGTTTACATTAAAAAAAATAATTTTATACCATTCTAATCTTTAAATAAGTTATCTTTTAAATATACCAAATGGTTTTCCAACAGGTAAAAATTGTTTTTCAAAGTGAGAATTTAAAACTGCGGCCCCAGAACCATAAAAACCAACTATAGCAATTAACAATTCAGAATAAGCCGCTAGTCCATGTGAAAATTCATACATGATTTCAAAAGTGCTAAGTGCTAATCCTATGAATAAAAAATCAATTAATACAAAAATTAAAAAAAGTACCTTATTAGTTTCTGATGCTCCTATAGTCATAAACAATGAAAATATCAAGTATCCAACATAAGCAACACCTAACTGCTTAGCGTCTACTGTTGATGCTAAAGCATGGCCAAACGCACCAGCTTTAATTATCCATGACAAAGCAACAGACATCCAAAAGAATGCAAAAGCACCAAAAGCTGTCGCACCAAATACATTATTACGTTTCGAATCATTTATACATGCAAACAGTTGAGCAAATCCACCTAAGAATATAGCCCATGGAAGTATAAAAGATACACCTTCAGTAAGTCCAAGTTTTTGTGAGGATGCCACAAGCGTTACCATTGCAAGTCCAAATAATCCTAAAGCAGATGGATCTGCATTAGTAATTTTTACATTTTGTATTTCGTTTGTAATCATAATTCTCCCCCCTCTTCTTTGATATATTAGTTATTATAATAATAAAATATCAGAAAAAAGTGATATTGTCAATTATTTAACAATGATTTGCATAATGTTTTAATTTTTATGTGTTATGGTATAATGACTTAGACAATATTAAAAATATACAATAAAGAAATAAGAGGTATAAAATGATCTTTGCTAGATTAGCTAAAATAATTGAATATATGTATAAGTTACATTATAGAAATTTTAAGTTATACTTTAAACCCTTAAAAACGCCATTATATGAGCCTATAGTAAGAAATTCTATTCATTGGGTAGGCCATGCTACTGTAGTTATTAATTTAAATGATAAAATTATAGTAACCGATCCCGTAACTAGTCTAAATCTTGGTGAACTAAGAAGATTAGTTAAACCATCTTTGAACTTAACCTCTATTCCTATCGATTACCTACTTCTTTCTCATGGTCATATGGACCATATGAATTATTCAACTCTTAGGAAAATAAACAAAAGTGCTATAGTGATTGCTCCTAAAAATTTAAAAATTCCTTTTAAAATTTTAGGTTTTAAAAATATAGTACTTCTAAAACCTAATGAATCGTATTGTGACAGCTACATAAAAATAAAGGCATTAAAAGCAAATCATGATGGAAGGCGTTACCCTTGGGGAGCTGAAGCTGAAAGCAACTCATATATAATTGAAAACGGCCTTGAAAAGATCTTTTTTGCTGGGGACACTGCATTTACAGATGCATATAAAAATTTAATTGCAGATGTAGCTATCATGCCTGTAGGCTGCTATAAACCTGATGAATTTCAAGAGATGCACTGTTCTCCAGAGCAAAGTTTTAAAATGTTTAAAATGACAAAGGCTAAATTAATGATACCTATTCATTATAAAACATATATTTTAGCTCAAGACAAAGATGAAGACACTGTTAATACATTAAAAAGAATAAATGATGGTAGCATAAAAATTATTGATATAGGTCAAACTGTAAAATTATAAATAACCCAAAAGCAGGCAATAGAACCCTAATTTCGGTCTATGCCTGCTTTTTAGACAAATAAATCTGCAATATCATTTTGACTCATCTGCGATAAGAACAATTCTGCTCCTGTTTCATCATTAATAACACTATCAGTAATTTCTTTTTTCTTTTGTTGTAGCTTAAATATTTTCTCTTCTATAGTTCCTCTTGCTATTAATTTTATAACCTCTACTGTTTTTTTCTGTCCAATTCTATGAGCTCTATCTGTGGCTTGAGCTTCTACGGCCGGATTCCACCAAGGATCAAAGTGTATAACCATATCTGCACCTGTAAGGTTGATACCAGTCCCACCAGCTTTTAGAGATATTAAGAATACCTGTGATTCTCCTTGATTAAAACCCTTCACCATCTTGACTCTTTTTTCTGCTTTTGTTGAACCATCAAGATACATATAGTTTATTCCTTTATCATCTAACCTACTCGCAATATTCTTTAAAACTCTCGTAAATTGAGAAAATATTAATATTCTATGGCCTTCTTCTAAACTATTAGCTAAGATTTCATCTAAAGCTTCCATTTTACCACTACCTCCATTATAATTTTCTATAAAAGTAGATGGATCACAACATATCTGCCTTAACCTTGTTAATATTGAAAGTACCTTAAACTTGCTTTTATTAAATCCTTTCTCCCTAACATCTTCTTCTAATTCTCCTTTAGCATCCTTTAAATAAGCTAAATAGATTTTTTTCTGCTCCTCTGTCATTTCCACTGAAATTCTATGTTCTATTTTTGCTGGTAAATCTTTTGCAACCTCACCCTTTGTTCGCCTAAGTATAAATGGCTTTACATGATTATTTAATTCATTTAATGCGTTTGTATTTCCATCTTTCACAATTGGAGCTTCGAATTTTTTTGAAAAAGCACTATGATTTAACATATAACCCGGCATTATAAAATCAAAAATTGACCAAAGTTCAGTAAGTGAATTTTCAATAGGTGTTCCTGTAAGTGCAAATCTGCCTAAAGAATTCAAACTTTTTACAGCAGCGGAATTTTGAGAATTAAAATTTTTAATAAATTGAGCCTCATCTATAAAACAATACCTAAATTGAATTTTTTTATAATCCTCAAGGTCTCGCCTTATAAGAGCATACGAAGTTATAACCACATCATTGTCCTTTATGTTTTGTTTTTGTTCTTCTCTCTGACGTTTATTACCGGATATTACTATACAGTTTAGTGTTGGTGCAAACTTCTCTATTTCGTCCTTCCAATTATATACAACTGAAGTTGGACATATTACGAGTGTTGGTTGTTTGTTGTCATTCTCCTCCACTTCAGACTGAATAAATGCTATAGCTTGGAGCGTTTTTCCAAGACCCATTTCATCCGCGAGTATTCCTCCAAATCCACATTTAGCAAGAGTTTTTAACCATTTAAATCCAACCTTTTGATAATCTCTCATTATATTATCTAAAGAACTTGGAATTGTTACTTTCAATTCCTTTGTATTTTTTAAATCATAAACTAATTCTTTAAATTTTTTATTTGTATTAACAAAATCCATTTGTTCTCGTTTTAATTTTTCTTCTATATATAAAACATTATATTTAGAAAGCAGAATTTTATTCTTTGAAACATCTTTGTCTTTTATATTTAAATAATCTATCATTTGGGCAACTTTCTGCAAATTATTAGAATTTAGCAAGACAAAACTTCCATTTTTAAGCCTATGATATTTTTTCTTTTCTCTTAGTGATGCGAAAATATTTTTAAGTTCAATATTATCTACACCTTCAATACTGAAGTTAAATTCTAATAGATTATCCTTATTGAGAGTAATATTAGACTTATACCCAGAATTTCCATGCACACTAATTTTTTTAAATTCCTCAGAATAATAAACATCCGCCATTTCCTGGAGCTTTGCGAGTCCTGAAACTAAAAACTTTAAAAGTTTTTCCTCATCTAACATTTTAAAACTATTATTAGTACGAACAAACCCAAATTCATCAAATTGGTTTATAATACTCATTTCCTTATCCATATCTCTTACAAGCGCTCTTCCCTCTTGTGCTTTGTTATCTTTACTATTAAAAGGGTTTATCTCTATATCTCCATATTTGAAAGTTATAAGAGCCTCAACATTTTCAGATTTTTTTTCAAAATAAATAATTGCCTTAAGCTCTTTTACATAAAATTCATTTTTAAGTAACATATCTATATTAACATTACTACTTATTTTATTTAATGTTGGAAGTACAAATGATGCTACATCATCTTTCTCTTCTTCATAAAATTCTATATACCCATTTTTTTCATCGTTAAATCTATTATAAAAAGGCATATATGCATCCCTTTGTGTAACTGGTGGCTCATATATTTTTCCTTCATAGAAAAAGAATTCACCATCACTGGTTAGTGAAATAGGCATATTATCCTTTTGCTTTAATATAAATTTATTGTCTTCCCTATTTATATTAAATTCTAGAGGCATAGGTTCCTTTTCTATGTGTACATTAACAAACGTTTCACCTTTTATAACAACCGTTATCTCTCTATTGTATAAGTACCTTAATAATCTTTTAATCATACTATCTGTAAAAAAAGCTTTTTTACCCGACAGAAACTTTACTGCATTACTCTTATATGTATTTGCAGCCCCTGCAACGGATTGCAGTTCACCTGCTTCTTTAAATAGCTCTATTATATTTAGATCTTCATCTTTAAAAGAATGCAAACAAGGATTATATGTAAATTTCTTACCAAATTCCATAGACTCGAAACTTTTATTATAACAAATTAAAAATTCTTTTATGTTTTTAACTACGTATTGCTTCTCCTCACCAATCTTTAAACTCACAAATGATTTTGTATTATCGCTGCTAGATCCATACTCATATTTGATATCTATATTTAAATATATTTTTGCTCTTTGAGCTACATTAATATTATTAGTTATTTGCTTAATTAAATTATTTGTTTTAATCATTTTCTTCACTTTAATAATTTGTTCTTTCTCATAAACGTACTTTAATAATGTAGCCACAACATGTTTGCACATATTTCTGCATCCATAATAACCAAAACTATATTTATTGCAATCGCAATTATAATTTATAAATAAATTAATATCATCAAAATTTATCTCCACTTTATATAAATCAAGACTTGATGATTCTACATTTGAAATTATCGTAGTTCGTGTATAATTATCCAAATCTTCTATTTCTAAATCTATGTTCTTAACTTTATTACTTAAATAATGATTTTTGCCAACTTTATAAGTTTCTTTATCAGTATTTTCTCGTATTATATCTTCATTAATATCGATCAAAAATTTCACCCCATCAAGTTTTCTAGTTTTTGGTGCATATATATTTCTAAAAAACATTTTCAGATAAATTATCACTCTCAATACTTTAATATATAAAAAAATAATCCTAGCAAAATAAATTTATGCTAGAATTACTTATATTTATCATATTAAAAAATATTATTTTTAATTTGATTAAAATTTTGGCTAGAGTGGCAGGATTCGAACCTGCGAATGCCAGAGTCAGAGTCTAGTGCCTTACCGCTTGGCTACACCCCAATAGTAAATAAATGGTGACTCCTAGGGGAATTGAACCCCTGAATCCACCGTGAGAGGGTGGCGTCTTAACCTCTTGACCAAGGAGCCATATTAGCTATTTGCGCTAGTAGTGATTTGCACTACGAGATATAGTATACCTCGTAATACAGCATAAGTCAAATAAATATTTAAAATAATTTATTTTATACATATATAGTTTTTATTTTTTTAATATATTATTAATATCATTGCTACCCTTTATCATACATAACTTATAAATAAGACGCCTAACTTAATTATTTTTAAGTTAGGCGTCTTATTTATAATGCTAGTAATATTTCTTTTTTTATTTTATTGAAATTTTCTGATGTAACTATATCCTTAGTTCGAGTTTTAGGTAAATCAACTATAATTTCTGTTTTTATTGTAGCTGGTTTATCTGATAATACATATATTCTATCAGATAAGAATACAGCTTCTTCAATATCATGTGTTATAAAGATGATAGTAGCTTTAAGTTCCTTAATTACCTCTAGAAGCCAAGAATGCATTTTAGACCTTGTAATAGCATCCAGTGCTCCAAACGGTTCATCTAAAAGCATAATATCCGCTGATGCTATATATGTTCTAAGTAAAGCTGCCCTTTGCCTCATCCCTCCAGAAAGCTGAAAAGGATATTTATATTCAAAACCAACAAGTCCAAAAACTTTAAAATATTCAAGAACCTGATTCCTTGCCTCTCTTTTAGATTTACCTTTTATAATAAGAGGCAGAGATACGTTATCAATAATATTTTTCCAGGGAAGAAGCAAGTCCTTTTGGTGCATATAACTTACTTTTTTAAGTCGACTTGAACATTCTTCCCCATCAATTATAATTTTACCCGCATCTTGAAGTAAAAGCCCTGAAATAATGTTAAAAATGGTACTTTTACCACTTCCACTTGGTCCAAGTAGACTCACAAACTCATTCTCTTTTGCATAAAAAGAAACATTTTTTATTATATTCATAGATCCAAAATTCTTTTCTATATTATTGACGGCTAACTTTATATTATTATTTTGGTAAGTACTCATTAGTAAATGCCTCACTCGCCTTCATATCTTTTGGAATTAGTTTTCTATCTAAAAGAAATTTTGTGTAATTATCCCAAACTGATGTTTTCATTACGCCCCATTTTTTAGCTTCCGCTTTATATTGATTCTTCATATATTTTTGACTCTCAAGAGCTAAGGTTTTATCTGTCTCTGGTGCATTCTTTACTAATACTTTAGCACTTTCCACAGGGTTTGCAATACAGTATTCATATCCTTTTGTAGTTGCAGTTAAAAATTTTCTTGCAGTTTCTGGATCTTGTTTTAGCTTATTCTCATTAGCTATAATTACCGGAGTATAATAGTCTAAATCTGGATTTAACTTACCAATATCAATGTAATCAATTGGTATATTTTTAAGTTTAGCTTCTATCCCTGTCCAACCGTAGAATATCCATTCAAAATCGATATTTTTCTTAGTTACAGCAAAGAAATCATCTGTACCTGCATCAACTGTCTTTAGTTTTGAAAAAGTAGCATTGTCTTTTTCCATAATTGCTTTTAATATTGCAGACTCAGATGGTGAACCCCATCCTCCATAGGTTTTCCCTTCAAAATCTTTAGGTGATTTAATATTTTTTGTCTTAGGTGATGCAAACCCAGATGTATTATGTTGAAGAATTGTAGCTATAGCTTTTACTGGAAGTGGTACTTTCGCAGTTCTTGCATAAGTCACATCTTCTTGATAACTTACTCCGAAATCTCCCTTGCCTGTAGCGATTAAACTTGTTGTACTTCCCTGAGCTGGCTGAATAATTTCCACATCAAGTCCCTGCTGTTTATAATATCCTTTGTCTTTTGCAACATATAAACCAGTATGGTTAGTGTTTGGTATCCAGTCCAAAATAACAATAACCTTTTTTAAAGTTACCTCCTTTTTCGGACTTTCTTCTTTAGCACCACAACCCACAAACATAATCATGATCATTGAAGTTGTTAACAATAAAGCAATTGATTTTTTTAACATAACTTTACCCCCAAATATAAAAATATACATAGTATATTTTTATCTATTGTTTTCCTTTGAATTTCGAGTCCAAGGAGTTAAAATATATTGTAATAAATATACAATTCCAAATAATGCCATGCTTAGTATTACTATAATTATAATTACTGCAAAAACCTTGTCAAGTGAATATGAATTTTTAGCTCTAATCATATAAACTCCAAGGCCTTTATCTCCTCCTAGCCATTCACCAGTAACTGCACCCATAATGCTATATGTTGCAGCTATTCTAAGGCCTGAGAAAAAATTAACAGTAGAAGATGGTAATTTTACCATTGTAAAAATTTGAAATCTACCGGCTCCCATAGTTTTTAAAAGGTTTACCATGTCATTATCAACCGACTGTAAACCATCACTCAAACTAACTACTATTGGAAAAAAACATACTAACACTACAACTACTATCTTAGGCATTATCCCAAAACCAAACCATATTATAAAAAGTGGAGCTAAAACAATAATAGGAATAGTTTGAGATACTACTATAATTGGATATAAACACTTTTTAACAAACTTTACATTATCCATTAATATAGCTAAGATTAATGCTAACACAATTGATATTGAAAACCCAATCAATGCCTCATATAAAGTTGTGTAAATATGACTAGTAATGCTTGGCAATATATTAACTAAAGTAATACCAATGTCTTTTGGTGAGGGCAGTATGTACTGTGGAACCTTCCACTTATCTACAGCTATCTGCCATATCAAAAGAATTACTACTTGAAAAACTATTGGTATAAGCTTATTTTCTATATTTATATACTTTTTCATTCATTGTCACGCCTTCAGCCTTATAATCGATTTTCACTACAGATAGTACTCTTGATGCTCCACTCGCTACACAAATTTCTTGAGCCTTTGATACAATTTCAAGCAATACACTCAATTCTCCCTCCATAGTGGTCTCCATTGGACCTACCTCATATTTAACTCCACTATTTTGAATATACTCTATAACCTTGTCCACCACTGGATAGATTCTATCCTCTGTTACAACTGGGATAACTTGAAGACTTACATTTACAACTGACATATTAATTCCTCCTAATATATTTTTTTATGAAACATTATTTAATATTTGTTAAGGTAATAAAATAAACCCTTGGCTCTAATTTAAGCGAAGGGTTTTATAACATATAAGTTGCACCATTTATACAGTACTTAAAACTAAATGCACATTACACGTCCCTACGTTGGCATTATCCAATTCAGGTTATAAGGGTCGAAACTTATATGTTTCTTCTCAGACAAAAATATTGACTCCCCTAGTTTTTATATTAAATTAGTTTACATATATATGGTATCTATTACTCCTTATATTGTCAAACTTTTTAAAGATTTTTTTCACATTATTTTAACAGAGTAGGTCACATCAATATATTAATTCATATATTAATCATGAAGAGGTGATATTATATGAACATTTATAGCAGCACGAAATTAGCTGATATCGTATTTGAGGGTGGTGGAGTAAAGGGGATTGGTCTTGTTGGCGCCTTAAAACCATTTGAGCAAAAAGGATATCAATGGAAAAACATTTGCGGAAACTCTGCCGGGTCCATTGTAGCTGCACTAGTTGCAGTCGGCTACTCAAGTGATGAGATAAAAAAATTAATGATAGAGCTTGAATATACTAAAATAGCTGATAGAAATTATTCTATCATACCTTTTTTCTCTAATATTCATAATTTACTTTTTAAAAAGGGTCTTTTTAAAGGCGATTATATCAAAAACTGGATGGATGAAGTCCTATCTAATAAACTAAAACTAAGTAACCGAAAAAAAGTGACTTTTGGGGATTTGATAATTCCAAATGAACAAGGTATTCTTTTAAATAATGACAAGTATAAAAGAAAATACAAACTGCATATTATAGCAACTGACATAAGCCGTGGAAAGATGTTAATACTACCTGAAGATATCGCTGAATACGGCATTAATCCAGATGAACTTGAAGTAAGTTTGGCAATCAGAATGAGCATATCTATTCCATACTTTTTTCAACCTGTAAAGTTATTAAATAAAAATCCCAACAGAAAATCGCTAATTGTTGATGGAGGTGTTTTAAGTAATTATCCAGTTTGGATTTTTGATATAAACGGTATTCCACAATGGCCGACCATTGGTTTTAAACTCGGTGGAAATAAGGAAATCCGCGAACATAAAATCACAAATATCCTAAATTTCACTAGCTCAATTATTGAGACTATGCTAGAAGCACAAGATGATATTCATATAAGAGAAATGGATTTTCTGCGAACTTGCAAAATTAATACCCTAGATATTAAAACTACAGATTTTAATATAAGCAGGGATAAAATTTTAGCTTTATACAACTCCGGTAAGTCTTGTGCTAAAGATTTTCTTGAAACCTTTGAAAATGATTATAAAAAACACAGAATAATGAGAAGTAACGTTTCTGATAGAAGTTATAATAGTTTTATGTCCAAGAATATTTTTTAATTCCTATCTAAATAAAAAAATAAAGTATACGTACAGTTACAATTTATATATATATACAATTTAAAGCACGTAACAAGTGATAATTACCTGTTACGTGCTCTTAACTTACCAGTATAAAATACTATTTCATTTCTTTTTTTATACCACGGCTTATAGTGTTTTCATAATCTATAAATTCATATACATCTTCATCGAATAAATCACTAAAACTTTTAAGCTCATCTAAATTTAATTCTTCTATTGCCTTTTGTTTCTTCTCGCATGTTATAACTATATTCCCAATAACGCCGTGAGCATCTCTAAAAGCCATTCCCTTATTAACAAGATAATCTGCAGCTTCTGTAGCATTTAAAAAACCTTTTTTAACTGCATTATGCATATTATCTTTTTTTATCTTTAAAGTTCCTAGCATTTCATTCATTATCTTAATGCATTTTATAACAGTATCAACTGCATCAAAGAAAGGCTCTTTATCTTCTTGCATATCTTTATTGTAAGCAAGTGGGATTCCCTTCATAGTTGTAAGAAGACTCATTAAATCTCCGTACACTCTTCCAGTTTTTCCTCTTATTAGTTCTGCTGCATCAGGATTTCTCTTTTGTGGCATTATACTACTACCTGTAGAAAACTCATCGCTAATTTCAATAAAATTGAACTCCTTAGTACTCCATAAAATTAGTTCTTCACTAAGTCTACTAAAATGCATCATTATAATAGAAAAAGCAGATAAAAGCTCTAATAAATAATCTCTGTCGCTTACTCCATCCATGAAATTATCAGCAGGTTTTTTAAAATCTAACTCTTTTGTTGTAAAACTTCTGTCTGTATCATAAGTTGTTCCAGCAAGAGCGCAACATCCAAGTGGATTTTCATCCATAATTTCAATAGCACTAGTAAGTCTTTTCTTATCACGACTAAGCATGCTGTAATATGCCATTATATGTTGCTTAAATGTTACCACCTGAGCTCTTTGCATATGGGTATAACCAGGCATTATAACAGAATTTTCATTTCCTAAAGTTTTAATTGTCCCTAAAATGATATCCAAGTTATCAATAACATCTAAAGCCTTATATTTTGAATATAATCTCATATCTACTGCAACTTGATCATTCCTGCTTCTAGCTGTATGTACCTTTTTGCCTACATCACCTACAAGTTTTGTAAGGTTTATTTCCATAAAGCTGTGAATATCCTCGAAGTCACCTTCAATTTTAAGCTTTCCATCTTTAATATCTGATAAAATAGTATTCAAACCATCAACTATTGTGAGACTTTCATTCTTTGTCAAAATGTTACATTTTGTAAGCATTTTAACATGAGCAATACTTCCCATAATATCTTCATAATACAATCTTTTATCAAAGCTTAGAGAACTATTAAAGTCCTCCATAAGCTTGCTTTCTTTTTCTTTAAATCTTCCACCCCAAAGTTTCATATTGTCACCCGCTTTACCTGTAAATTTATGATTTTATATTTATAATTTTTATTTAAAATTGTTTAAGTGTTTATATGCTTTAATTTTGCTTGGTAATGAGAATAAATTAATAAATCCTTCTGCATCCTTATGATCATATAATACACTTGCACCAAATGAAGATATACTAGCATCATATAATGCATTAGGTGATGCTTTACTTGATACCATCATATTTCCTTTATAAAGCCTCAAAGTAACAGATCCTGTTACATTTTCCTGTGTTTTATCTACAAATGCATCAAGAGCTTCTCTCATAGTTGTAAACCAAAGTCCATCATAAACTAGCTCGCCATATTTTTGTGATACTTGATATTTATAGTGAAGTGTATCTTTATCTATTGTAATTTCCTCAAGTTCTTTGTGTGCAGCATAAAGTACTGTACCACCAGGTGTCTCATATATTCCTCTTGATTTCATTCCCACTAGTCTATTCTCTACTAAATCTACAATACCTATTCCGTTATCTCCACCAATTTTATTTAACACTTTAACAACATCTATTGGTTCAAGTTCAATACCATCAACTTTAGTAGCAATTCCTTTATCAAAATATATTTCTACAAAAGTAGGTTCGTCTGGAGCTTGTTCTGGAGGTGTAATCATTAGATACATTTCTCTTTTATGATCATTTTTAAAATCTTCAATGTCTCCGCCTTCATGACTTGCATGCCATAAATTTTGATCTACTGAATATATTTTTTCTTTAGTAACATTGATTGCTATACCTCTAGCATTTGCATAATCTATAGCATCTTCTCTTGATTTTATATCCCAAATTCTCCAAGGAGCGATAATCTTTATAGATGGATCTATTGCTGCAATTGCAACTTCAAATCTAACTTGATCATTTCCCTTACCTGTACATCCGTGACATATATATTTAGCTCCTTCTTTATGAGCAATTTCTACAAGTTTTTTAGCTATTAATGGTCTTGCAAATGCTGTACCTAATAAATATTTTCCTTCATATGTAGCGTTGGCTTTAACTCCTTTGAATACATAATCTTTAATAAACTCCGCAGTTAAATCTTCAATATATATTTTTATTGCACCTGAACTCATTGCCTTTTTCTCTATTGCTTTCATATCGTCCTCTTGTCCAACATTTATACATGCTGCGACAACATCCATATCATAATTTTCCTTAAGCCAAGCTATTATTATAGACGTATCTAATCCTCCTGAATATGCTAAAACAACTTTTTCTTTCATTTTAATTTCCCCTTTCAATTTTGTTCCTCTATATTTTGATATATTAATTGTGTTCTATGCTATAATACTTTATTTAAAAATTCTCTTGTTCTTTGCTCTTTTGGATTAGTAAAAAATTCTTCTGGTGTCCCAGATTCTACTATTTTTCCTCCATCCATAAAAATAACTCTATCTGCCACGTCCTTTGCAAATCCCATTTCATGAGTTACAACAACCATAGTCATGCCATCCTTTGCAAGGTTTTTCATTACCCCTAAAACCTCACCAACAAGTTCCGGATCTAAGGAAGATGTCGGCTCATCAAAGAGCATTATATCCGGCCTCATTGCAAGAGACCTTGCTATTGCAACTCTTTGCTTTTGTCCTCCTGATAATTTCGACGGGTAGTCATCTACCTTTTCTATAAGTCCTACCTTCTCAATAATTTCTTTTGCCCTTTTTAATACTTCTTCGCGAGGTTCATGTTTTACAGTAATTGGAGCCTCAATTACATTTTGAAGTACCGTCATATGGTGGAATAAATTGAAGTTTTGAAATACCATTCCTACTTTTTCAATGGTATTTCTCATATGTTTTTTGTTTTTAACATTTAACTTTTCGCCTTCAATAAAAACTTCTCCCCCATTTGGCTCCTCAAGATGATTTAAGCATCTTAAAAATGTACTTTTTCCAGAACCCGAAGGTCCTAATATAACTAGCACTTCACCCTTTTTAACTGTCACATTTAAGCCTTCAAAAACTGTAAGACTACCAAACTTTTTCGTTAAATTTTTTGTTTCTATCATATACACTTCATATCACCTCTACTAATATACTGACAGTTTTTTTTCATAATGTGAAAAAACTGTAGTGAAAATTGTTGTCATTAAAAGATATAAACATGCGGTTAAAAAGAAAACTTCCATTGGCTTAAATGTTGAAGCATATAAAAGCTGTGCTGATCTCATAACCTCCTCCATAGCAATTACTGACACTAAAGAAGTATCTTTAAGCATTGTTATAAATTCATTACCAACTGACGGAATAATTATTTTAAATGTTTGTGGTAATACCACTCTTTTCATAGTATCTAAATATGTGAAACCGAGTGACCTACAGGCCTCAAACTGGCCCTTATCTACTGAAAGTATTCCACCTCTTATAATTTCTGCCATGTATGCTCCTGAATTTAAACTGAGTCCTATTATTGCAGCTTGAAAAGGTGATAACTTAATACCCACAAATGGCAATCCATAATAAAAAACAAACAATTGAAGAAGCATTGGTGTACCTCTAAAAATCCAAGTGTAAAACCCTGCTACAGTAGCAATTATCTTATTTTTAGAAAGTTTTAGTAATGCTGTAAGCATGCCTAATAGACTTCCAAGCACTACTGATAATACAGTTAATTCAAGTGTCATTAAACTTCCTTGTAATAACACAGGAAAAACTTCTTTTATAACATCTACATCCATTCTTGTTCCTCCTAGCATTTCTCTGTGAACGGATAACAATTATAAATTGTTATCCCTTATGATTATTTCTTATATGCGTCAAATCCAAACCATTTCTGTGAAAGCTTAGAAAGAGTTCCATCTGCCTTAAGTTCATCAAGCGCCTTTTGCACTGCTACTTTTAATTCTTTATCTTCTTTTTTAAATCCAATTCCAATTGGTTCTTCACTTATTTTCTCTGTTAAAACTTGATACTGACCTGCTTTCTTCGCTACGTAATAACCACCAACTTGAGCATCCATAATTACTGCATCCACTCTTCCCGATGTTAGTTCTTGGAAAGCTTCTGTTATTTTATCATATCTTTTGACTTCCTTTAATCCTTTCATTGCTGTCGCTGCAGTATCTCCAGTAGATCCTAATTGACAAGATACAACTTTGCCCTTTAAATCTGCTAAACTCTTTATTGTAGTATTTCCTTGTTTTATTGCAGCAACTTGACCACCCATTACATAAGCGTCCGAAAAATCAATACTCTTTTTTCTCTTATCAGTAATACTCATAGCTGAAATTATAACATTAAATTTTGATGATCCAAGAGCTAAAAGTATCCCATTAAAATCTGTTGATGTATACTCTGTTTTAACACCCAATTTTTTCCCTACTGCATCGCCCAAATCCACATCAAAACCAACTAATTTATTTTTAGAATCTCTAAATTCCATCGGAGGATAAGAGTCATCTAATCCTACCGTCAATTTACCTGATTCTTTAACAGCCTGTAATGAATTAAGTTTTGCTTTTTTCTGCCCACAACCAACAAGTAATACACTTGCCATAGTAACAACTAATATTATTGACATGAATTTTTTCAATTTAATCATTCCCCCATTTATATTAAATAACTTTATGAATATTTATGCATTTCAATGTATATTAAATATTTGTTTTTATTTTTTCAATTAACTAACTGCTAACTTTTATTATTGATTTATCTCACTTACTTGTACTTATTATATATTACTTTTAATGATAATGCAATGTTTTTTATTAATATTTATTCATTATATATGATATTTATGCATGATATATGATGAGAACTTTTCAAACTAATTTATTTTTTGATTCTTTTAAAAATTAAAAATAAAAATGCTATTAGCTCTATAATAAGCTAATGGCATTTTTATTTTTTAATTTGTTTTTATTAATGACTTATTCGGCCAAGTTAAATACTTCTAAATCTTCACTTCTAATATTTTTTTTCATAAGATCAACTAATGCCTTTGCAGTGTCAAGTGATGTTAGTACACCGAGTGAACTTTCGATTGCTGTTCTTCTAATTCTAAATCCATCTGTTTCTGAATCATTTCCTTTTGTAGGTGTATTTATCACTAAATCAACCTGTCTACCCTTAATTACATCGATTATATTAGGTGTGCCCTCTGAAATCTTTTTAACCTCTATAGCATCAATTCCATTATCTCTTAATACCTTCGCTGTACCTTCTGTTGCTATAAATTTATAATTAAGTTCACTAAATCCTTTGGCTATATATAAGAATTCATCATAATCCTGAGGATTTATTGTTGCAAGTATAACACCTTTTTCTTTTTTAACCTTCATACCAGATGCAACAAAGCCTTTATATAAAGCCTCGTCAAAATTTCTTCCTACCCCTAGAACTTCTCCAGTCGATCTCATTTCCGGTCCAAGACATACCTCAACCTCAGGAAGTTTTTGAGTTGAAAATACAGGTACCTTAACTGACACTAATTTAGGCTCCTTGTAAATTCCTAATCCATATCCAAAATCCTTTAATTTTTCTCCAAGCATTACTCTTGTAGCAAGATCTACTATCGGAACCTTACTAACCTTACTTATATATGGGACTGTACGGCTAGCCCTTGGATTAACCTCTATTATGTAAAGTTCATCTTTAAACTCTATAAATTGAATATTAACCATACCTATAATTTCAAGACCTATCGCTATTTTTTTTGTATATTCTAATATTTTAGCTTTTATAGCATCCGATATATTTTGACTTGGATATATTGTAATACTATCTCCAGAATGAACCCCCGCTCTCTCTAGATGCTCCATAATACCAGGAATTAATATTTCTTCCCCATCACAGATAGCATCAACTTCTATTTCTCTGCCTAATAAATACCTATCAATTAAGACGGGATTTTTCTTGTCCTTCACAAATGCATTCTTTAAATAATGTCTTAGTTCTTTTTCTTCATAAGTTATTTCCATTCCTTGTCCACCTAATACATACGATGGTCTAACCAAAACTGGATACCCTATTTTTTCAGCTTCGCATAATCCATCTTTAAGATTCCAAACTGCCTTTCCTTTGGGTCTGTTTATATTTAGTTTTTCAAGTAATGCATCAAATTTTTCTCTATCCTCTGCAGCATCTATTTGATCAGGTTTAGTTCCATATATTGATATATTTTTTTCGCTTAAGAACTGAGCAAGTTTAATAGCTGTTTGACCTCCAAATTGAAGTATAACTCCATCTGGTTTTTCTTTTTCAACAATATTAAATACTTCTTCCTCTGTTAATGGTTCAAAATATAATTTATCTGATATATTAAAGTCCGTACTAACAGTTTCAGGATTGTTATTTACTATTATAGTTTCAATTCCTAGCTTTTTAAGTGCAAATACACTATGAACTGATGCATAATCAAATTCAATTCCCTGCCCTATTCTTATAGGACCTGACCCAATTACCATAACCTTTTTTTTATTACTAACTTCAACCTCATCATATTCATCATAAGTCGAGAAGTAATATGGTGATAATGCTTCAAATTCTCCGCCGCATGTATCTACCATCTTATATACAGGTTTAATATCCAAGGTATTTCTTAGTTTATAAATTTCATTTGGACTCACATCTAATAAGTCTGCTATTCCTTTATCAGAAAATCCTTTTTTCTTTAATGTGTACAACCATTCTTTAGTCATATCATTAAGTGTAGATTTTTTTATTTTTTCCTCTTCATCTACTATCCATTTAATCTTATTTACAAAGAAATTATCTATCCCTGTAATTTCTGAGACCTTTTGAGCTCTGTAATCACGACGTAGCATCTCAGCTAAGTAAAATATTCGCTCATCATCTGCAGCCATTACCCTTTTCTTTAGTTCTTTTAAATTTTTATTTGATAATGAATCATATTGCAGTGAATATTGTCCTATTTCTAGAGATCTAATTCCCTTTAGTAGTGCTGCTTCAAAATTACTTCCGATTGCCATTATTTCACCAGTTGCCATCATTTTGGTGCCGAGCACTCTATTTGCACCATCAAATTTATCAAAAGGCCATCTAGGAATTTTCACAACTACATAATCCAGTGATGGTTCAAAACACGCATAAGTTTTTTGTGTTACCGCATTCTTTATTTCATCTAGTGCATATCCTAATGCTATTTTAGATGCTACCTTTGCAATTGGATATCCTGTAGCTTTTGATGCTAATGCTGAAGAACGGCTTACTCTTGGATTAATTTCTATAACTGCATACTCAAAGCTTTTTGGGTCAAGTGCAAGTTGAACATTACACCCACCTTCAATTCCTACGCTGTTTATAATATCTATGGATGCACTCCTAAGCATTTGGTACTCTTTATCAGAAAGAGTTTGACTAGGGGCGACAACAATACTATCTCCAGTGTGTATTCCTACAGGATCTATATTTTCCATATTGCAAATGGTAATACAATTACCTAAACTATCTCTCATAACTTCATACTCTATTTCTTTCCAACCTTTAATACTCTTTTCTAAAAGAACTTGCCCTATAGAGCTTAATTGTAATCCTAATTCTAGTATTTCAATTAGTTCCTCCTCAGTTTCAGCAATTCCGCCTCCACTACCACCCATAGTATATGCTGGTCTTACAATTACAGGATAACCTATTTCGCCTGCAAACTTTACTCCAGTTGCAATATCTGTAGCAATTTCACTTACTACAACTGGCTGATTAATTTCTTGCATCAAATCTCTAAAAAGCTCTCTATCTTCACCTTTTTTTATTGATTCTATAGATGTACCAATTACTCTTACATTATATTTGTTAAGGATTCCATTATCAGATAATTCTACAGCTAAATTTAACCCTGTTTGTCCACCCATACCAGCAAGTAAACTATCTGGCCTTTCCTTTGCAATAACTTTCTCTAGGAACTCTATAGTTAAAGGTTCTATATAAACAATACCAGCAATTTCTTTATCTGTCATTATTGTTGCTGGGTTACTGTTTACAAGTACAACCTCTACGCCTTCCTCCTCTAGTGCTTGACAAGCCTGTGTTCCAGAATAATCGAACTCCGCAGCTTGACCTATTATTATTGGACCTGATCCTATTACTAATACTTTCTTAATGCTTTTATCTAATGGCATATGAATTCCTCCCGTATAATCTGTTATTAAATTCTATTTATGTACCTTAAATTTCATAAAAATGGTTATTTAAAATGTTCTATATAAATGAAAGAAACTTATCAAAAATCACATCTATATCCTTAGGTCCAGGACAAGCTTCTGGATGAAATTGCACACTAAATATAGGAAGACTTTTATGTCTCATTCCCTCTATGGTTCCATCATTTACACTAACATGTGTAACTTGCATATTTTCAGGAAGTTCACTTACATAATAGCCATGATTCTGTGATGTAATATAAACCTTATTCGCTTCTATATCCTTAACTGGATGGTTACATCCTCTATGACCAAATTTAAGTTTTCCCGTTTTACCACCAAGAGCTAATGCCAAAAGTTGATGTCCTAGGCAAATTCCTACAATGGGCTTTTTACCTATAATTCCTTTTATCATTTTAATAGCCTCTTGTAACTCCTGAGGGTCACCAGGTCCATTCGATAAAAATATCAAATCTGGATTAACCTCTAATATCTCTTGTGCCTTAGAACCAGCTGGAAAAATCGTTAGTTTACAATTTCTCTTTTTGAAAGACCTAAGTATATTCTCCTTTATTCCAAAATCTACAATAGCTACATGTTGTCCACTGCCTTCAATTGTATAAGCTTTCTTTGTAGTAACCTTCATTACTGCATCACTATTACTAAAGTTCTTTAGTTTTTGCTCTATTTCAGCCTTTGTAAGCTTCGAAGTTGTAATTATTCCTTTCATAGTACCATTTTCTCTAAGTATTTTTGTTAATGCTCTTGTATCAATACCTTCAAGTCCTATTATTTTATTTTGTTTAAAATATCCCTCAAGATTCATTTCGCATCTCCAGTTACTAGGGTAATCGCATTTTTCTCTGACAATAAAACCTTTAACCTTAGAAGACTTTGATTCTACATCTTCTAAATTAATTCCGTAATTTCCAATAAGTGGATAAGTCATAGTTACTATTTGACCATAATAGGATGGATCCGTTAAAATTTCTTCATACCCCGTCATTCCTGTATTAAAAACTACTTCTCCAACGCTTTCTTCTAAATATCCAAACAAATTACCTTCAAAGACTATTCCATTTTCTAAAATTAACTTACCTTTCATATTAAATCCTCCTTAAATTGCATAAAAGTACATATTCTTCCAAGTATACTAATAAAGATAACAAAGCAACTATTAAAATAATCACTCTGTTATCCTTCTTAATGTGGTAACCGCATTTATTAATGAAATAAAAAATATACTTACAATTTTATTGCGTAAAGCCATAGCTGCATTATATTTAATAAAATTAAATTCAAAATTGACAGAATAAATAACACATTTCATAATTATCTATACTCCTTCCTAGCCTCACAGGGCTAACTTAAAAGTGTACCTTTGTTTAATTTATAATTTCTTCTTATTTTAATGTAAATTTTATTATTTGTCAATGTATAATTATAAAATTAAATTGCAACTTTATTCAGAATCAATAATATATAGCTATATATATTATTATTTACAACGTATTCATACACGTCTTAACCTTATAAAATATAAGGATGCAGCCTGTTCAAAAAAAATAAAAACAAGAAATATAAAAAACGTAATTTTATTTTTTTATGTATAATTATACTAAAACCCTTTCATAACGCTTCTTCCTTTTACTCATATATAATTGCAATAATTACAGTGTATATTTAATTACAACTCATTATTTTTATAAGTTCGACTCTGTATAGTATACAATACCTAATGCACCAGGTCCAACGTGCGTTCCTATTACAGGTCCAATAGGAGCTATATCTACTTTTTTTCCTATACATTTTTCAATTATTTTTGCAAAAGCAAGTGCTCCTTCCACATCATTTATGTGATGAACAATTACCTCTCCTAGTCCATGTTTTGTTATATCTTCAATAAATTTATCAACCATAGTTTGAATAGCACGTTTTTTAGTTCTTACTTTATCAAATAGTTCTGTTTTTCCATTTACTACTGTAAGAATAGGTTTTATCTGAAAGATAGTACCAACTAAGGCACTTGCTCCTCCTATTCTACCTCCTTTTTTTAAATACTCTAAAGTGTCAGGTATAAACAAAAATTTACTTCTTTTAATGTTATCTTGTGTTATATTAATTACTTCATCTATTGGCTTTCCTTGATACACCGCCCTCGCTGCTGCCAATACTGCAAAGCCGAGTTGCATTGAGTTAGATCTTGAATCTATAATTTCAATCACTGCATTTTGATATTTTTCAAGAATCATCCTCTTTGCAAGGCATGCATTTGAATAAGTTCCACTCATATCCGACGACATAAAAATGCCAACTACTTCATTATTATCCCTTACTTCATTTTCTAAAATTTCATACATTTCAGCAATCGATGGTTGGGATGAAGTTGGAATACTTAAATCTTTATTTAGCTTTTCATAAAAATTTTCATTTTCAATATTTATTTCTCTAAATTCCTCATTTTGAAAAATAACACTTAATGAAACTATGAAAATATCATATTTTTCTTTTAATTCTAAACTTATATAGGAAGTACTATCTGTTATTATTTTTACAGCCATAATCAACTAATCCCTCGCTTATTAAATATTAAGTATATTATACTACAAATATATCTTTCAAATTGTATATAAAAAAATTAAGCCAACTCTTATATCGTATATATGAATAAGAAAATGTAATATATTACACAAAATATTAACTTATTTTGAACTTTTACAAATAGCACCTAAATACCTTTCCATATGTTATAATTATAGTGTAAAAAGTGGGTGGTATAAATAGTATAATAAATTACATCAATTAAAATGAATAATATTTATAATTAAATCTTTAATATAATACAAAGGGAGGTGCTGCAAATTATAGGTTAATAATAAGATTTCAACCTATATTCTTAGCAGAAAAATATGAATAAAGATGACGTAGAAAATAAGAACAATAAGGACAACAATGACAATAATGAAATTATAAATAAATTGTATTCAAATAGAGACAAATCTGAAAAATATAACTCTAAAACTGAGTATGGTGCATCAAATAAGTTAAAAAATGATACAGAAAGTAAAAAATACATAAAAGAAATGCATGATATTGCAGACAAAAATGAATTTAAAAACAATATAGTTGTTATAGGGCTTGGAATAGTTGTAGTATCTATAATTATATTTTCTATTTTAATGAACACTTCATTTATGAAACCCAAAACGGATGTAGTTAAAAGTAAAACCGCTACTAAAAATTCTGCTAGTATTACAACTGCTACTAACACCGATAAAGCTGTTGTAGGTCCAGCTAATATTTATGAATATTTAAATGTCCAAGCTAATAGAACCTCCGTCTTAAAAAAAGCAGTTGATTTAAACCATGGGAGCAAAAAAGGTCTTAATGTATACCTAATATCAGAAATTTTAAGATCTAATGAATATGCTATACCTGCAAAAACAACAACTGTTAAACAATTGATGTCATCTTTAATTGCTTTGGACTGGAAAAAGAATCGTAACATAGCTCAGTTAAAAAAAGGTGATCTTTGTTTTACAACAGATATGCCAGGAAAAGTCGGTACCCCCTCTCATGCCTATATATTTATGGGTTGGGTAAAAGAAGGTAAAACTGATTATGCTAACATATGTGATGGACAAATTGAAGAATTTAGTACTATACTTCATAAACGAAATTTATCCATTACAACTACAAACAAAGATAAATTTAGCTTTTTTCTTAGAAAATAAATATTTATTATAAACCTATAAAAATAATATTCTAGTATATCCTAGGATATTATTTTTTATAGGTTTATTTGTTTTATACCATTTCCTTCTAAACCATTATTTTTATGTTTTATAATTCCAATAGCTATACCTATAATATATGTATCTTCACTATCAATAACAATAGGTTTATATTTTTCATTCTCTGGCATTAGTAATATCCTATCCCTACCTATAGAAAGCCTCTTTAGAGTAGCATTTCCACCTATGTCTACTGCCACAATATCCTTATTGTTTGCTGCTTGTTCCTGCCTTATAACCACATAGTCTCCATCATCGATATTAGCCCCAATCATGCTATCACCTTTAACTTTTAAAATAAATGGATTGTTGACTCCCTTTAACCAATACCTTGGGATGTAGAAATTGCCTTCTATTTCGGAATTGATCTGTATAGGTTCCCCCGCTGCTATATCACTATATACAGGAAGTTCAACTAATTCTTCATTTATGTACTCGTAATCACCTTTTTCATCATTTACTATAATATCAGATATTCTACTATAATCCCTCATAAATTCATATGCTCTGCCATGTCTTATATCACAATATTGAAAATTCTCTAGATCATCAATATTAAAATTATTAACTACTATATCTTCATGAACTTCCATAAGCTTTTCTTGGAGTTGATAATTATTTTTGAATATGTATGACTTTACTTTTTCTCCTAGAGGCCTAAGATTAACCTTTTTGCCTCTTATAACCCATGAATTCGCATTACGTATTTCCCCTATATCAACAATAAATGTCATAGTAGAATAAGATTTCTGTTCATAAAGATCATTAATAAACTCCAATTGCACCTTAGTTAAATTGTCACTTTTGTCAATTATAATATGGGTATACTTATTCGCTGGATCGGACTGTAACATTTTTAGTGCATATATATTAGCATCTTCATTATCAATGAAGTTTTCCAAGTTCATCTTTTCGTTATACATAAGCATAAGCTCATATATCGCTTTTCTAACAGTAGAATTTTTATTAATTTTTTGTGGCCCTTTTCCTTTTTCACATTTTCTTCCTATTCTACTTGCTTGTAAATATAAATCTACTTTTAAATAATTACAACTTTTAATCCATTTTACCTCATCTATAAAGAACTGAATATAATCACTGTGTAGTATTCTTAACCTAGGATAATTCTCCTTAACCTTAATTATACATTCTTTCATTATGATATTTTTTTTATCATTATCTATAATTATTTCTTTTTTATTTTCATATTTTAAAAAATATTTATACATAATACTTTCTAATGTATTCACATGAATTTTTCTTTTTTCATCAGAAAATAAGCTTAAATACTCAAACCTAGTTTCTTCTTCTGCTGCTACGTATATATCTTCAATAAAATTTATATCTTCGTCCTCAGATGTAAGCATTAATACTTTATCATCTTCGTATAAACAATAGTTGTTTTTTAAATAAAGGCTTCTATAAATGGCTGCCGTTGTTTTACCTGTTCCTTTATCGCCTCTAACTAAACTATATCTTGAAGGCTTGCTATGAATCATTCTGCGTTGTTTTAAATCTAGTTCCATTTAATTACCTCCACTATCCTCTTAATAATATTATACAATAACAACGTTGTTAAAGTAAAATTTTTATTGATTCACTTATAAAATATTTGCTATTTAACTTCTTCATATTAAATACAAATTAAAATAAGTCAAACAAAAAAATTGAAAAATTACCAATATAACAACATTAAATTTATGAATATCTTAATACATTTACTGAGCATAATAAGTTATATATTAAATAATTAACTTATCTAAATATTATAGACTAGAGGTGATTTATATGAACGGAAAAATGATAAGTCTTATTATTTGTTCAACTATTGTAGCTAATAGTTTAACAGGTGTTTGTTACAGTAAAAGTTTAAAAATTTTTCCGAAAGGAAATATAAAAACTGAATTTATTAAACATGATAACCCTGATAATACAAAAGCAATTACTATAGTAAATTTCATCAAAAATGTTTTTAGTAATAATAAAAACCATGTTGAGATAAGTACAAAAGAATATAATTGGTATTTTCAACCTAAAAATGACAATACTCCACCAGATGGGCCTAAAGAAACTAGCCAACTTATATCAAAATATGGTTGTTTTCATTTAGGCGATACTTCTAAAAAAGTATTATATCTTACATTTGATGAGGGTTATGAAGCTGGATATACAGCGCCAATATTAGATGTTTTGAAAAAACATAATGTAAAAGCAGCATTTTTTGTAGTAAAGCCTTATATTACTTCTAGTCCAGAATTAATTAAACGAATGGTAGCAGAAGGACACTTAGTATGTAATCATAGTAATCACCATTTATCAATGGCTTCTATAAAAGATGAAGTAAAATTTGATAAAGAATTATCTGATGTAGAAGATGTTTTTGAAAGTATCACTCACAAAAAAATGTCTAAGTATTTTAGACCTCCTATGGGCAAATATAGTGAATTATCTCTGCTATATACTAAAAACTATGGATATAAAACTATATTTTGGAGTTTTGCTTATATGGATTGGTTAACTAACAAACAACCATCACATGAAGATGCAAAAAAACGTATAATGCAAAGGACCCATAATGGTGGAATTATATTACTACACGCAGTATCAAAAACTAATGCCGAAATATTAGATGATGTAATAACGCAGTGGAAGAAACAAGGCTACGTATTAAAGAGCTTAGATGAGTTACCTATTAAAAAATAATTACCATCTGTTGTAATAATTGTTTTATTTAAAAAAATATATCTTTAACTTTATTATAAATACTACAGTCTATTAAAATTAGTATAAATTGTAGTATTTATATTTAAAAAATTCATCTATGTTAAAATTTTTATAATGCCTAATATTAATAAATGCATTGGATAAAAAGCATAAAAAGCATATCTTAAATTTCTACCCTTCTTACCATTATATCTAAATATAAAAATTAATGATAAAAGTGATAATATTTGAACAAAATAACTAGGATTTATTGCTTTACCTTGAATTTCATACACATATAATAAAGTTCCTGATGCGTTAAATAGTAAATATACTATAACTTGTGATATAAGCATTTTAACTTTGCTATCTCTAAAAATATAAAATGATAATATAATAGCAACTCCATAAAGCCCATAATCTGTATTAAAGGTTTCAGCCATTATACTCAATGCCAAAATACTCATTGTTTTAAAAAACTTTGACTCACCTGTGTCCCATACACGAATTACAATTAGTCCAATTGCTAAAGTAAAAAAGATATTTAAATGCAAATATGGTTTTCCTATAAAAAAGTTTAAAAAGTCAGATAAACTATTAATTTTAATTTGTTCACTAAAAGCTACTGAAAACGGCATTTGCGATACAACTGCAAATATAAATATTCTATATACATATTTATAAAACGATTTTGTTTTAGAGTACCCTATAGCAATTAAATAAGCAAATATAGGAAACGACAATCTTCCTATCATTCTTAAGAATATAGTCTTTGGGAAAAACATTAGTCCTATATGATCAATTAGCATTAATATACATGCAGTAAATTTTAACATGCTAGTTGTCATGAATACCGCCCCCAATAATTATTAGAATAATGCTTATTATACCTAATCAATGACATTTTCTCAAGAATCCAGCCTTCTTTAGCCATTTGCCTTAATTTTTTCAATACCCTGTCTTCATCAAAAGCTAGCCCCATATTCAAAATATATTTATTCTTCTTTTCCATTAATATCGTCCCCCTTTAAATATTTTAAAGCTTTCTCTCCATGCCTTACCATAGATATTCTTCTATTAATATCTTTTTTTAGCATTTCTTTGCCCTTTAATGTAAGTGTATAGGTTTTTCGTCTTTCTTCATCGTCTTCTACTAATGAGATAAGATCTGCATTTTGTAATTTCTTTATAATTGTATAAAGACTTGCTGGACCTATTACCATTTCACCTTTTGAATTTTTTTCACTCTCCTGCATTATTCCGTATCCATGCATAGGCTTTACTAATGTAAGTAAAATAAAATAAGTGAATGTCAACATTTTATAAACTATACAAAAAAATAATAGGGAAGTCACATCTTGGTGTCCTCCCTACTATATTATTTATTGTTTTATTATTTACTTTTTTTATTTATCAGAAGCCTTTTTTCCATAAATTTTATGCAATATTGAATCATATTGTCCTAATTTATCTGCTAACATATGCCAATTTTTATGTTCAGCATTTGCAACATTTGTTTGATTATTTTCAACATTTTTTAGCCTTAAGCTAATATCTTTAATCTCTGTCTGCATTTCTATTAACATTTCTTTTATTTCGTTATCCATAATGTTCTCCTTATGATCTTTCCTGTACTATAATTTATTTTTTATAGAATTTCTTAATAGTTTGACAAACAAATTCTACTTCTTCCTCAGTTATTTCAGGATATATAGGAAGTGCAATTATTCTTTCACATATCTTTTCAGCTACTGGGAAATCTCCTTTTTTATACCCAAGGTAGGCAAAACATTTTTGAAGATGAAGTGGAATTGGATAATAAATACTAGTTCCTATTTCGTTTGCTTTTAAACATTCCGAAAGCTCATCACGTCTATCAGCTAATATATTAAATGCGTAATAAACTGATTTTTGATCTCCTTTAATTTTAGGTATTTCAATAAACTCACACTCTTCTAACCTTTTCATATATAATTTTGCAATATGATCTCTCTTTTTAATTGCATCATTTATATATTTAATTTTAACTTGTAATATACATGCTTGCATTGAATCAAGTCTTGAATTATATCCAATAAAATCATAATGATATTTTCTAGACGCTCCATGAACTCTATACATTTTAGCAAGATTTGCTAAATTTTCATCATTGGTTACGATCATCCCTGCATCGCCATATGCTCCTAAAGTCTTTGTTGGGAAAAATGAGAATACACCAAAGTCTCCTATAGTTCCTGCATGTCTATAGTCAGCTCCGTTACCTTTCCATCTCATACCAAAAGATTCTGCTGAGTCTTCAAGAACTCTTAAATTATGTCTACTCGCTATATCCATAATTTTATCCATATCACTCATTTGTGAAAATAAATGGATTGGAAGAATTCCTACTGTATCCTTTGTTATTTTTTCCTCAATTTTACTAGCATCTATAGCAAAAGTTTCTTCATCAATATCAACGAATACAGGTTTTGCACCATTTTTCGCTATACAAGATGCAGAAGCTAAAAAAGTAAATGGCGAAGTTATTACTTCTTTGCCTTCTTTAAACCCAAGTATGTCAGATGCCATTACCAATGCATCTGTACCTGATGCAACACCAACTGCATATTTAGCACCAGTAAATTCTTTAACTGACTCTTCAAAATCAGTTACCTCCTTACCAAGCATTGATACGCCTCTTTCCATAAATCCTAGAACAGCATTGTCAAATTCTGATTTTTTCTCTTGATATTCTCTTGTCGGTGTAAAAAATTTAACTTTCATAATGTAACCTCCGTTTTATTATTTAGATATTATCTCTTCAGCACACTTTATTACATTGTTTACTACATATTCTGCATCCTCTAACTTAAGTGTTGAGTATACTGGTAGTGTTATTTCATTCGCATATTGATTGTATGCATTTGGATAATCCTTTATAGAATAGCCAAGATTTTTATAAAGTGTAAACATTGGTAGTGGCGTAAAATGAACATTTGTAGCTATACCTATATCTGCAAGCTTTTGTATTAATTCATCTCTTTGAGCTTCTTTAAATCCTTTTAATCTTAATGTATATAGATGATATGAAGTCTCTCTAATTTCATCCTTTGTAAAAGGAATAATTGCCCACTCTTTATTATCAAGAGATTTAGTATATATTTCAAAAATGGCCTTACGTCTAGTAAGCATTCCTTCATAACGCCTAATCTGTCCAAGACCTATAGCTGCATTAATATCTGTCATATTGCATTTCATACCATCTGTTATAATATCATATTTCCAAGCTCCCGCCTTCATCTTAGCCAAAGCATCCTTTGACTGACCTTGAAGTGAAGTTATTTTAAATTCTTTTACTAAGTCTTCCTTACCTTTAAACTTATTATCATTAAAAGTAATTGCTCCACCTTCTGCTGTTGTTAAATTTTTTACTGCATGAAATGAAAAAACATTAAAATCAGCTTGTGCTCCAACTTTTTTGCCCTTATATATTCCACCGAAAGAATGAGCTGAATCTGATATAAATATAATATCTTCTCTGTTTTTCTCCTTAAGTATTGCTCTTATAGCATCATAATCAACAGGTACTCCTGCAATATCTACAGTTATTATTGCTTTTGTTTTAGGAGTAATTGCCATAGCTAATTTTTGCTCGTCTATTAAAAAACTGTCTTTTTTAACATCTACGAAAGTTGGTTTAACTCCCCTATGAAGTATTACATTTGATGTTGCTACATATGTATAAGGTGTTGTAATAACTTCATCACCCTCACAAATATTGTACACCTTTAGTATAAGTTCTAATCCTGCACTTGCATTTGCAAGAACTACTGCATTATTTGCATCGCAATATGTAGTAATTTCATCTTCGAACTCCTTAGTCTTAGGTCCAGTTGTAATCCAGCCTGAATCAAGTACCTCCATTACTAGTTTTTTCTCAACATCTGTTATATCTGGTGGTGAAAATGGAATATTCTTTATTTTCATATATATCTCCTACCTTTCATATTCAATTTATTTTGTAATATAATCATTGACTTATTTATTTTTAACTTTGATCTTATAACTAAATAGCAAAAGAAAAAAGTGTAGTGCCCATAAATTTTTAATTACAAACCCTTCTGACCCTTAAAAAATCCAGTGTCTTTAGTTATATAGATTCCACCTTCAGTAGCAATTCTCGCTTCTAAATATTTAGTAAGTTCATCCAGTCTTTCTTTATTAAAACTTTGACGTACATTACCTGGCATCGAAAAAATATAATCAATAATAGGTGTAGCTTCAGTTACAATTAAGTTATCTTCATATCTTTTCATTTCTATATTATCAAACAATGTTTCTAATTTTTCAACACCATTTTCAAGTTTAAACCTTGAAGTAATATCTGAACTTTTAATATCCATTGTTTCTGATTTAAATTTAACCATTATATCTCTAATTTCAATCATATGATTTTCTCCAACAGTTGAAGAATAAAAATACCCAGCCGGTTTTAATACTCTATATATTTCAGACAATGCCTTACCTATATTATCAACATGATAAAGCATATGATTTGCAATTACAACGTCAAAACTACAATCGCCACACGGTATATCCTCTGCATCTATAATTTGGAACTTAAAATTTTCAGACTCTTTACCTAAGTTTATCTTAGCATCATTTAACATTCCTTTAGAAAAATCACTCAAAGTTATATCAAGTTCACTAGAAATTTTACCTTTATTTTTTTTCCATAAACTAGCATCTCCACATCCAAGTTCAAGAATCCTACACTTTGAAGGTAAATCCAATTCCTCAAAGCACCACCTCATCCAACCATATTTGTTTACACTATACCTCTCATGAATATTCATTCTAGCTCTTAGATTTGAAGCATTTTCATATTGTTCAAGTAACTTTTTATCTGAATTAATCACATTTATAATGTTAGTAAACTTATCCCAACTTACATCTGCCTTATTCTCCATATCAATAGCTTCATCAATTGCCTTAATTACCATTAAAGTATGTTGAACTCTTTGCTTCATAATTTTTTTTTGTATTTCTAATGATTTTACAAAATTTTTGTCTGTCACATCACTTTGTGCTATTTGCTTGATATCATCTAGAGAAAATCCAATAAATTTCAATGTTAAAATTTGCTGAAGCCTTGCAAAATCTTGATTACTATATAATCTGTGCCCCGCAGCGCTGTAGGAACTCGGTTTCATTAAAGCTATTTTATCGTAATATCTAAGTGTCCTTAAGGTAACACCAGCTTTTTCTGCGAATACACCAATTGTAAAAAAATCAAGTTCATTTTTTTCCAATATGATCACTCCTAATTATGAAACTTTGACCAATAACCATACGTAATTAATGGTTCTACAATTATTTTAACACATTACGTTACGTCATATGCAATAGTTTTTTTGAACATTAAAAAATCTTTCAGAAAATTATTCCTTATTGTTTTTTTATATACTATAAACTTTTTTCTATTAAATATTAAAATTACATAAATAAAAGTATATACTATTATAATTACTTACTTATAACAATATATACCTCTATTTTTATTTATAAAATATTACTACTATCTAATACCGTTCATTTTACCTTTCAGAGCTTTAACTCGTCCATTCACATAATTAGTAAGTTCTCGTATGTTATCTTTTATTTCCGTTGGAGCACTAGTAACCATAGTAATTATATCTAATTTATTACCCTTTATTTCTTTGGCAACTTCATAAGCTAAGCACTTGTTTTTCATTTTCCAATAAGTAACGTTAAATTGATCCGCTTGTCGTTTATTATAATATCCTTTTTCAATACCAAACTGAAATAAATCTGCTGCCGATTCTAATTCTTCTAAATCTTGAACTTCTAAAGTCTCATTTACTAAATCTTGAAATGCTTTCATTATAGCTCTCCTTTTTAACAGGTAATATTATTTATCATCTATATTACAATTAATATATTCTATAAATCCTAGTTGTTTGTTTTAAATATCACGCTTTACCAAATCTTTTCAACAACTTTTACATTTTAACACATATCAAAGAAAATTTGAATTACATTTATATAATAATATTATAACTCTATTGTTATTCTGTCAAATTAAGACCTAATCTTGCACATTCAAAAGATAGAAATTACGAACACATATTATACTGTACATATATACTTCTTTTATAAAACTTATGACAAATATATATTTTGCAAATCACTAAAAAATATTCATGAATACAGTATTATTATTGAATGTGAATATGCATAAAATAATTGTTAACTATCTTGATTATAAAATATATAAAATCCAATAATCACTCTATATTTATTATTTATTTAAATTTTTTTAAAATAAAATGAGATAGATAATTAATTTATCTATCTCATTCCTATTTTTAATTACATATTAAAGTAATGTTATAAAATACTATTTATTAGCCTTCTCAACCCTAATAGTTTTTCCTTTTATTGTACCATTTTTAAGGGCTTCCAACACTAAATTACCTTTTCCATTCATAATATCTACATGTGAAAAACTATCTTGAATATCTATAATACCTATGTCATCAGAACTAATTCCTTCTATATTGCAAATAGTACCTACAATATCCACAGTTCTTATTTTTTTCTTTTTCCCTGCGCTAATGTACATTTTCATTATATCGCCATTAAAATTTGATGATTTAGTCTTTTTAATAACAGGTTTGGCATCATGCTTTTTATAAAATGCCTCCCTAAAAGGCTCTGACTCTTCCTTTGTTGGAATTGATCCCTTTGGTATTTCCATCCCGATATACTGTTCTATAGCCTTTAAAAATCTCTCTTCATTACGAGTAACAAAAGTTATAGCTTTTCCTTTTTTTCCTGCACGCCCAGTTCTACCTATTCTATGTACATAATTACCTCTTTCAATTGGTAAATCATAATTTATAATATGTGTTATGTTTTCAACATCTATTCCTCTTGCAGCAACATCTGTAGCCACTAGGAACCTAAATTCGCCTTTTCTAAATCTCTCCATAGCATCTAATCTATCATTTTGAATCATACCTCCATGTATCTTAATACATGAATAATGACGGTTCTTCATTTGAACAGTAATTTCGTCTACATTTTCTTTTGTTCTGCAAAATACAATGCAAGAATCTGGATTTTCAATATAAAGTAATCTCTTGAGCAAACTAAATTTCCTATCTTCATCTACCTCGTAACATATTTGATCAATCTTATCAACTGTTAACTTCTCAGGGTTTATTTCTACTTTAACAGGATCAACCATATATTTCATACAAATTGCTTCAATAGACTCAGGTATTGTTGCTGAAAATAACATAGTAACTCTGTTTTTAGGAACAGCCTTAACAACCTCTTCCACCTGTTCTATAAAGCCCATACTAAGCATTTCATCTGCTTCATCTATTATTAGGTATTTCACCTTAAATAAATTAATAGAGCCTCTTTCAATATGATCTAAAGTTCTTCCTGGGGTACCTACTACTACATGTACTCTTTGCTTAAGTTGTTTTTTTTGCATTTCGATTGGTTGTTTACCGAAAACAGCTATTGCTCTAATCTTTTTATACCTTCCTATGTTTGTTATATCTTGACTTACTTGAAGTGCTAGTTCTCTAGTAGGTGTTAATACTAAAGCTTGAGGCTGTGTTTCTTCTACATCAGCACTTTCGCAAAGTGGTATAGCAAATGCAGCTGTTTTTCCACTACCGGTTTGTGATTTTACTATAATATCTTTACCTTCAAGAGCTATAGGTATTACAGCTGCTTGTACATCTGAAGGTTTTTTATATTCTAAATTTTTAATTGCTTTTAGTATTTCTTCACTGATATTAAATTCCTCAAATTTCATGTTACTCATTTTAACTTCCTCTCTTGTTTCATATATAATTTTAAGTATACCTTAAATGAATTTTTAGCTCATAAGTTTATATTATACCATGATTAAGACTATAATTCATATTATAATTTTTGAAATACTATAAATTTGTTTGTTTAACACTGATATATTTTAATGCAATTCTAATCTTTTACTAATATTTCTTTAATTCTCAGGTCTTATAATAAAGGTATAGAAAACAACTAAACAGCTATAGCAAAGTAAAATTGTTATCTACTAAAATAAAAAAGGGAGGAATAAATATGTCAATAAATTTAGATCAAATTGATGAATTAAGAAAAAGAGCGAATGTAAGTTATGAGGATGCTAAAAATGCTTTGGAGCAAAACGAGGGTAATCTCATTGAATCCTTAATATACCTTGAAAAGCAGAACAAAATCAAGCCAGATGAAAAGCCTTGTAATGACAGTACATTTTTTAAAAAGGTAAAAATTCTTATTAAAACTGGTAACGAAACGAAGATATTAATTAAAAAAAATGATAATGTGGTTTTAAATATTTGCATAACACTCGCTGTTATTCTAACAATAGTCGCTGCCCCAATAGTAATTGTAGGGTTACTACTCGCTATTATAACTAATCACAAAATAAGAATTGTAAAGAAAAATAATGAAAATTCTGAGGCAAATAAAATCTTTGATAAAGTGTCTATTATTGTTAATAAGGTGACTAAAAAAATTAAAGAAGAAACGAAAACTGAATAAAGCTTAAAAAACCTACATTTTGCTAATGTAGGTTTTTTTAAAGATAATAAGTTTATTGAATATGTCTAATTATCTGCAATTATATTCTAAATAACATATAATAATACTATTATTATATATTTAATAATTTGATAAGAAAATTATAATGTAGATTAATATATTATGTTTTGGAGGTATAGTTATATATGAACGGACAAAAGATTTTAATAATTGAGGATGAGGTAAAAATAGCACGATTTCTTGAACTCGAGCTAAAGTATGAAGGTTATATAGTTTCACAAAGTCATGATGGACGTGAAGGTTTAAATAAGGCTATGAATGAAGTCTTTGATTTGTTACTTCTTGATATTATGTTGCCTACTTTAAACGGTCTAGAAGTACTAAGAAGACTAAGACAAGTGTCAGATATCCCTATCATAATACTTACTTCAAAAGATGAGATAATGGATAAAGTTACTGGACTTGACATAGGTGCAACCGACTATATGACTAAGCCTTTTGCCATTGAAGAATTACTTGCAAGAATAAGAACCGCATTAAAAAAGAATACAAGAATAAAAAAAGTCTTAAATATATTATCTGTTGGAGAATTAACCGTAGATTTAGATCAACATATGGTCACTTATAATAACAGCACCATAGACCTAACTAAGACAGAATTTGATTTACTTAAATTGCTAATAGAAAACAAAAATATAGCACTTACAAGGAACAAAATTATAGATATTGTATGGGGATATGAATATATGGGTGATACTAATGTAGTAGATGTATACATTAGATATTTAAGAAGTAAAATAGATGATAAATTTGACAAGAAATTTATTTATACAGTACGAGGGGTGGGATATATTTTAAAGTATGAATAATATAAGATTTCTCTTTAAAATTACAATAAAATGCTTCAGATTACTCTTAAGAATGCTCGTAATAATAGTAACCTTTACACCAAAGTTATTAAGAAAATTAGCATACACAATTAATAAACGGCTACGATTTTCAATTAACTTTAAGATGACAGCTTTGTATACTCTCATTTTTTCTATTACACTGTTTGTGTTAAGTGTTGGTTTAATTATTGGCTTCAGGTTTTTTTTAATTAATGAAGTCCAAAATGAACTTACTAAATATAGCACATTAGCTATTAGTTATGCTAAAGCAGACAAAGACCTGAAGAGCTTTAATCATAGCGCTTTTGCTAACATAGAATATGTTACGTTGAGTGTATTTGATGAGAATAAAAATCTTGTTTATTCCAGTCAAAACGATAAAAATGGTATATCTTTTCATAAGGATACATCTACTACCCTATTTATCAACGAACTCAACCAACAACTTGTTTTTGTTACCACTAAACTTGAAGTTAATAATAAAACCTTTTTTCTTCAGTCTTCTAAAAATTTAAGCAAAGAAAATGACTATTTAGCTATTTTCGCAGCAATTATTTTTATCGTGAATATATTATCTTTAATTGTTACATTAGGATTTGGCTCTAGAGCTAGTAAAAAAATGCTTTTACCTATAAGAAATATGACGAAAGCAACAAGAGCTATTTCAATTAATGCTTTAGAAAAGAGGCTAAATGTTAGCACTTCACACGACGAATTAAAACAACTAGCAGAAACTTTTAATGAGATGCTAAATAGGATACAAATTTCCTATGAAATGCAAAATCAATTCGTATCAGATGCATCTCATGAACTCAGAACGCCTATTGCCGTTATCCAAGGTTATGCTAATATGTTATCCCGCTGGGGAAAAGATGATAAAGATGTACTAGAAGAATCAATTACTGCTATTAAAAGCGAGTCTTACAATATGCAACAACTAGTAGAAAAGCTTCTTTTCCTAGCAAGGAGTGATAAGAAAACAAAAAAAGTTTATAAAGAAGATTTTTATATAAATGAATTAATAAAGGAAATCATAACGGAAACTAAACTAATTGACTTAAGTCATGAAGTTTCAAGTGATATTAATGAGAAATTATCTATTTATGCAGATAGGAATTTACTAAAACAAGCTTTACGAATTTTCATTGATAATAGTACTAAGTATACCCCTATTGGAGGAAATATTAAGTTGAATAGTTATGTAAAAAAAAGTAATTTAATAATTGAAATTATAGATACAGGAATTGGTATCGCGAAAGATGATCTTCCCCATATTTTCACTAGATTTTATAGATGTGATAAATCAAGAACAAAAGAAAGTGGTGGAACTGGCCTTGGTCTATCTATATCAAAATGGATCATAGGAATGCATAATGGATCAATTCTAGTAGAAAGCAAACCGGAAATGGGCACAAAAATAACCATTGGCCTTCCAATGGAAAAGAAATAGTATTCACACTACTTACAAATATTTATTCAATTATGTGTATATTGTTTTACATACACTATAGTTATGTGATATGATTAAATTTGGGTTCGTTCTTAAATCTATTTAGATATTATATTTATTTAATAAAGTATTCTTAAAAATTATTTAAAATATTGTATTTGCTTTTACATTATGGAGATTAATAGGAAACTATCTCGCCAGTAAGTTTTCTGACCTTTACTCAATATTTCATATACAATATTTGTAAGTTAACTTTATTATAGATAATATGATAGCAATAAAATTATACAAATTAAAGATATTTTAATTTATACAATAGATTTTGATATGTTAGTACAACAATTTAAATATATTAATGAATATTAGTTATTAGAAATATTTTAATTTTTATTCAATGGTATAACTATATTATATGAGGAGTGATATTATGCAAATAAGGTTAGGATATGTGGCTACAGCATTAAAGTCAGCTAAAATAACTTCCGCAAGCACTGTAACTTTTTCTACATATACAAAACAATCAACTGATAGGGATAAGCTTGAAAAGCTACAAAAGGTAGCAGTTTCAAATGTTAATGATTTGCATAAAATTTTGGAATACACTGTAAAAAATGATGTCCACTTTTATAGAATAACTTCAGCTTTAATTCCTTTAGCAGTACATCCTGAAGTAACTAACTGGGAATTTAGAAGAATTTTAAAAATGGATTTTGAATGGCTTGGAAATTATATTAACAATAATAATTTACGGGTAGATATGCATCCAGATGAATCTAACGTTATAAATAGTTCAAAGGAAGAAGTAATAAAAAGCACTATAAAAAGTTTACAGTTTCATGCAAATATTTTTAAAGATATTAGTTATCCTTTAGGCAAAATGGTATTACATATTGGAGGTAAGGAAGGCGGAAAACTTGCTGCTACAGAAAGATTCTTTAAGAATTTTAATAACTTACCAAAAGAAATAACAGATATGCTAATATTTGAAAATGATGATAAGAGCTTTACTACAAAAGAAGTATTAAGTATTTGCCAAGAAATAAAGGCACCTATGGTACTAGATGTACATCATCATAATTGCAATAACGGTGGTGACGATTTAGAACCTATGATAAAAGACATATTTGAAACTTGGGAAGGTCAATCTTTACCACCTAAGGTACATTTTTCTAGTCCGAAAACTGGAGAAAAAGATAAAAAACATGCTGATAACCTCGATGCAGCATCATTCATTGAGTTTATTGAAAAGTGTATCCCTTTGGGAATAGATTTTGATGTATTATTAGAAGCAAAACTAGCTGATGTGGCTTTCTTTCAACTTCTAGAAGATGTAAAAGTCTTTAAACCAGAATGGACTTGGCTTGATAAAACTACTATAGAATTTTAATAGAATACTTCTATAAAAGAGAAGACTTTAGCAATATTTTTATTGCTAAAGTCTTCTCTTTTATGTAATCCTGATTACAATGCATTTAAATATGTAATATAAAAGAGGAATAATATTGCTACAATTGATAATCCCCCAACAGCTTACATTTCACTTACAAGAGATGTTATTAAAAATAGCTTCATAATAGAAGCTGTTAAGGATATTTAAATTTTTTTAACAAAACATGTTTACAATTAATAATTTAAATGCTATGATTTATACAATCTTATAAAACTTAATAACTATCAAAGTAAAGTTATTAATTATATACAAATTCACTGAACAGGAAGAGTAATTAAAGTAATGCAATTTCAGAGAGCTGAGGATAGTGTAATCTCAGTATTGATAACTTTAGTGAATGGACCTGCTAGAAGTAACCCGAACTCAAACTTTGAGTGTAGTAGTTACCGGATGCCCACTGTTAGAAGGGCTAGAGTATTTTAGTACTCGAAGTATAAAATATGCTTCTTTTTTCAGCATAATTTAGGTGGTATAGCGAATATCCTTCGCCCTAATATGGGGCGGAGGTTTTTTTTATTTTAATAATTAATATAAAGGTGGTGATCAATTTGATGTGCTGAAAGATACCGGCTTCTAAGATAATATTAAAACCAATGAATCTTAATTATTTTGAAAAGGGGTTACTTTTTATGAAAACAAATAAAATAATAATAACATCTCTATTACTAGCAATAGGTCTTATATTGCATCAAATTACACCAGGTATATTTTTAGGTATGAAACCAGATTTATTATTGGTATTTATGATTTTATCCATAACAATTACGAAAGATTTTAAAATTGCGTTAATAACAGGTATAGTTGCCGGTGTTTTATGTGCTTTAACTACTACTTTTCCAGGTGGGCAACTTCCTAGCATTATAGATAAAATAATAACTTCAATATTTGTATATGTTATATATAAAAATCTAAAATCTAATTCTTCACTTAAATTAGCAAGCATTTATTTTCTTGGAACAATAGTAAGTGGAAGTATTTTTTTAAGCTCTGCTCTCTTTCTATTTAGTTTACCTGCACCTTTTTTAGCACTTTTTGTGTCAATAGTACTTCCTACTTCTGTATTTAATTGTTTCGTAGGATTTTCTATTCATAAACTTATTGCAACAAACCCAGCATTAAAAAGTAAATTTATAAATTTTTAACTTTTAAGAATATGATATAAAAACGTTAAAGAATCAAGCTCATAATAGAGCTTGATTCTTTAATTAAAAATCTTCTATTCTTCTTAACCATTCCGTTCTATTTTATTATAATTAAAGATTTAGCTTTGCTCAGGATAATACTGTTTAAATGCATCATCGTAATTTTCCGGTTTGTTAAATTCCTGAACTTCACTTACAAAAGTTTTCTTATCTCCATTTTTCTTCTCTACATATTGCTTTTCTGTACTTACTTTTTTATTACTATCATTGTCCAAAATAACATCTCCTCTTATCTTTTTTGGATACAAAATATTTATTGCATCGCTTACCTATAGTATTTACAAAAATAAAAAATATATATATTCTTAAACAAATTTTTTCTGAAAATAATTATATAACCAGATATAAATATTTTTATATTTTTAATCTCATTATGTATTTTTATATTGTTACAATTTCTAACATAGGTTATTTTGTCGTTTCATGTTATAATATAGCTAATATATTGCCGAATTTCCTAAATGGAGAACGGGGGATTATAAATGGGGTGAATCTCTCTTTAGAGTAGGGTACCTTTAACCCGAATCCGTCAACTAACCTCGCAGGCATATAAAGGAGGCTTCAATATCATTAAATTAAATTTAAAAAACACTATACTAGCATTAACCTTAGTTTTAGCGAGTAGCAGCTCCGTATATGCTGCTACTTATCAAGTTAAATCGGGTGATACATTAAGTGAAATCAGTAATGCCTATAACACAACTACAAATGTTTTAATGAAAAACAATAGACTACCAAGTGGTACCATACAAACTGGACAAGTACTAGATGTTCCAACTAATACTTATAAAGTAGTAAGTGGCGACAGCCTATATTTTATAGCAAAAAGATATAGTTTACCATTAGATGAAATAAGAAAAGCAAATAATAAGTGGAGCGATACTATTTATCCTGGAGATGTCTTTAAAATTCCAAGTAATTCTGAAAACGATAAAAAAGCACCTCATAATACGACTGAGAATAAACAATCGATAACACAAAAATCTTCAGTTACGCAACCAGCACCTCAGGATAATAAGATTATTAATTATTCTAATAGTGATGTAAAACTATTAGCTAAACTAATAACGGCTGAAGCATCTGGTGAAAGTGATGATGCTATGGTATCTGTTGGCGCTACAGTTGTAAATAGAGTTCAAAGTTCGAAATATCCAAACGACATAAGTAGTGTAATTAACCAAAAAAGTGCTGGTCACTATCAATTTACTCCAGTAATGAATGGCATGATTAATAAAACTGCGAGTAGTTCCGCGCTTAATGCTGCATATAAGGCTTTAAGTGGTTCTGATCCAACTAAAGGTGCCTTGTTTTTTTATGATGGTACTGTAACAAATAAATGGTTAACTTCAAAACCAGTAGCTATTACTCTAGGCAAATTAATATTTGCTTATTAAAAATTATGATTGTAAAAAAACAAACTTCCATGTTTTGTGGAGGTTTGTTTTTTTATATATAAATTATTGATTCTTTTCTATTATAAATATAATTCTCCCAAAAAATAAAATAAACAATTATAAACACTAAAAGTGATTATAATTGTTTATTTTATTTTTAATATTAGTCTCTCAAAATTAAACAGAGAAATAGGAACGAGTAATTACAATAGATGTTTTGAAGAATAATTAAATTCTTCTATTATAAAGACCGAAGTCTCTATATCTACTCCCTAGAAAGGAGGTGATCCAGCCGCAGGTTCTCCTACGGCTACCTTGTTACGACTTCACCCCAATCATCGAT
>NZ_JAHLDV010000018.1 GCF_018861865.1 Clostridium frigoris
TTAAATTTAGAAATGGATAAACATAAACATTAATAAAGATAAGTAAGAAATCATTCGTATTATTTAGGGACAGTTTCTTATCAAACTTATAATTAGATTATACAAGGAGGTATAAGCAATGATAAAATCAGAAATTAAACTAAAATATGGGTGTAATCCACATCAAGGTTCGGCAAAAATTTATATGGAGAATAAAGCATTACCATTTGAAATTCTAAATGGTAAACCAGGTTATATTAACTTTATGGATGCTTTTAATTCATGGCAGTTAGTTAAAGAATTAAAACAAACAATAGGATTACCGGCAGCAGCATCTTTTAAACATGTAAGTCCAGCAGGTGCTGCAGTAGGAATTCCATTAAGTGATGTATTAAAGAAAGCGTATTTTGTTGAAGAGATGCAGCTATCGCCTGTAGCATGCGCATATGCAAGAGCAAGAGGTGCAGATAGGATGTCCTCATTTGGTGATTGGGCTGCTATTAGTGATATTGTTGATTTACCTACTGCAATGATATTAAAAAAATCTATTTCTGATGGAGTTATTGCCCCAGGGTATACAAAGGAAGCCCTAGAAATTTTGATGAAAAAGAAAAAAGGGAATTACAATATCATTAAAATAGATCCAGATTATGAACCTGGGGATATTGAAAAAAGAGAAATATATGGTATAACTTTTCAGCAGAAAAGAAATAATAGTCTTATAAAAAAAGATATGCTTGATAATATAGTAACTAATAATAAAAATATTACGGATGATGCAAAACGGGACTTACTTATTTCAATGATTACATTAAAGTATACTCAGTCAAATTCAGTTTGTTTTGTTTTAGATGGTCAAGTAATTGGAGTTGGTGCAGGACAGCAATCTCGCATACATTGCACAAGATTGGCTGGATCAAAAGCAGATACATGGTTTTTAAGGCAGCATCCCAGTGTTCTTAATTTATCATTCAAAAAAGGAATTACAGGACCTAATAAAGACAATGTTATAGATCAATATATTCGGGATGATACTGCTTTAGTTGAAATGAAAGATTGGAGCGAAGTGCTTAATGAGATTCCTATTAAATTAACAAAGGAAGAAAAAGATACGTGGATATCTAATTTTTCTGGTGTGTCTTTAGGCTCAGATGGTTTTTTCCCATTTAGAGACAATATTGATAGGGCATTTCAAAGTGGTGTGAAATATATTGTAGAGCCTGGTGGTTCAGTAAGAGATGATATAGTAATAAAGGCATGTAACGAATATAGCATAGCAATGGCTTGTTCAAATGTAAGATCATTTCATCATTAAAATTTATTTCGGGCATAATCTTTATAATAATAATATTTAAAGGTTTGTGGATAACACAAGACTATGATAGTATATAAACGAATAAGAAACTCTCTATATTTTTTATGAAATTCAAGTTGAAACTATTATTTTTATAAAGTTGTAATATTGAAATTAAGAAGAAAATATACACTAAAAACAATAATGAATGGAGGAAATGAAATTATGGCTGATTTGCCAAATTGCCCAAAATGTAATTCAGAATACACATACGAGGATAGAAGTCTTTTTGTTTGCCCGGAATGTGCAAATGAGTGGACTTTAGATTCAGAAACTGAAAGTAGAGAAGAGAAAAAAATTATCAAAGATGCAAATGGAAATGTATTAAACAATGGTGATTCTGTAACACTAATTAAAGACCTTAAAGTAAAAGGAAGTCCAACATCCTTAAAAAAAGGTACAAAAGTAAAAAATATTCGATTGATCGATGGAGATCATAATATTGATTGTAAGATCGATGGTTTTGGAGCTATGGAACTAAAATCTGAATTTGTTAAAAAGATATAGATAAAGTCATTAATATTGCAGCGACCAAGGAGATGATTTAATTGGTTGATTTAGCACTTTTAGGATGTGGAGGAGGGATGCCAATTCCAGAAAGATATTTATCCTCACTTCTCATAAGTTATAAGGGAAGAAAGATATTAATGGACTGTGGAGAAGGTACTCAGGTATCTATGAAAATACTTGGGTGGGGATTTAAGACAATAGATGTGATTTGTATAACTCATGGACATGCAGATCACATTATGGGACTTCCAGGGCTACTTTTAACAATTGGTAATAGTGGTAGAACAGATCCAATTACTATAATTGGACCTATTGGCATTACGGATATTGTGAAAGGATTAAGGGTTGTAGCACCTTATCTTCCTTATGAAATTAATATCGTAGAGAATCCACAAGAACCTGTGAGGATAAAAGCGTCATTAAATGATACAGAAACTTCGGCAGGAGAATTTAATGATTTGATAATTTCAACATTGGAACTTGAGCATTCAACTAATTGTTTAGGTTATAGCCTATATTTTAACAGAAAACCAAAATTTGATGTTAAAAGTGCAATTAAAAATGATATACCAAAGGAATTTTGGAATAGACTCCAGAAAAATGAGATTATAATTGACCATGGAAAAACATATTTTCCAAAGTTGGTCCTTGGAGCGAAAAGAGTAGGAATAAAAATCAGTTTTATAACTGATACAAGATCACTTTCTAAAATAAAAACATTTATTAAGGGGAGCGACTTGTTTGTATGTGAAGGTACTTATGGAGATGAAAATGATATTGAAAAGGCTATACGAAATAAACATATGACTTTTAGCGAGGCAGCAGAGCTTGCTTTAGGCGGAGAAGTAAAGGAACTTTTATTAACACATTTTAGTCCTTCAATGCTGATGCCTTTGGAGTATAAGGATAGAGCAGAAATCATTTTTATAAACACTATTATTGGCTCTGATAGATTTATACATACACTTTCTTTTAAGGATTAAAATATATATCATTTATGTAACCACTACTTGTAGGAGTAGTGGTTTTTTTATATTTCCTAGGAAATTTAAAGGTAAATTGTAGAATGACATTGAATCATGTAAATGCTATATTTTATAAAAAGATACTATTATGGGAATTAACAAGTAAAGAGGAGAATCAGAGTAAAAACAATTTTTTAGGGTTATTTAATGTAATAGATGCATAGTATTAATATAGAACAATATTAATAGTCTATTATATTAAGAATTATTAATTAGACTATGAAGGGGAGGGTAAAAACATGCCACAACAAAGTACAGATTTAAAATGTAGGGCAAGGGAACAGTTAAATGGTAAATGGCTTCAAGCTGGAATTGTGTGTTTTATTGCTTGGTTAGTTACAATGTCATTTTCAGGGGGGAATGCAGTACAGTCCTTTCAAAACATTTGGCAAAATGGAGAACCAATTAGAAACTCACCCAATGGTTTTGGAAGTTTAGTGAGTTTTGTTTTGTCTGGACCGATAACTCTTGGGGTAACAAGTTACTTTCTTAAGCTTACAAGGAATGAAGGCCCATTTATTGAAAATATGTTTAGCGGCTTTAAATTTTTTGTGAAATCATTTGTTCTAAATTTTCTTATGGGGCTTTTTACATTTTTATGGACTTTGCTTCTTATCATTCCAGGAATTATTGCTTCACTAGGATATTCAATGTCATACTATATTATGGTGGATAATCCTGAACTAAGTGCCTCGGATGCTTTAGACCGAAGTAAACGCATGATGAATGGCTTTAAATTTGAACTGTTTGGTTTATGGTGCAGCTATATAGGCTGGTTTATTTTAGGAATAATAACTTTTGGTATAGGATTTTTATGGATTACTCCTTACTATGAGACTGCTAAAGCTAACTTTTATCAAGACCTAAGATTTAATATAATCTAGTCTAAAGAGGTTGTTTAAAATTAACTTTTAAATGGATATTTTATGATAATACAACATTATTTTATACCCTAAATAAAAAACAGATGGATATTATTCGGTTTTTTGTAGAATATTATATGTAGTATTTTTAAATATTATATTATAGTTTAGGGAGGAATAAGAATGACAAAGAAAAATAAAATTTACGAGATTATAATTAGTGAAGATGGTCTAGACAACTATAAAGGACAGGATATTAGTGCAAAAGATATGGCTTATGATTTAGGGATAGATAGTGTAATGACTGATTTCCAATGGGATGAAGATGTAAAAAAAGGTGTAATTTTAACTGGCAGGATTTTAGACAGTATATCGGTAGAAGATGCTTTTGAGGAATTGGAAAACGCTGAGTATATTGAGGACGTAGTGGAAAGTTAAATCATCTCCTTCGGAGCTGAAATATTAACAACTTTGGAAGCAGATTTGAACTGCCACCAAAGTAATTTTTCTAGGCTAGACAACTGTCACTTATAGAAGATGGCAGACTTGAAGCTTCCAAAATGTTGTTAAATAATTAAAGAGGATGGTTATAAGGGCAACTTGATAAATTTTCAAGTTGTTTTTTGTATTGTAGTATAATTGAACAAAGTAATTTAAATTGAATGGTAACGAAAGGGGAATTATTATGAAAATTAAAATTAGAAAAGCATGTATTGGTGATTTAGATGCAATAGTAAAAGTGGAGGCAAGCTGTTTTCCAGAAGCTGAAGCAGCTACAAGAGTATCTTTAAAAGATCGGATCAAGACATTCACAGAAAGCTTTTTTGTAGCAGAAGTAGATGAAAAAATTATTGGATTTGTTAATGGGTGTGTTATTAATGGAACTGTTATCTATGACAAGCTTTATGAGGATTCTACGCTTCATATCCCAAATGGAGAGTATCAGACTATTTTTGGACTGGACGTAGTATCAGAGTATCGTAATCAAGGAATTGCAGCACAACTTATGAATTATATGATAGAAGTATCAAAAGTAGCGGGGCGTAAAGGTGTTATTCTAACCTGTAAAGATAGGCTTATTCATTATTATTCGAAGTTTGGATATGCAAATATGGGTGTATCTAAATCTGTACATGGGGGCGCTAAATGGTATGATATGATTTTGAAAATAGATAAATACTAAAAAAACATGTAATTTAGATACATTATATTACAAAAAGGATCACTTTTACTTATTATCGAATATACTATAATCTTTAGGGAATATAAATATACGAGATAGTAAAGATATGGTAGATAAGTGATGTTATGAGGAGTGATTATAAATTAAAGAGGCGATTGATTTTCTAAAAGATCTTTTAAGAATTAATAGTAGTAATCCACCTGGCAATGAAATACTGGTAGCTATGGCTATTGCAAAGAAGTTAAGAGAAAGTGGTATTGAATCTACAATACAATCGGTTGGTAACAACCGTGCCAATTTGGTCGCTAGGATAAAAGGATTAGGACATAAAAAAAGTTTGGTCTTTTGCGGACATATGGATACTGTTTCAGTGGGAGAAATTCCATGGGAACACGAACCTTTTGGGGCAGAAGAAATTGGTGGTCGGATTTATGGGCGAGGATCTTCTGATATGAAAGGTGGTCTAGCCGCTTTAATAATGGCTATGATTGAAGTTTCTAAATCAGGAATAACACTTGAAGGTGATCTCATCTTTGCAGCAACTGCAGGTGAAGAAGTTGATTGTATTGGTGCAAATACAATGGTAGCAGATGGGAGTCTAAGTGGTGCTGGAGCTATGATTATTGCTGAGCCAAGTGGTGGCGAAATTTTTGTTACTCACAAAGGTGCCTTGTGGTTGGAGGTGATTTCATATGGAAAAACTGCTCATGGATCAATGCCTGAACATGGAATTAATGCCATTGATAATATGACATGTTTTATTAATGCTTTGCATGATAAATTCAAATTCAAATATAAAGAGGATATTCTACTTGGAGGTCCAACTTTAAATGTTGCTACTATTTCTGGCGGTGTTCAAGCCAATGTAGTACCTGATATGTGCAAATTACAAATTGACATTCGTACCGTTCCTGGGCAAGATAATCAGGAAATTATATCAGATATTAAGGTATTATTAGTAGAAATCCAGGCAGATTCTAATGCTAAATTTGATGTGAAAGTTTTTAATGATAAAGTGGCATTAAAAAATAAATCAGATGATCAATTTATTAAATTAGCACTAGAGACAGCCACAGAATTGTTTGGAAGTGAATATAAAGGCAAAGGTGTAACTTATTGCACAGATGCATCTATATTTGTACCAAGTTTTAACAATGATTTATCAGTTATTGTTTGTGGACCTGGCGAAGAAACACAAGCTCATAAGCCAAACGAATATGTAGTAACAAGTAAATATATTGATTCTATTAGGTTATATAAGGAAATAGCATTACGACATTTAAAATAATTTTAAAATTGAATCTGTTTATTATATATTATTAAAATACCCAGCAAGCCATTTATGTCGTTAAAGATATTGTAATGGTGTTGCTGAGTATTATTTATTTTCTTTGTAAAAGATAATTATTTTTGTAAAAAGGTAGAAAAATATGCTAAAAATTAGTATAATCAAAATAGGAACAAATTAAATGTAAAAATTCTGAATGTGAGGAATATTTATGATAGAGCCAATACTTTTAGCATTTATTTTTGCGAAGATAAAAGGTTACAAAATAAAACCACTGTTTAAGACCTGGGCTATATACCCAATATTAACATTTATACTAATATATTTAATTTTAGAGGTTATGATATTTAATGGTAATTATACATTTCTAAAGTACACCAGTACTTTTCATTACCTTTATCTTTTGACATTTATAATTTTGATTATTAAATATAAACTTAATTTTAGCGCAATTATAGGGTCAATATTTATTATTATTGGAAGTGTCTTAAATAATATTGTTATAGCTGCTAATAATGGTAAAATGCCGGTATTTCCAACTTTATCTTATTTAACTGGTTATGCAAAACCAGATTCTTTTATAAAGGTTAATGATATACACATTTTAGGAAGTGGAGTAAGTAAGCTGAAGTTTTTAACAGATATAGTTGATGTGGGTTACTGTGTTATGAGTATTGGAGATATATGTATAAGAGTTTTTGCTTTTATCATTTTATTTAATACAATAAAAGTAATTAATCAAACAAAGAAAATTATGGATGAAACCTTGAAGGAATAATATCTAATATTGACTTAATTATATTAATAAATATATCCTGTTTTGTAATATTAATGATATAATTGATAACATATACATACTTATTCAAAAGGGTGATAGGAGAGAAATAGAAGATGTTAAGATTGACTTTATTAGAAGTGTTTTTAAGAGCTCTGCCAGAAGCAATGTTACTTATTTTTGCAGTTTATGCATTTTCTAAAACTGTTATTAATGTAAAAAGATATATATTATCAATTATAATATATGTTATTGCAGTTTATATAATAAGGTTATTACCAATTCAATATGGGGTACATACTATTCTTAATATTATAGCTATTATTGTATTAACAATTAGTATAAATAAAATCAGCATAATAAAAGCCATACAAGCAAGTATCATGGCAATGGTTCTAGAATTTATTTGTGAGGGAATTAATATGTTTATAATTCAACATATATTTAAAGTGAATGTGATTAATATATTAAGTAATACTTCATTAAAAATATTATATGGTATTCCATCACTAGTGATTTTCGCAGCAATAGCATTTACATATTACTTTTATTTGGTTAGAAAAAAGAAGTTGAGCGAGGTAATAGATGGAGAAGTTATCTAATAATATTGCGAAGAAAGTAGCATTAGAGTTATCACTTGATAATGATAATAAAGAAGTAATTGCCTATGGGACCTTTGCCTTGATGCAGATGTCTCTTTCTATAATATTTGTATTTTTATTCGGAGTGTTGTTTCATGTTGCTTTTGAAGCTCTAATAATCTCTTTTACAGCTGCTATACTTAGAAAATACTCTGGGGGGGTTCATGCAAGTTCACCATGGATTTGCACTTTCATAGGTACAATTGTATGTGTAGGACAAGCAATAACAATATCATTATTAATAAGCTTTGTGGGTAATTTTAAATTAGTTATAATATTTGGAATTGTGATATTCATATGGTCATATTACACAATTTATAAGTTAGCTCCAGTGGACAGTATAGCAAAACCTATAGTAAAAAAGGAAAAAAGAAAGCGGATGAAGAAAGGGTCTATAATACTTCTAAGTGTTTATTTAGCTATAACAGTATTTCTTATCCTGTTGTATATAAGTAGTGGTGAAAGCAAACTTCTTTTTTATGTTCTATGTTTATATTCGGGCATAGTATGGCAAGTATTTACTCTTACGACTCCAGGACACTTAGTAGTGGGGAAAGTAGATCGCTTTTTAAATCATATATATTAAAAAGGGGGCATAATAAAATGAAATTTTTAAAGAAACACCTATTTACTTTAATTGCAGTAGTAACTACACTTGCGGCAACTTCTGTAGCTTCTTCAGCATGTTGGTGGGCTTCATATCAGCCTGTAGAACCAAAATGTTTAAGAGAAAAATAATAAAAATAATGAGATCAGTTTTACTGACCTCATTATCTTATTATAATTAATTTGATGAGGTAGTGATATTATGGGAAATTTAGAAAATGACAAACAGAAAAAAATCCGAGAAATTGTGTCAATAGTAAAATTAGCCTCCTTGCTATTTTCAGGAATGGTATTTCTAAGATATTTTTTTAATGGCAGTACCATGGTAGATGTCACAGTAAAAACTAATTATAGTTTTGTTTCATTTTTTGTATTAATATTAATATTATTGTCAATATACTTTTTATGGTCATTTTCAACTGTTGAAAAAATAAATATTAAATATATAAAAATTATACAATCAATTGAAAATATTATATTTGTTTTATTTTTTATGATTGTTGTTTTATATTCAGGAAAAAATACAAGTGATTATAAATTTATATTTTTATTTATTATAATTACATCTACAATACAAAAGGGCATGATGCAAGGTATGATAGTTGCTTGCATTGCTTCGACTTTTATATTATCATTAGATCTTATTATGGGTGCACCTAATGTACAAGTTAATCTGATTTTTGAGAATGATTTAATTTTATCTGGAGTTTTTATGCTTACTGCATGGCCATTGGGGTTTTATGTGAGGATAGAAAATGAACATATAAGAAAGCTGGAGGGATTAGCAAATGAGGATGGGCTTACGGGGCTTTATAATCATAGGTTTTTTTATGATGCATTAGAAGGAATAATGCAAACCTGTGAAAAAGAGAATAATTTAGTTTCAATGATATTAATAGATATAGATTATTTTAAAATCTATAATGATGTAAACGGCCATCAAATGGGAGATGAGGTACTTAGGTCAGTTGGTTCTATATTAAAAAGTAGTTTTAGAAAAGATGATGTAGTTGCAAGGTATGGGGGAGAAGAATTTGCAATAGTTCTTCCAAATACTTCTGAAGAAGATACAATTAAACTAGCTGAAAGATTAAGAATAAAGATAGAAACAACCTACTTTAATGGCGAAGAAAATCAGCCGAATGGTAATTTGACTGTCTCAATAGGAACATCAATTTATCCAAGTAAAGCTAAAAATGCTACTGAACTTTTTAAAAGCGCGGATGATGCACTTTATAGGGCTAAGTTTTTTGATAAAAATAGGGTTGAGAGTTATACTTCTATATTGGAAGAATTGAAAATTGATACAAAAGATGAACATATAGATATTATTACTTCAATAAAAACTCTGATAAGTGTTATTAATGCTAAAGATAAATATACATATGGCCATGTTGAAAGGGTAGTTATCTATAGTAGGCTACTTGCTGATAAACTTGAATTAAATGAAAAAAATAAGAAAGAATTAATATATGGTGCTTATATGCATGACATTGGAAAAATAAATATTCCAAAGGAAATATTAAATAAAAATATGCCATTAACTTCAGCTGAATGGGAAATAATGAAACAGCATTCAGTAAATGGAGTAGAGATTATAAAATCTGTTGAATCGCTTAAGGAAATTGCTCCTCTAATATTGCATCATCATGAAAGATATGATGGTAAAGGGTACCCGGATAATTTAAAAGGAAATAACATACCTTATCTTGTGAGGATGTTAACGGTGGTAGATTGTTTTGATGCTATGACGTCTTCTAGACCGTATAATAAAAGAAAAACTTATAAAGAAGCTATTGAAGAGCTTAAAATATGTAGTGGTAAGCAGTTTGATAAGGAAATTGCGGATTCTTTTATCGAAGTTATTATAGATAATCAAAATCGTATAGGTAATGTAGAGGAGTATAAGATATAGAATTATTGTAAATAAAAAAATTTTTATAATCTATTTTTAAAGCACAAGAAATTCAGAAAATGTGGATAACTTTATCTATATTTTCTGAATTTTGTTATTTGTTTTCATATTTCAAAATTAATTGTACATTATATAGTTCTTTTGCATTTAATTCTGGATCAGTTCCCTTAAAAAGGGGATTTTGTTTATACCAAGACTTATTATTGAAATAGCTCTTAAATGGTTCGATTTTAAATACAAAACCATGTCTTGCAAAGATTTCATTTCTAGCTAAAGATAAATCTTCTTTTGCTAATGTAGATACATTAGATTCTAAAAGATTTTTACTACCACTTTTAGAAAAAATATAAGAATCAGCGGAATTAATTTTATTTGTAGATGTTGAGTTTTCTGATTTTGTACTAGAGGTCTTATTAGTACCCGTATTACTTGGAATAACTTTGTTTTTTATAGAAGTCGTGTCTGAAGCCTTAGTAGTTGTGGATGAAAATTTTGAAAGTGAAATATAATAGCTAATTAATCCTATTGATAATACTCCAATTACAACAGCAAGTATAATATATCTTTTAGTAGTAGGTTGAGTGGTGATGCTTGCCATTGAAGTACTCATTTCATTTGAATCATTAATTTCATTTAAACTAGTGGTTAAAGGAATAGTTGAAATCTTTTCTTGATTTACTATACTTTGTTTTGTGCTTTTATTACCACATTTAAAGCAAAAATTGGCGCCATCTTTTATTTGAGAACCACATTTTGAACAATACATAAATTACCGTCTCCTCTTTAAGCTTTATAATAGATATTATACTAAAATATAGTTGGGTTTTAAAGGTTTTAAAATAAAAACAATGAATTTATGTTGGATTTATGTTGAAATTATAATATGTTAGCAAAATTTGATATTAACCTTTACCATTGCTCATAAATTTATTATAATGTAAGGTAAACATAGAAGAAATATAAAATAAAAGATAATTAATAAGGGGATAAAAATGAAAATAGATAAAAAATTATTAAATTACTGTCTGTATGCGGCAGGAACGGTACTCTTAATTTATATGTGCATAACAATTTTTAATGATATAGGGAGTATATTTTCTTTTTTATCAAGCATAATAGGAAAAATTATTGGACTTGTAAAACCACTTCTTATGGCATTAGTAATGGTGTACTTATTGAAACCAGGAGTGAAAACTATTGAAAATTTCTTAAAAAAGAGAAAGATATTTAAAAGAGCTGCGCCTAGAAGATTAGTTGGTATTTTAGCAATTTATTTATTGGTAATAGCTGCTATGGTGGCACTTGTTAGTGGAATATATATTATGATTGGTGGAAAGCTTTCTAATAATATAACTATAACTAATATGACAGACTATCTTACTAAATATTTAAATAACCCAACATTATCAGTTAGTTCAATTACTAAGAAATTACAAAGCTCAAACATTACAATGTTAGGAAATTTAAACGATAAAATTACTCAGATTGTAGGTTATGTTCAGTCATATTTTACGACAAGTATAGGAGTAATGACAGATTCTGTTTTATCTATAGGAGGCAATATAGCTTCATTTTTTATAGCTTTGGTATTGAGTATATACTTAATACAAGATTCAGAGTACTTTATAGATTTATGGGAAAAAACTTTCAATCTCATATTTAGGCAAAGTAAAGCAGGGAATAAATTAAAAGAAATATTATCAATTATAGATAGTACTTTTTATAAATATATAAGAGGTCAATTATTAGAGGCTTGCTTTGTAGGAGTTTTATCAGCTATCGTATTGTATTTTATTGGAATTGATTATGCTTTAGTAATAGGAATTATTGCAGGCATTTGTAATATGATACCATATATAGGCCCGGTTGTTGGAACTATTCTTGCGGTAATTATTGCACTACTAAGTGGACAACCTATTAAAGCTGTATGGGCAGTTGTTGGCATGCTTATAGTTCAGCAGGTGGATAATAACTTACTTGCACCAAAAATTGTTGGAGATAGTGTAGGATTACATCCAGTATTTACTATGCTTGCAATTATAATAGGTGGAAGTGTAGGGGGGCTTATAGGTATGTTAATAGCGGTACCAGTTGCGGCTTCTTTTAAAGTATTAATTAGCAAATGGTACACATATCATATGGAGAAAACTAATAACTAAATATAATATTAAATTATTTAGAATCAATGGGATTACCTATATATAGGTAATCGCATTTTTATTTTTTAATTATAATTTAATTTAGCTTTTTTATTACTTTTGTATTTTATTAATTTTAATATTGTGTATGTGCCAAATATAATTGTGTAACTACTTAATTTTAACAAATCAATTTCTTTTTTACTTAATAATATTAGTAGGATATGTATGTAAGCTAAAAAGTAAAATATGTATGCCCGTTTTTGCAATTTTCGCCATTGCCCATTTTGCATTTTGCGCCTGATTTTTTTAAATGAGGTAATAAACAAGGGAATCATTATAATAAATGCTATAATTCCAACAATGATATAACCAATATATAAAGTTGGTATCATACCTATGTTAATCATTTCGGGAAGTTTAAGTGCTATGAATCGGACAAAATAAATGAGTGAATGAGGAATTATAAATATAGATGCAATAATAGCCAGTTCTGCTCTTATGCTAAGTAGTTTTCTTGATATTTTCCATTTGGAATTTAAAGCACCTGCAAACATTACTAAAATAAAGAAGGCTATGGAGATATGACCTCTCATAAATATTTTTTCTAAGTATAGAGGAAAGCCATAAAGTTTAGCGCCAGAAGTAATCCTCAAAACTTCATAAACAGTAGTAATAAATCCGATAAATATGGAGACTAAATAATAAGTTATATAATTTTTTTTAATGCTCGATGTAAAAAATAACGATAAAACTAATGCGAAAATTAAAGAATAGACAAAAATCATGTAAAACTCCTCTGTTAATCTCTTATTTGATAATGATTATCAAAACCATTCTACTTTGTTAATTTAATGAAGTCAATAACAAATTATGTTTTTTATATAAAGTTGTTAATAAAATGATATGTTTGGTATGTTTATATAATCAAAAAATAAATATACCCTCTAATTTTATAGAGGGTACATCAAAAACAATTACTTATCAGACCATTTTTCAGCCCATTTTTGAATTTCATCCATAGTTTTTTCCAGGTCTTTGCCTTTTTGCGTAAGTCCATATTCTATACGTACAGGCATCTCTGGGTAAACACTACGAGTAATAATGCCTAGTTCTTCTAATTCTTTAAACCTTTCTGTAAGTACACGAGAACTTAGAGCTGGAATAATTTCTTGTAGCTCTGAAAATCTTTTTGAACCACTTAATAAGGAACGTATAATTAATCCGGTCCATCGCTTTCCTAAAATTTGAAATGCTGCCTCAAATCTTGGACATAAATGAAATTTATCCATACTAAATCATCTCCTATAATTATTTTAACATACTTACTTGACAAAAGTAAGTATGTTAATGTATTATAACAACATAAAGTAATTGAATTATAAAAAGTATATAAGTTACTTTATGTAACAAGTTATCAGAGTATATAAAATTAACATTAAAACAACACTATGTATTTAAATTAAAAAAATATATTAAGAATGAAAAGGGGAATGTAAAATGTCAAAAGTATTATATATAACTGCAAATCCAAAGACTAAGGAAAATTCATTTAGTTTAGCTGTAGGAAATGAATTTCTAGAAACTTATAAAAGTTCTAATCCAAATGATGAGATAACAATTTTAGATTTGTATAAAACAGAGGTTCCATTTATTGATGAGGTAGTACTGCGTGCTTGGGGAAAGCTTGGAGCTGGAGTTACCTTTGAGCAATTAGATTCAAAAGAACAAACTAAAGTGGTTGCTATGAATAATCTATTAGATCAGTTTCTAGCTGCTGACAAATATGTATTTGTTACACCACTTTGGAATTTCACAATACCTCCAATGATGAAAGCATATTTAGATAATATATGTATAGTTAATAAGACGTTTAAATACACAGAAAATGGACCAGTTGGACTTTTGTCAGATAAAAAAGCAGTTCATATTCAAGCTAGAGGCGGAGTGTATTCTGTTGGACCTGCTATGGATTATGAATTAGGAGACAGATATATAAATACAATATTAAGTTTTATTGGGATTACAGACAAACAATCAATTATTGTAGAAGGTATGAATGCTACTCCAGATAAAGCAGAGGAAATAAAGATAAATGCTATAAACGAAGCAAGAAAAGTAGCACTAAAATTTTAATATAAGATTAATAAGGGAAGTAAAATTAAAGAAAAGGTATAGCAGAGGTTTGCTATACCTTTCTTTGATGAAATCTGTTTTATAAAAATCAAATTATATATATTAGATCACATTAACTTCTAATACATCATTTCCATTTAAATAATAATCATTTTCATATACTAATAAGTTTACAGGTATTTCACTCTCGTTTTGTATTTTGAGGGACTCTTTAGTAAAATTAATATTTAAAAGTGCACCTCTAAACATTATTTTGAAGGAAAATGAAGACCAATGCTCTGGAATAAATGGGTTCAAAATTAATTTATTATCAATAACTCGAAGCCCACCAAAACCATGTACTACTGCCATCCAAGTCCCAGCCATGCTAGTTGTATGACAACCATCTTTTGTATCATTATTATAATTATCAAGGTCAAGTCTAGATGCCCTTAAATACATATCATAAGCTTTTTCATAATTCCCAATTTTAGCAGCGAGTATTGTATGAATACAAGGGGACAAGGACGACTCGTGTACAGTTCTTGGTTCATAGAAATCAAAATTTCTTTTAATTGTAGCTACATCATATTCCTGTTCAAATAAATAAATACCTTGAAGTACATCAGCTTGTTTTATAAAGCATGACCTAAGTATTCTATCCCATGACCAGTTTTGATTTATTGGTATATTTTTTTCATCTAAATCTTTAACTAATATTTGCTCTTTGTCCATGTAACCATCTTGCTGAAGGAAAATCCCAAGTTCTTCATCACGCGGATAGTACATGTTATTAATAATGTTTTTCCAATTAATTACTTCACTATCCTTAAAATTAACCTTTGATTTTATTTCATCTAATGATTTACTTTCGTGTTCACTTAAATAATTTATAACCTTTAGGGTATACTGCATTGTCCAACAGGCAATTTTATTAGTATACCAATTATTATTTACATTATTCTCATATTCATTAGGACCAGTAACACCTAAAATCACATATTTATTTTTACTGCTTGAAAAAGTTGCTCTTTGAGCCCAGAATCTTGATATAGCTATAAGAACTTCAAGACCAAATTCGCAAAGGCAAGACTTGTCACCAGTGTAGTTTACGTAATTATATATAGCATAAGCTATGGCACCATTTCTATGGATTTCTTCAAAAGTTATTTCCCATTCATTGTGGCATTCTTCTCCATTCATTGTAACCATTGGATATAATGCTGCGCCATTATTAAAACCTAATTTTTCTGCGTTTTCTATTGCTTTGTCTAATTGATTGTATCTATATAATAAAAGATTTTTTGATACTTTTTCATTTGCTGTACTTAAATAGAAAGGAATGCAATAAGCCTCAGTATCCCAGTAGGTGCCACCACCATATTTTTCACCAGTGAAACCTTTTGGTCCTATGTTTAACCTCGAATCTTCTCCTGTATAGGTTTGGTTTAGTTGAAATATATTAAATCGAATACCTTGCTGAGCGGATACATCGCCTTTTATAACTATATCGCTTTCTTTCCACTTTTTACTCCAAGCCTTAGATTGTTCCGCTAGAAGCATCTCAAATCCATCTTTTTTAGCAATGCTTGCAAGTTCTCTAGTTGTTTTAATTAATTCTGGTATTTTATAGTATCTGGATGAGGTATTAGCAACATATTTATAAATTATAAGTTCATCATTTTTATTTAAGTTCACTGAAGCGGTATTTGAAACATATTTTTCACTTTCATTAAGTGTTACAATTGGTTCAATTATTTCACCATTTTTAGTTAACTCGAAGGTCATGCTTGTACATATGTGGAAATCCAATTTCTTAGTTTTTAACATCACATAAGCTTCATATGGTTTAACACCTTTTGCGATTTCATCCCAAAATGTCTCATCGTAGTTGGAATCACTGTTCACAACGTTTCCATCAAGGCACGGGGAAACTTCTAATTTACCACTAAAATTTATGGGTTTAATAGAATACTTTATAACGCCTATTTCACTGCGAGTCATACTTATAAATCTTTTAGTATTTACTTCAATCTCATTCCCATTTTCTAGTGTAGCCACAAAACTTCTTTTTAGATAGCCTTCTTTCATATTCAAAACTCTTTTAAATTCGCGAACATCACATTTAGCAAGATCTAAACTAATGTCATCAATCTTAATATTTATTCCAATCCAATTTGTTGAGTTTAAAACCTTAGCAAAATATTCTGGGTATCCATTTTTCCACCAACCAACTCTTGTTTTATCAGGATAATAAACTCCAGCTATATAATTTCCTCGAAGAGAATTACCGCTATAATCTTCTTCGAAATTTGCTCTTTGACCCATATAACCATTACCTAAGCTAAAGATACTCTCAGATATTTCGTTATTATCAGAATTAAAACCTTTTTCAATAATGTTCCACTCATTAAGTTCATAATAATGATTCATTAAAATCCTCCTTGTTAGCTTTCTTTTTGATTACTTTATAGTCCTAATTTATCAAAAGTCATATTAGAAAATCCCGAAAGGACTAAATTAGCCTTTTTTAGTCTATTTTTAGAACCTATCCCAATGCAATACATTCCAGCATTAATAGCAGCATCGATGCCAGCCTGTGCATCTTCAAATACAATACACTGACAAGGCGGTATGTTTAGTTCCAAAGCTCCTTTTAAGAAAACTTCAGGATTTGGTTTTGCGCTAGAAACTTTTGTGCCATCAATTATAGCATCAAAATAATCAGTTAATTTTAAGTTAGTAAGAATAAGCATAGAATTCTTACTTGCAGATCCTAAGGCGATTTTCAGCCCATTTGCTTTAATGCTTTCTATAAAGTCTATAACTCCAGGTAAAATATCAGCGGGAGTTAATTTGGAAATATATTCTACATACCAGATATTCTTTTTCTCAGCTAGTTTAATTTTTGTATCATCGTCTAATGTAATATTACCTATCTCAAGAATGATTTCTAGTGAATTCATTCTACTTACACCTTTTAGTCTCTCATTGTCTTCTATAGAAAACTCAATGTTTAATTCTTGTGCTAGTCTTTTCCATGCTAAATAATGATATTTAGCAGTATCAACTAATACGCCATCTAAATCGAATATAATTGCTTTAATGTTATGCATATAACTCTCTATGTTTTTCATATAGCTCTCCTTTATTTTTACTTTAATGACATCTATATTTATATAATAATATAAAATCATGCATTTGTGAATGCGTTTGCACAAAATAATTTAAATTATTTTTTATTAGCGGGATTATTACTTTAATATATATAAAATATCTTGTGGTTTACTTGTTTTAAAATGTGGCACTAGTTGCATAAGTAACCTTGATAAATATCAAAATTAATAATATAATAAACGTAATATATTTTTATGAATTGGGAAGTGAAGTTTTTATGTCAGTAACTATAAAAGATGTAGCAAAGATTGCAAATGTATCACCATCTACGGTTTCAAGAGTACTTGCAGATAATCCTAGAATTAGTGATGAAACAAAACAAAGAGTTTACAAAGCAATGAAAGAAATAGATTATCATCCTAATGCAATAGCTAGGAGCCTAGTTAGTAAAACAACAAAGACTATAGGACTTATACTGCCTAATACTGATGAGGATTTATTTGTTAATCCTTTTTTTATCCAAATTATGAGAGGAATAAGCCATTATGCTCAGAAAAAGGGATATTATATTATGTATACTTACAGTAATAATGAAGATCAAGAGGTAGAGCACATAGCAAGTTTAATAAATAGTGGAAGAGTTGACGGAATTATTTTGGCTGTAGCTCGAAAGGATGATAAATGCATTGCTTATTTGAAAGAAGCGGATTATCCTTTTGTAGTGATAGGTAAACCAGAAAGTGCAGGCGGGGTTTTATGGGTTGACAATGATAACTTTCATGCCATGTACAGTGTTGTTAATTATTTTATACAAAAGGGTGAAAGAAAAATAGCATTTATAGGAGGATCACCTACGCTTAATGTAACTATAAATAGATTAGAAGGTTACTCAAGAGCTATGGAGAATATTGGTGAAAAATTAGATGAAAACATGATTCAAGTAGCAGAGTTTACTGAAGATAGTGGGTATGATGCTATGAAAAGAATATTAAGCAAAGGGAGTCCTACAGCTGTTGTTACCACTGATGATTTAATTGCTTTTGGTGCATCAAAAGCCATAAGTGAAATGGAGGGCCAGCATATTTCAATTATCGGTTTTAATAACACTCCAATTGCAGCCTTTCGTAAGCCAACATTATCCTCAGTAGATATCAATTCTGAAAAATTAGGTTACTATGCAGTTAAGTTATTAATAGACAAATTAGAAAATGAGAATGAAGATATCAATAATTATATTATTAATACAAAATTAGTTGAAAGAGACTCAACCCAAAAACTCTAGAAATCTAGAGTTTTTTTATATCTATATTAAAAAAACCTTGCTATTTATACTCCAATTGTTATAAAATGGGTTGTGTTTTATTATTAGATGCATCCGTTTGCACAAAAGATCGAAAATGATAATAAAAAGGTGGAGGTAGTTATGGCAAGTAATACAAAAGTGTCTTTGAGAAACAAGGTAATGTATTCTATATACGTTAGGAATCATGGAATTAATGGAACTTTTAAAGATGTTGAAGAGGATTTAGAAAGAATTAAATCTTTAGGGACAGATATTATATGGTTTATGCCTATTCATCCTATTGGAATCAAAAATAAAAAAGGTGAACTCGGATGCCCTTATGCAATAAAAAACTATAGGGAAATAAACCCTGAGTATGGTACATTAGAGGATTTTAAGAGGGTGATTAGTAAGATACATTCCCTAGGAATGCAAATTATAATAGATGTAGTATATAATCATACTTCGCCAGATTCTTTTCTTGTAGAAAACCACAAATCCTTTTTTTATAAAAAGGCAGATGGAAACCTTGGAAACAAGGTAGGAGATTGGTCTGATGTGGTGGATCTTGATTATAATAATAAAGAATTATGGAATTATCAAATTGAAACTTTAAAATATTGGGTAAGCCTTGGAGTAGATGGGTTTAGATGTGATGTAGCTTCACTTGTACCACTAGAGTTTTGGTTAAGTGCAAGAGAGGAAGTAGCAAAAATCAATTCAAACACCTTATGGCTCTCTGAGACTGTACATCCAAGCTTTATACTTACTATGAGAGAAAATGGTTTTGTTGGACTATCAGACAGTGAAATATATCAGGCTTTTGACATAACTTATGATTATGATATTAATAAAGAATACTTGGGATATTTTAGTGGACAAAATTCACTAAAGCAATATATAGATAGAGTATCGATTCAAGAATCAATATATCCAGATAATTATGTTAAGCTAAGGTTTTTAGAAAATCATGATCAGCCTAGGGCTAGTAGCCTTATACATGATGATTGTGCATTAAAAATCTGGACAGGCTTTTCGTATTTCCAAAAGGGATGTACACTCTTATATGCAGGCCAGGAGGCACAAAATGTTACCACACCAAGCCTCTTTGACATTGATAAGATTAATTGGAATGGATTAAATGAAGACTTTGTAGAGTTAATAAAAACGCTTGGGGCTATAAAGAAGAAAGAAATTATGGCAAAGGGTTTTTATGAAATTTGCACCCTTGATGATAAAGATGTTATTTGGGTATCCTATTTTATGAAAAATAAAAAACTTATTGGAATATTTAATGTTGGCCTTGAGCAGGGAGAGATAAAATTAGACGTAGTTGATGGTGAATATATTAATATTATGGATGGTACAATGGTTACAGTTAAACAAGGTAAAGTTAGTTTAAAAAATAAAATTATAATTTTTGAAATTCAGTTTGACATATAAAGAAATTAATAGTAAACTAAATTTAGGCAAACGGTTGCATAAGAATTATAAACGTTTTCAAGATTAACATTAATAGATTTTAAAATTTCTCAAATTATTTAGGGGGGTAAAGAAATGAAAAAGATTAAATCAATTTTAGCTATTGCAATGATATCAACATTGGTAGTAGGAACGCTTGCAGGGTGTGGTACAAAGGCGCCTACGAAAACAACATCATCAGTAGATTCAAGTAAGCCAGTAAGTTTAGCTTTTTGGGAACAGGATGATCCGACGGCGCAAAAGACACTTGATAAATTAATTGCTGATTTTCACGTTGCAAACCCTACTATAACAGTTAAAAGAACACATTATGAGACTGAAGATTTAAGAAAGAATTTCTCAACAGCATCACTAGGTACAACAGGACCGGATGTTGTATTATCACCAAATGATAACCTTGGAGTATTTGTTCCAGGTAGTTTAGTACAACCTATTGATACTATTGTTGGAGAAGATTTCATGAAAACTTTGGATGAAAAAACATTAGAAGCTGGTAAGTTTACAGGAAAACAATATATGATTCCAGATAGAAATGGTAATGAAGTTTTAATTTCTTACAATAAAAAACTAGTTACCACTGCACCTAAAACTTTTGAGGAATTAGAAGCAATGGGACTAAAACTTAAAAAAGAAGGTAAAGTTGATTACGGCTTAGTATTTAATGAAGTTGAACCATTTTTCTCAATTGGATTCTTAGGGGCTTTTGGTGGTAAGGTATTTGATGATGTTAATGCGACTTCACCTAAACCAACATTAAACACACCAGCAGTTACTCAGTGGATGACTTTCATGAAGAAAATACACAGTGAAGGTCTAATTGCTAAAGAATCTGATGCAACAGTTGCTGATAACTTATTTAAAGGTGGAAAAGCAGCATTTATAATTAACGGACCATGGGGTTTTGCAGATTATAAGAAAGCAGGAATTGATTTAGGTATAATGGCAATTCCAACAATAAATGGTAAATCACCAGCACCTTATTCTGCTGTTAAAGGATATACAGTATCTGCAGGAGTAAAGGATGCAAATAAACTAGCTGCAGTTAAAAAATTCCTTATGTTTGTGAACTCAAAGGATGCACAACTTAAAATGGTTGATGCACATCAACAATATCCAACTAATCTAGAGGCTATGAAAGATGCTAAGATTACTGGAAACCCATTAATAGTAGGTCAAAAGGATCAATTGTCTAAAGCAACACCAATGCCAAATATTACACAAATGAGAGCTATTTGGGATGCTATTAAACCAGTTCAGCAAGATGTATTATCAGGAAAAACAAAACCTGAGGATGCAGGAGCAATTATGCAGAAAAAAGCTATTGAAGGAATTAAAGCTTTAGGATTATAAAATATCTTTATAAAAGGGGAGAAATCCTCTTTTATTTTAAAGAAAGGAGAGTTCAAAATGATGCAAACTGTTAAAAAAACAAAAAAGAAAAAAGGTAATGTTAGTTTAGGAATAGGCCAGGGTAAGATGACACCTTTCTTTTTTTTAGCACCAGCTGTTATAGTTTTATTAGCTGTTGTTGCTTATCCACTTATATATGAAATTATAATTTCATTTAAAAATGTAACTTTACTAAACTTGAAAAGTCAGATTTATCCTTGGATTGGACTTGATAATTACAAAAATATACTTTCTGATAGTCTATTTTATTCTACATTAATAAGAACAATATTATGGACGTTTATTAATTTATTTTTCCATGTTACCTTTGGATTGTTTTTCGCCGTACTTTTAAATAGAAAATTACCAGGTAAAGCATTTATAAGAGTTTTACTCATTTTACCTTGGGCAATACCACAATATGTTGCTGCTATGACATGGAAAGGTATGTATAATGTTGAATACGGTTCTGTTAATATTATATTAACACATATTTTTGGTAATGCGGCAGCCATCCCATGGTTATCTGTACCAAGTTGGACATTTGTAGGTTGTATAATAACTAATATATGGCTTGGAATTCCTTTTATGATGATGATATCACTTGGTGGACTTTCAAGTATTCCAGAAGAATTATATGAAGCTGCGGATCTTGATGGAGCAACGGGTTTTCAAAAATTCAAAAGTATAACTTTACCACTTTTAAAACCAATACTCACTCCTGCTATAGTACTTGGAACAGTATGGACATTTAATATGGTTAATGTAATATACATAATTACTAGTGGTTCAGCTTCAGATGAGTCTCAAATTTTAATAACTATGGTATTTAAGAGAGCGTTTCAATACTTTAGGTATGGCCAATCAGCAGCGCTTTCGGTAATTATATTCTTGATTTTGTTAGCGTTTAGTACTTTCTTTATTAAAGCTCAAAAATCAGAAGATTAGAGGTGAAAGGCATGAAAAGTAATAAATTTAAAGAAAAATTTAGTCGAGGAGATTCTCCATTAAAAATAACATTAATATATGCAATTTTAATAATTGCATGCATATGCTCCATTTATCCAATCTTAACTATATTAACAGTATCTTTAAGACCGTCAGATGCATTATATACCAAATCTTTAAGTATAATTCCAGCGAATGCAACATTTGATAACTTCAAGCAAGCATTTATACAATATGATATGTTAAATTGGCTTATTCATAGTTTGATTGTATCAGGTGTTGCTTGTATTTTTAGTGTAATGCTTTCAGTTACTGCCGGATATGCTTTTTCTAGATTTAAATTTAAAGGTAAACAGATGGGATTATCTTTGTTATTAGTTACTCAGATGTTTCCATTAGCTATGACTTTGTTACCTTTATATTTAATGTTAATTAAGTTTAATATGACAAATAGTTATTTTGCATTGGCAGTAATCTACGTATCTACATCAATTCCATTTAACATTTGGATGATGAAGGGATTCTATGATACCATTCCAAAATCACTTGAGGAGAGTGCTTATGTAGATGGTGCTTCAATATTTAGATCATTTTATCAGATAATATTACCACTTGCAAAACCTTCTGTTGCATTAACTGCATTATTTTCATTTATGGGAGCTTGGTCTGAGTATATAGTAGCAAGTGTAATCATAAATGATGCGGGAAAATTAATGCTACCTGTTGGGCTTGTAAGTATGCAAGGACAATTCAATACTGCATGGGGTATATATTCTGCCGGTGCTTTAATTACAGCTGTCCCTGTAATGATATTATTTATTTGTTTGTCTAAATATCTTGTTGGTGGGCTTACAGTAGGTAGTGTTAAGGGTTAATAATTTAAATGTAAAAATATATGAGCTAAGAGTATGGCATTTATTTAATGTCAAAACTTTTGGCTTATTTTTTTTACTATATTATATTTTGCATATAAAGTCATAAGCAAGTGGTGTTATAATAAGCATAATATATTATGTTATATTTAAAATAAAAAGAGGCAGTAGGATGGATTTTATCATAGGGTGAAAATAGAAAGATTTAATTAAGTAGGGAGTGATTATATTGATTAAACTTGTATTAATAAGACATGGTGAAAGCGTTTGGAATAAAGAAAACAGGTTTACTGGTTGGACAGATGTGGATTTATCAGAGAATGGACTAATTGAAGCCAGAAAGGCGGGCCAAATACTTAAGGCGAATGGGTATATTTTTGATATAGCATATACTTCTGTATTAAAAAGGGCAATTAGAACACTTTGGATTACTTTGCATGAGATGGATTTAATGTGGATTCCTGTATATAAGTCATGGAAGTTAAATGAAAGACATTATGGAGCACTTCAAGGTTTAAACAAGGCGGAGACCGCGCAAAAATATGGAGATGAACAAGTCCATAAATGGAGAAGATACGTAGATGTAAGGCCACCAGAACTTTCAATTACTGATGAGCGGTATCCTGGATCAGAGCCTAAATATAAAGAATTAAGAGAAGATGAAATCCCTACAACAGAAAGTCTAGAGGATACTATAAAGAGGGTTATGGTAGAATGGTTTCAAGAGATATTACCTCAAATAGAAGCAGGTAATAAGATAATAATTTCTGCACATGGAAATACTTTAAGGGCTTTAGTAAAATATCTTGATAATATATCAAGTGATAATATTGTAAGTTTGAATATACCTACCGGAGTACCACTTGTATACGAATTAGATGATAATTTAAAGCCAATTCGTCACTATTATTTAGGAATAGATGGCGAGTTACCTGAAGAGAAAATTTCTAAAAATTTATAAACTATAAAATAATCAATTAACTTCCTACCATTATTTTACTTTGAAAACAAGCATTTTTTTGGTAAAATTGAAAGTATTATAATAACTTCACAGAGTGTGAATTCTATTTTGTGAGTTCGCACTCTGTTGAAGATGAGGGGGGAAGTTTTCATGGCAGTTAAGAATATTTTGTTTGATATGGATGGAACATTACTTGATACAAATGAACTAATTATACAATCATTTAAATATACTTATAAAAAACACTTAAATAGACTGGTGGATAGTGAAGATATTATTAAGCATTTTGGAGAAATTTTAAATGATACAATGGATAAAGAATTTGGTGATAAAAGTGAGGTGGCAATTAAAACCTATCGAGATTTTCAAAATATAAACTTTGATAAGTTGATTAGTATTAATGAGGGAGTCAAAGAAGGGGTGAAGGAGCTTCATAGTTTAGGCTATAAGCTTGGAATTGTAACCTCGCGTTTTAGATATTCTGCGATTAAGGGTCTAAAACTTTTCGGACTTATGGATTATTTCGATGTGATTATAGCTGCTGATGATACTGAGCTTCATAAACCAGATCCTACACCAGCATTTATGGCTTTAAAGATAATGGATGGAAAACCAGAGGAGACTATGCTTGTGGGAGATACTCAGTTTGATATCTTATGTGCAAAAAATGCAGGGATTATCTCAGCAATTGTTGGGTGGAGTGCACTGCCAATAGATGTCATACGAAAGTATGAGCCTGATTATATTATACCCAGTATGGAGAAATTAATTTCACTTATGGAAAAATCAAACAATTAGTATAAAGGCAATAAATTATTATTAATAATTTATTGCCTTTATTATTTTTTTAAGATAAAATCCAAATATTTCATAGTATTACAGAAAGAAAAAAGGCCAAAATAATACTATTGATTTTAAAAAATGAGGAGGAATTTATATGCCACATAACATCAATGTATATAATAGTGAAGACAGTGATAAAATCCAAAAGGATAATGCAATAGAGTTTCTAAATAATATAGCAGAAAGTCATAGTATAAAAGATCAACTTATTAAAAAGCGTTCTGAAAATGATTCATTAGAAAATACGAGTAAAGGTAGAAGTGAAAAAGATAAGGTGGAAGATAATAGTGATGGAACATATAAGATTATAAATTTCTTATAAATTATAATAAGAACAGGCTAATTCTTAGAATTCACCTGTTCTTATTTTGTGTATTTAATTAGAGGAATTTAACTTATTTTGTAGAATAATATAGGGTGATGCAAAAATTAAGGAGTGAAATTATGAAAGATACAAAAAAACTTGGTTTATGGACGTTGGTAATGTTAATTTTTGTTCCAACATTCGGGTTTGGAAACATTGCTTCAAATGCAGTGACACTTGGACCCGCTGCTATTCCGTCATGGCTTATAGTTGCATTATTATTCTTTTTACCGTTATCAATAATGATAGCAGAACTTTCTTCTGCTAATAAAGACAAAGAGGGAGGTTTATACACTTGGATAGAATGCTCAATTGGACCCAAATGGGCATTTATTGGTACTTGGTCTTACTTTGTTGCTAATTTATTTTATTTGCAAATGGTTTTTGCAAGAATACCAGTAATGATATCTTGGACTCTTTTTGGAGAAAATAGATTCAACGATGCTAATGCATATTTACTGCCTTGGTTAGGCTTTGGCCTGGCAATAGCACTAACATACATAGCTACAACTGGAGTTAAAAGATTTTCGAAAATCAGTGATTTAGGTGGAAAATTAACTTTAGCAGTTACAGTTATATTTATATTCTTTGCAATTGTTGGAGTATTGCTTGGAAAACAAGCATCTGCTACATCTTTCACAGCAGGCACAGTTATACCAAAATTTGATGCTGACTATTTTTCAACATTTTCATGGTTAATTCTTGCTGTTGCAGGGGCTGAGGTGGCAGGAACTTATATTAAGGATGTGGAAAATCCTAAAAAAGTTTTTCCAAAGGCTGTTCTTATAGCAACTGCATTTATAGCTGGAGCATACATACTTGGATCACTTGCAATATGTTTAGTTGCATCACCTGAATTAATAAATGAAGCAGGAGTCAAGGATGCCGGTTATGTTGTTTATAAAATATTAGCAGAAAACTGGGGATTAAATGGTAAAATATTTGTTCGAATATATGCTTTTATTTTAACTGTATCATCTATAGCAGCCTTTGTAGTATGGCTTGAATCTCCAATTAGAGCTATGTTCTCAGAGGTTCCCATTGGAACATTTCCTGAATTTTTAACAAAAAAACGTGAAGATGGAACATTAGTTAATGCACTTTGGATTCAATGCATCATTCTATGTGTATTAATAATAGTACCACTTATAGGATTAAATTCTATAGATACTCTTTTTAACACATTAACTACATTATCAGGTCTATGCCTTGCAATACCTTATATTGTTCTTGCAGCTGCATATTTAGTATTTAGACTTAAAGGTAATGTACCTCCCTTTGTAATGTTAAAATCAAAGGCAGCTGTCATGGTAGCTTCAATTGTTGTTTTTATATTAGGTATACTTGCATTCTTTGGAGCTGGATGGGGAAATATTGCAGGAGCTAAGAATTTCTCAGAAGCAATAGTCCCAATACTAAAGAATTATGGTGGACCAGTAGCATTTATAATTTTTGGATTCTTTATATCATATTTAACAAAAACATTTTCTAAAAGTAAGATTAACGATAAATAGATATTACATGAAAATAGATAATAATAATTTATAGCACAAAAATAATCTCATAGGACTTATTTTAAGTTATAAGTCTTATGAGATTATTAAATTTAACTCTTAGTTGAAATATGCAAGTCTAATTATATCTTTTGTACGTCTTTGATTCCAAAGCGTATCTAAGTTTATTTTTCGATGCTCACCATAGGTGGATACTGAGATGTAATATATATTGTCTTTTAAGCTTAGTTCTAGACCTGTTATAGTCATCCAATGCCAAGTATATTCTTTAAATTCCTTTATTGGATGTTTAAGAACTAAGAGGGCTACTGGAAGTCTTTGAGATAATGCATCTAAAATAAAGTTCACAGCTTTATCAATACTATTAGCACTGTAATCTAAAATATGAGGGGTTAAAGAAACATCTCTTTTTTTAGCAAAAGCTAAAACATTATCTGAAAATTGCTGAACAGAAGTAAGCCCAAAGATTCCTGGCTTTACGTATTTCCTGATTTCAATCATATGCAGGATAAAATCGTTTTTATTAATAATACCCGTGTAAGGGTATAGATTACCGTATTTATCTGGGGATGTTTTAGCTAGATATGCAGTTATATTAGCAGCAGCAACTGGACCACAACCACTAAGCTGATTAAGCTTTTTGGGGAACCAATATTGACTGCCGCCGTAATATGATGCTTCTAGGTCGGATATAGTAAAGTTAGTATCCTCAAGGTGAGTATAGTTTTGTGTTGTAAAATCTTCCATGGTTATCACCCCTTCGTATAAATTTTTAATAATTAAAAATTGTTGTAGTTAGTATATAATATACTACAATTTTTATAAGGTGTAAACAAGGTAACATCTTTGTATATATTATTAAAAATTTTAGTCGAAAATAAGATATAATATAGTGAACAAATTAAATGATGAAGGAGTTTTATTTTATGAAAGAATTACTTAAAGAAATTGAGTATAATAATGGTGAGTTTCCAGAGGCACAATTAAAAGAGATAATAAATCGTAGGGATGAGTTTATACCTGACTTACTTGAAATATTAAAAAATGCTAAAGAAAATTATGAAGAAATACTAGAAAAACCTGATTATTTTGCACATATATATGCAATATTTTTGTTAGCACAGTTTAAAGAAAAGAGGAGTCTTAAACCAATTATAGATTTGATTAGCATACCAAATGAAATATCAAATGATATTTATCGTGAGTACCTTACTGAGGATTTACATAGAATTTTAGCATCTGTTTGTGGTAGCGATACAGAGCCATTAAAAAAAATAGTGGAAGATAGTAGCATTAATGAATATGTTAGATGTGCTGCTATTAAATCTTTTATTGCGCTACTCGGTGAAGAAATTATATCTCAAGAGGATGTTATTGAATATTATAAGACTTTATTTGAAGGAAAACTTGAACGTGAATTTTCACAAGTTTGGAATGAGCTTATATACGATTCGTGTGATGCAGGTCCTAGTGAATTATATGAACATATAAAAAAAGCTTATGGGTCCGAATTAGTTGATGAGGATTGTATATCACTTGAGGAAGTAGAGGGCGCTATTAAAATCCATGATATAACAAAATTCGCGAATTTGAAGGCTGAAGGTTATTCGTTTTTTAATGATACTATAGCAGAACTAGGATGCTGGGATTGTTTTGCTAAAAAAGATAACAGTCCTAAATCTCAATTTATGTTAGGTGTTAGTAAGTTAAATAAAGGCAAAAGTAAAAATAAAAAAAAGCAGGTAAAGGCTACTAAAAAAAAGCAAAGGAAAAAATAGTATAACAAATACTAGAATAAAATAGTATTAATTTAAAATACTATTTTATTGTTACATTAGGAGGAAAAATATGGATGAAATCGATGTTAAACGTAAAGAAATAGAACATATCTATGGCAAGGTAAGTCCGTTTGAACTTAAAAATAAATTAATTAACCTTGCAGAAGATTCAAAAGAAAAAGGTACACATACGTTACTAGATGCAGGTAGAGGTAATCCTAATTGGACAGCAGCAACTCCTCGAGAAGCTTTTTTTACCTTTGGTCTTTTTTCAGTTTTAGAAACACGTAGAGTGTGGAATAATGACGACCTTGCTGGGATGCCAGAAAAATCTGGAATTGCAGATAGATTTCAAGATTTTATTAAGAAAAATTCTAGTTATCCAGGATCTGAGCTTCTCAAAAAAATTATTGATTATGGAATAATATCCAAAGGGTTTAATTCGGATGATTGGGTACATGAACTTGCAGATGGGATTATTGGAGATAACTATCCACAACCTGATAGAATGCTTAAGCATGTAGAGAAAGTTGTTCATGATTACCTAGTTCAAGAGTTGTGCTATAAGGCTCCACCAGCTGGAAAATTCAAGCTATTTGCTGTAGAAGGTGCAACGGCTGGAATGTGTTATATATTTGATAGCTTAATAGCTAATAATATACTATCTATTGGTGATAAAGTTGCTTTAATGGCACCTATATTTACTCCTTATCTTGAGATTCCACATTTACCACGTTATAATTTTGATGTTGTGGAGCTTTTAGCTTCTGAGATGACTTCTAATGGAGCGCATACCTGGCAATACCCTAATGATCAAATTGAAAAACTTAGGGATCCATCTATAAAAGCTTTGTTTATAGTAAATCCTAGCAATCCGCCATCTGTAGCAATGAAACCTGAAACAATTCAACTTATAAAAAGCATAGTTAAAAAAGATAATCCTAATTTAATGATTATTTCAGATGACGTTTACGGTACTTTTGTTGATAATTTCCGTTCATTAGTAGCTGATATGCCATATAATTCAATAGGTGTATATTCTTTTTCTAAATATTTCGGAGTAACAGGATGGCGCCTTGGTACTATTGCTCTTTATGAAGACAATGTATTTGATAAATTATTAAGAGAATTACCTGAAGACAAAAAAGAAAGGGCAATGAGACGTTATTCTACATTATCAACTAATCCTGAACAAATTCCCTTTATTGATAGAATAGTAGCAGATAGTAGGCAAGTAGCACTAAACCATACGGCTGGTTTATCAACGCCTCAACAAATACAAATGGCATTTTTCTCTGTATTTTCATTGCTGGATAAAGAAAATAGATATAAAGAGCTTACTAAAGATATTTGCCACCGTAGGCAAGGGCTTTTATACAAAGGTTTGGGTTTAGAGCTTAGGCGAGATCCACTGGATGCAGCATATTATACAGAATTTGATTTGTTAGAGTGGGCACGCCACTATTATGGTAATGAGTTTGCACAGTATTTACAAAAAAAATATAAACCTGTGGATATCCTTTTTCGTTTAGCACAAGAATCTTCTATAGTGTTACTTAGTGGTGGTGGATTTCATGGACCAGAATGGTCAATTAGAATATCGCTCGCAAATCTTGATGATGAGTACTACAGTGAAATAGGAAGAGTACTACATAAGATACTTAAGGAATATGTTACAGAGTGGAAGAACTAGGTAGTTAATATCATACATAATTAGAAAATAAGGTATAACGATGTTTTGTTATGCCTTTTCTAATTTAAACTGTTGATTTTAAATATATTTAAGACATAATTATGATGAAGGGAGCAGTGTATAGAAATGTTTAAACGTTACGTATGCGGTGGTGATTGCGAAGCATATTTTAATAATTTGTTTAACTCTTTGGATGAGGGTTTTCTGATGAATGAGATTATTTTGGGAAGTGATAGGATACCCATAAGCTTTAAAATATTAGAAGCTAATAATTTTTTTGAAGATATATTTGGAGTGAGAAGAGATGATATTAGAGGTAAAACAATTAATGAAGTATACCCTGATATAGATTCAAAATGGATTGAAACATGTGGGCGAGTCGCACTAAGTGGTAAAAGTGTACAACATAATATATATATTAAAACTCTAGACAAGCATTTTAAGGCTAATATTATTAGTCCAATTAAAGGTCAGTTTATTGTTTTATTTAATGATATTACAGACATTGTGAAAGCTAATGAAGTGTTGAAAAAATACTTTATACTGTTTGAGAATGCTAAGGATATAATTTTTTATCTTAAATCAGATGGAAGCATTATTGATGCAAATAAAACTGCGGTAGAAAAATATGGTTACTCACGTGAAGAATTTTTGAATATGAAATTACAACAATTAAGAGAGCCTTCAACAATGAAAAATTATAATGCACAAATGGAGATGTCAGCTTCAGAAGGAATAATGTATGAAGGTCTCAATCTTAAAAAGGACGGTACAATTTTCCCTGTAGAAGTAAGCTCACAAACTACAGAAATAAATGGTGAATTGTTTCGAATTCATATTATTCGTGATATTACGCAAAGGAAAGAATCTGAAGAAAAAATTAAGTACCTTGCAAATTATGATGCTTTAACAGAGATTCCAAATAGAGGTTTTTTTATGTATCAATTTGAAAAAATATTAAACCAATCAAAAATAAATAAATCTAAATTTGCAGTGTTACTTTTTGACGTAGATAAATTTAAATTAATAAATGACATGCATGGCCACAATGAAGGGGATGAAGTCTTGAAAAAAGTAGCAAAAAGGCTAAAAGAAGCTGTAAGAAATACAGATATAGTTGGAAGACTTGGTGGAGATGAGTTTCTTGTGATTCAACCTTTTATAAAAGGCAAAGAGGATGTTTTAATGATTGCAGATAGAATACTTAAGTCTGTGGTTAAACCTGTAAAATGGAATAATGTCAATTTGAATGTACATATAAGCATAGGAATTACTATTTATCCTGATGGGTCAGACAATACGCAAGGGTTAATTCATAATGCGGATAGTGCCATGTATTTTACTAAGAAAAAAGGTGGTAATTCTTATAGCTTCTATTAATATGAATTTAATATACATATTTTAAGTGATGGCTGCTTCTAAAGGTAAATAATTACCTTTAGAAGCAGTTTATTTTATGTCAGCTAAAGTTTTAAAATCTGGGCGTGCAGCTGAGTCTAGTAAGTAAGCTGATGTAGTTGCGTCTTTTATTCTAAATTTATTTAATTCACTAATCATTTCATCAGCATCTCCGATTCCAATGCCATGTCCAAAATAAAGACCATTACTTAGGTCTATAACATTTTCCCCTTGCCACTCTGGTTCTACTGGATCTACATCTGGATTATAAAAATATCTTCTATCTCCTGGGAAATAATCACTCCTTTTTTTTATATATCCGACATCCTCAAGAAGGGTATCTATATAATGCCAATTCATTAATTGTATAGTTGGAAACAATTTATTAAAAAGACTGGGAGCATATATATTAAGTAATGCTTGATAATAAATAATAATCATTGCTGTTGCACATTCAGTGCCATATTTAGCACTATTTATAGAGATATCCTTAATAGCATCACTAGGAGTTACTCCTTTTTTTAATATAAAACCACCTTCATTAGTACGTCTCCAATAATTAGGATTACACATCGATTTACGAAAGGTTCTGAATTCCATATATCCTTTATTCATATTTTTAGCAGCAATAACAATACTATATCGAAGATTTAACTCGAATTTAAATTGAGTCAATGAGCCATATTCATATGTGGATTTACTTAAATCCATTTTAGCTATAATATATTTTTCAATATCATTTGGATTATAATCTTGTATAAAAGTATTAACATTAACAACATTTCCAGAAATTATTATCATCTACTAACCTCCTTAAGATTCTTGATAGTGTTAACACTATCTTTGGGTTTGTTATTAAATTATAAAAAACCAAACCTAACCTCCGCCGTGTTTATTTGCTTAATTATAGATTGGTTAATCCATGATCTCCATAAATATTTATTTTCATAATGAATTTTAAGGGAGAAGTTTGATAATAGTTGTTTGTTGTCATAATCTAATTTATTAAAATAATTAGATAAGCTGGTTTCCTTTTGTGTTAATGGTATGAAGGGAATACCAGTATTCACTGATACCCGTTTGCATAGATATTTGGCATCGATTGCTAGGCAATAAGGCTTAGGATTACTTTCTCTTTGAAAACTTTCTCCTGTAAAATATAAAAAGGGATAGTTTTCTTTAAGATAGCAAACGAAAGATATATAGTTGTCTTTGATATATTCTCCACGCGTAATATCAATGGAAGGCACAAAGTCTAGAAGCTTTCCAGCTAATTTAACATCAGCTATGTCCTCTGAATCTAAGTAATTTGCAATTAACATTAAACTGTGTGGATCTCTTGCTTGAAAAAAAGCCCATATTAGGTCATGATTAAATAGACCTTTTCTGTTTCTAGAAAAAATAGTATCTACTATAGTAGGTAAAATTGTTTTATCATTGTGAGTCTTTATTAAAAGTGAAGCAGTAACGTCCAAAATTTCATCATGCTCGTCACTTAATTCACGGCTTGATATGCAGCTTTCAAACATGTCTTTTAAAGCAGGATAGGCTATGTCCCTATAATTGGAATGTAAATACGCAAGTTTAGAAAAACTTGAGTCATTGGTATTAGTTATTCGCATATAATCTCCTCCTTTATTTCTTATTCTAGATTTTAATATATATAAAGCAACATACTATATAATATTATTAATAGGGTCATTTTGTTAAAGTTATTATTAAATAAGATAATGAGAATTGACATTGGTATTGAATGGAGTATAAATGTATAATGATTAGTGTTAAATCATCTCCTGCGGAGCTGAAATATTAACAACTTTGGAAGCAGATTTAGACTGCCACCAAAGCAATTTTTCTAGGCTAGACAACTGCCACTTATAGAAGATGGCAGACTTGAAGCTTCCAAAATGTTGTTAAATAAATAGATAAGAAAGGATTTTGATTATTTTGAAAGACGAAAACATTTTTACAAATAAAAAAGTTGTAGCTATTATTGCAACATTTTGTTGCTTTTTATGGGGAAGTGCATTTCCAGCGATTAAAAATGGATATATAATGTTTAATATTTCTGCAGGTGACATACCTTCAAAGCTTGTTTTTGCAGGTTATAGATTTATTATAGCAGGGCTAGTTTTACTTGTTATCGCTCAAAGCTCTGGAAAGAAAATATTTAATATTTCTAGAAAAGATGCTCTGGATTTAAGTTATTTGGGGGTAATGCAAACTACGGTTCAGTATATATTTTTTTATATTGGAGTTTCCAATACCACAGGGGTTAAAGGATCTATAATGAATTCTACTAGTACATTTTTTAGTGTTATTTTAGCTCATTATATATATGTAAATGATAAATTGAATACGCAGAAAATAATGGGATGTATTATAGGATTTATAGGGGTTATGATTGTGAATTTTAGCTTAGATCTATTAGATTTTTCTTTTAGGTTTAATGGCGAAGGATTTTTAATGATTGCGGCATTTGTTTTTGCAGTAGGTGCTATATATGCTAAAAAACTTACTAAAAGCATGGATGTAATGGTAGTAACAGGTTATAGTCTTTTTATAGGAGGATTAATGTTAACAGTAATTGGCATTATTTTAGGTGGTAGAGTTTATCATTTTACAATGCATTCTTCACTTTTATTAATTTATCTTGCTTTATTGTCATCAGCTGCATTCTCATTGTGGAATCTACTTCTAAAATATAATAAGGTAGGTCCAGTATCTATTTTTAATTTTTTAATACCCATTTTCGGATCAATACTCTCAGCAATATTTTTAAATGAAAATATATTTGAATATAAAAATATAGTTGCGCTTGGATTAGTATGTATAGGTATATGGATGGTTAATAAAGAAAAGGTGATTGACAAATAAGAAAAATAATGTAAACAAAGGGAGGCAATCGCATTGTATAATTAGGATATATCATTATAATAATGAACATTATGGTATAATTAGAATAGAAATTTTTTAAGAATATTTTTTTAGTATTAGATAAATGAGAGGAGTTTTTTAAAATTGTCAGAAATTATATTAGAAATAGATAATATAATAAAGGAGTTTGAAAATAAGGAAGTAATCAAGAATATATCGCTCGCGGTAAATAAAGGTGAGTTTTTAACATTACTAGGGCCAAGTGGCTGTGGTAAAACAACAACTCTTAGAATAATAGCAGGGTTTGAAAAGCCAACAAGTGGTAGTGTTCTACTTGAAGGTATACATGTTGAAAATAAGCAGCCAAATGAGAGAAATGTAAATACAGTATTTCAAAATTATGCATTGTTTCCACATATGAATGTGTTTGATAATATAGCATATGGGTTAAAAATTAGAAAGGTTAATAAGGTGGAAATAAAAAAGAGAGTTATTGCAATGCTTAGTTTAGTGCAACTCGAAGGGTACGCGAAAAGAAAAATAGATGGATTAAGTGGTGGTCAAAAGCAAAGAGTCGCAATAGGAAGGGCATTAATAAATAAACCTAGAATATTACTCTTGGACGAGCCGTTAGGTGCACTTGATCTAAAACTTAGAAAGCAAATGCAAGTTGAGCTTAAAAGACTACAAAAAAAATTACAAATCACCTTTGTATATGTTACTCATGATCAAGAGGAAGCACTTAATATGTCCGATCGAATAGCCGTAATGAACGACGGAATTATAGAGCAGATAGGAAGTCCGGAAGACATATATGAAAGGCCTAAGACAAAATTTGTAGCAGGGTTTATTGGAGAGTCTAATCTAATTAAGACAAAAATAAAAAAAATTGATGAAGAAAAAATATCAGTCCAAATTGGTGAATATGAGATGAACTTGAATTATAAAAATTATGATAATTCTAAAAACAAAGAAAGCTATATTTTAATCAGACCGGAAAACACAAAATATACTAGGGTAAAACCGACGTTTGGAATTAAAGCAACAATAAAAGAACATAGTTATATTGGATCGATTATTAAAACTACTATGGAAATTGAAAGCGGACAGGAAATTATAGTTTGTGATTATGATAAGAAAAAAGACTTAATAGGTATAGGTAACGATGTTTGGATGTACTTTGAACCAGAAGACGTAGTTATAGTTGAAGAAGGTTAGGTGAGAAAATGAAAAACATGAAAGAAAATATTTCAAAGGTTTTGACGATAGTTCCAATATCATTTTGGATGTTATTCTTCGTTGCTATCCCCCTTTTGTATATTGTATTTATTAGTTTTATGCAAAGGGGTGATGATGGTAGTATAGTCTATGTGGCAACAATTTCAAATTATACAAGAATGGCTAGGCCTCTATATGTTAAGGTGTTTTGGGATTCAATACTCGTGGCTTTTACTACAACAATATTTACATTGGGTTTTGGATATCCGTTTGCATATTTTGCTACTAAAATAAAGAAATATAAAATTTTAATAATGCTTTTAATAATGGCACCATTTTTAACTAATTCATTAATACGTACTTATGGGTGGATTGTAATTCTAAGTACCGAGGGGATATTAAATCATGCATTACTTATAACTGGAATTATAAAAGAACCATTAAAGATGTTATATTCTTATGGAGCAGTAATGATTGGAATGATATATACAATGTTTCCATTTATGGTACTTCCACTTTATAATTCTATAGATAAAATGGATAAAGCTTATATTGAAGCAGCTAAAGATCTTGGGGCAAGTAAGTGGAAGACATTTAGAACCGTTACGGTGCCTCTAACTATGCCAGGAATAGTTGCTGGTTGTATTTTAGTATTTGTACCCTCTGTAGGACTCTTTTTCATACCAGATCTAATGGGTGGCAGTAATGTTATGCTTATTGGAAATCTAATTGAAAATCAATTCATGGAATCAAATGATTGGCCTTTCGGAGCAGCACTATCAATAGTAATGATTTTTATATCCTTAATTTTAATTTTGGTTTACGTAAAAATTATTGATAAAAAGTTAGACACGGAGGTGTTCTAATGGATTCAAAATTATCAAAAGGTCTGGAACGAACATACATGGTTTGTATATTTGCGTTTTTGTATGTTCCAATAGCAATAATTATTATGTACTCTTTTAATCATGCTAAATCAAACGTAGTTTTTAGTGGTTTTACTCTTGATTGGTACACTAAATTATTTAGTGATGAGGATGTAATTACAGCACTTGTAAATAGTTTAACTATTGCAACTTTAAGTACAATAATTTCAGCAATAATTGGAACACTTGGAGCAATTGGACTAAAGAGGCATAATTTCAAAGGTAAATCGGTAATAAGTTTACTAGTTTATATTCCAATAGTAATTCCAGAGATAATTATGGGAGTATCACTTCTAATTTTGTTCTCAACTCTTCAAATTGATTTTGGAATACTTACATTAGTGTTGGCACATACAACTTTTTGTACACCGTTTGTATTTATAAATGTTAAATCAAGACTTGCTGGGTTTGATTTGTCAATTGAAGAAGCAGCGATGGATTTGGGCGCATCAAAACTTACGGTGTTTAGAACAATTACATTTCCAATGATTTTTCCAGCAGTGCTTTCAGGAGCTATGCTAGCTTTTGCACTGTCACTGGATGATATAATCATAAATATTTTTTTGAGTGGACCAGCAAGTACTACACTTCCAATTAAAATATTCTCAATGCTAAAATTTGGGCTTTCACCTGAAATAAACGCATTGTGTACAATAATGCTAGTGATAACTTTTGCCTTTTTAATATTGTCACAGGTCATAAAACTAAAAAAGGAAAAATAGAATACATTTAGAATAGATTTTACTTGATAAAAATTAGGGGGGATTTATATGTTAAAAAAAAGATTTAAAGCTTTAATAATTTTACTTGCAGTTTCAGTTATAGGCTCAACATTTGTAGGGTGCGGAAAATCAAATGCATCAAAGACTAATACTGAAAAAGTAGTTAACATTTACACCTGGGCAAATTATGTCCCAGCTAATGTTGTTAAAGATTTTCAAAATAAGACAGGAATTAAGGTTAATTATAGTAACTTTTCTACTAATGAAGCGATGCTTTCAAAATTACAGGCAGCCAAAGGTGGAACATATGATGTAATAATTTGTGCGGATTATATGGTACAGATCATGGCTAAACAGAAAAACGTATTATTACAACCTATAGATAAAGCTGCTATTCCTAATTATAAAAATATAGATAAAGCTTATTTAGGTCAATATTATGATAAGACGAATAAGTATTCAGTGCCTTATTCACTTGGAAGTGAAATGATAGTTTATAATCCAGATAAAATTAAGATAGATATTAAAGGAATAAGTGATTTATGGGATCCTTCATTGAAAGGTTCCGAGGTTTTACTCGAAGACCCAAGATCGGTTATTGGTATGGCATTAACAAAGCTTGGTTATAGCATCAATGAGACAGATCCAGCAAAACTTGCCGAAGCGAAAGCAGAACTTGCAAAACTTAGACCAAATGTTAAAGTATTTGATGCAGATACACCAATGACAAGCCTCATCAATGGAGATACAAATATTGGAGTTATGTGGGGATCGCAGGTATCGGCAGCACTTAAAGGTAATAAAAAGTTGAAAATTGTTTACCCAAAAGAGGGGATGCAATTTGAAGAGGATAATTTAATAATGCCTGTTAATGCACCACATAAGGAAAATGCGCAGAAATTTATAAACTTTGTATTAGAGGGCAAAGCAAGCAGTGATATTACAACTAGTATAGAATATATCAATGTTAATACAGCAGCCAAAAAATTCATGCCACAAGCGGTGCTTAATAACAAAGCCATCTATATACCTAAAGCTGAATTTAGTAAAGCTAAACATTTACAGGATGCTGGTAGTGCATCTAAGGTGTACGATTCAATTTGGTCAGAATTCAAACAACAATAGAAAGTAATTTTCATCTAAAAAAAAGTAATTAATGGAATAAACATGAGGTCTATATTTAAGGATTCATGTTTATTTGTTATTAATACTAAGGTAAGAAACAATAATGAAATAATATATACTTGTATAAAAATTCGTGTCATAGTATAATTAAAGTTGCTCTTTTGTCAGTTTATAATAGAGATTATGAAAACCTTATAAAGAGCAACTATAAAACTAAAGAAAAGGATGAAAATATGACTAAGAAAATAAATTTATTTAAACGAGTAATTCTGTTTTTTGTAGGAATGAGCATAATACAGTTTGGAGTAGCCTTGTTTTTAAAGACTAATATTGGGTCTGATCCCTTTACTTTATTCACTCAAGGACTAGCGTTTTTATTAAATAAAACACCTGGAAATGCTAATATGATTATATTATTTGTATTATTTTGCATAATACTTTTGGTTGACAGAAAACGTATAAAGATAGGAACGATTATATGCGTTGTTGGAGTTGGTCCCATTATAGACCTTGGGGTAAAGGCTGTTTCGTTTTTCCCAATATCATCTTTGAATATTGGTACAAAAATGCTTTTAATTGTATTTGGATGTGTCCTAATTGCAATTGGATTTTCTATACTTTCAGCAAGTAATATAGGAGTTGCGCCAAATGATATTATTCCGTTTATTATAAAAGATAAAACTAATTTTCAGTATCGTTGGATACGTATGGCATTAGATATTAGCTTTTTAATAATAGGATTTATACTCGGTGGAGTATTTGGTATTGGTACAATAATATCTGCATTGCTTACAGGTCCGTGCATACAATTATGCCTCCCATATGGAGAGAAGCTCGTAAATACTATTGTTAAAAATGAAGCTGAAGATGATAAAAAGAAAGATAATGTATCACTAGGAGCTTAAACGTAAAAGCTAATGATGTCCTACGAAGGGTAACTTTCGGAAGCATCATTAGCTTTTTATTTGTAGTATAATATTATTAAATTGAAATTTTATTCAATAATTATGTGTATATTATAAAAAGATGTTTTAATTTCTATGTTGGGAGTGAAAGGAGGTATTAGTTTGTTTATTTTGTTCTTAATATTAAAGATACTCCTATATTTATTAATATTTATATTTGGTGTTATCTTATTGTTTTTAATAATTCCTTTGGAGTATTATATAAGCTCAAAAATTGATGAAACAATTAACGTAGATATAACCTTATTATTTTTTAAAAAAATTATAAAGATAATGGTGAAACATGAAGACACTAAAGAAGTATTTATGTTAAAATTTATGGGACTAGGTGTTATTAGAAAAGAAATAAAAAGCCCTGATATAAAAATCGAAAAAGATGAAAACGAAAAGAGTAATAAGAAGAGTAAGAAAAAGAAACGGAGTAATTTTAATATAAGGGATTATATCGAGAAGGTATTTATAAATGATTTAATAAATTATTTTAAAGATATAATAAACATCGTAAAGCCAAAAATAGTCAAAATAAATGGTTTTTACGGATTTGAGGATCCATCACTTACGGGTATGATTTGTGGGATTATACCTCTAATATCAAGTCTTATTCCTAAAAGTAATATTAATTTGCAACCAGTATTTGATGATGAAATAATTGAAATCGAGTGTGATATTCATGGCAAGATTTCTTTGCTATCAGCTATAATAAAAACACTAAAATTTATACTCAAGAAAAATAGTAGAGAAAAAATATTTAAAAAAATATAAAAATCCTGAAACTTATTAATGGTTTATGTGTATTGTTAAGTGTAAAGTTAATAATGATTACGTAATAAATAAATAAACAATTAAATTTAAAATATAAGGAGGAATAAATTACAATGAATATGACAGAAAATGCTGATGCATTATTTACAAACCTTGAAAGATTCTTAAAGACAGAAACAGTAGTTGGTGAGGCAATAATTGTTGGAGAAACAACACTAATACCACTTATTACAGTTTCATTTGGGTGCGGAACAGGTAGCGGAACAGGGAATACTATTAAGGATGGCGAAGGTAATGGGGGAGGACTTGGTGCAGGAGCTAAGATAACTCCAACTGCTATTTTAGTTATAAAAGATGGAAATGTAACAATGCTTTCTATAAAAGACAAAGGTAATCTTGAAAATCTCATTCAAATGGTGCCAGGACTAGTATCCAAAGTAAGCTCAAAAATGGGTGGATTTAAAAACAAGCCAGATAAGAATAAAACTGAAAATGATATTTAACTTTAAATTTGATTGAAAAATATACATTGGAGCAGGTGAATAAAATGAGTTCTAACAGATATTTAAAGTTTTTAGCAAATATAAGTAAAGATAAACCAAACAGCATTAAAAACAAGAAGACTCCATGTCCATTTTGTAACAGAGAGGGATTAACAGGTATTATAGATGAAGAAGGACCATTTATTTTAGTTAAAAACAAATTTCCTACATTAGAAAATACACTTATGACAGTTTTAATAGAAACAAGTAGTTGCGATGTTGATATTGCAATGTATGATAAAGAATATATGAGAAACTTGTTAAAATTCGGAGTTCGTCATTGGATTGATATGGATAAAAGTGGTGATTTTAAATCTGTAATTTTTTATAAAAATCATGGTCCTTATTCAGGTGGGACTATTAATCATGCACATATGCAGATTGTAGGATTAAAAACTATAGATTATAAAGAATCTTTAAGGGATGAGTATTTTGAGGGAATAGTAATTAACGAGTTGGATGGATGTGTACTTAATATTTCAACCAAACCCAAGGTAGATTTTACTGAATTTAATATTATAATAAATAATATTAATAAATTAGATATAATGGCTGATAATATACAAAAAATTGTTCGTTATATATTAAATGATTTTTATGTGAAATGTAGTAGTTTCAATCTTTTCTTTTATGATTGGAAGGGTAAAATAATTTGTAAAGTTATACCTAGATTTATTACATCTCCATTATTTATAGGATTTTCTATTTCTCAAATTACAAACCAAACAGATAAAATTGTAAGGCAGGTTCAACAGTTGTATTTTAAATCTGAAGCGTAACTAAGTTGATTTATTTTACAAAATATAATATATGAAATAAATACAATGATTGTAAAAGGAGTGATATATGTTATGAGTAATTACTATTTCCTAAAATATTATGATAAAACAGTTGCTGAAATTGATATAGATAATAAAACAATGGAAATTATAAATTTAGATTTGTTTTTTGATAAAATAAATAAAAATATAATGAGTTCTGTTGAGCTTAATAAATGGATTATGAATAGAATAAGGCCTGTGAGTCAAGTTGGATTTAATTCGTTTCTAACATCACTTGCCTTAAAAGAAGATGAAGAAGATTTATATTTTAAGGTTTTTGTAGCAACTAGAGGAATAAACGTTAAAGACAAACTATGGTTAGCATTTTATGAAGATGAAAGTTATGAGGAATGCTCACCTTGGGCATCGATAATCATAGATGATGGTAAGGTGATAAACCATTCTTTTGATTTAATAAATTTAAATGCTACAAAGACAAAATTAAATATTGATGGAGCATGTAATAAGGACTTAGCAAGAATTAAAGGAAATTTATGTGTGGTTAAAGAAAGATTACAAAATAATTCATATGATAATATATCAGAAGAATTAGTTTACGAAATATCAAAGCGGTTAGGTATTGAATGTTCGCCAGCAGGAGTATTGCCAAATGGGTTATGTTTCTCAGTAATAGATGAAACTAAAGACTTAATTCCAGCAAATTCTTTAATTGGGTTAGATCAAGGGAGTTTTGAAGATTTTTATAAGATATTTCTAAAAATTCCATCACCTAGAAAAACCAAACTTGATGTGTTAAAAATGGGGATATTTGATGTCATTACAAGGCAAATGGATAGAAATTATACTAATTTTTCTTTTTATAAATCAAATGGAATTTTACAACTTTATAGATTGTATGATAATGGATTATCATTATTTGCATCATCAAGGTATAGAGAAAATTTAGATTGTTCATTAGGTTATGGAGAGACTTTAGAAAGTAAATTAAAATTTATAGTGCGTGAACTAAAAAGACTAAATGTAGAGTTTGTTTTTTATGATAGAGTAAGTAAAGATTTTTTAGAGAAAATTAGTCAAAGTTATTTAGAATATATAGAAGCTACAAATGGTAACAAGTTCATAAATGTGATTGAGTGGGTATTAAAACAACAAATGCAAGTTGAGAAAATGCTTAATATGTATGAGATTAAACTAACGGAATAGATAGGATCTAAATATTTATAAAATTTAAATTAAGAGAAGTTTATTATGTCTTCTCTTAAATATACTTATTAGCATTCCACCTCTGATAATCCTCTTTCATTATTTTCATCTACGATATCTTCTATGTGTGATAATAATTCATCTTTTATTTCTTTATGAGCTCCCTTAAATTTCACATAAAAACATATATTGTCTATATATTCATTAATTTTAGAATTGTTTTTTATGCCCATATCACTGCCTCCAATAACATATTATCAACAGCTGATCTGAAGGTAGACCATTCTTCTTCTTTTTCTTTTAAAGATAATTTACCAGCTTCCAATATCCTATAGTATTTTCTCTTACGTTTTGAACAGCCTTCATCCCAATATGACTCCACCAATCCTTTTGCTTCTAATGTATGGAGAATTGGATAAAGAGTCCCTTCCTTTAATGCAAATACCCCTTTTGATTTTTCCTCCATTTCTCTTATCATTTCATACCCATACATTGGTTTTTTATTTATTAGTTTTAAAATAAGAATTACAGTACTTCCTTTTAAAAGTTCTTTATTTATTGGCATTTTAAACCTCCTTATACATAGATGTACTATACATAGTTAATCTATGTATTATAATAACATTATTTAATAAAATGTCAATATATATTGGAAATATATTTCCTAATATTAAATCTTAAACCATAACTTGACAATATAAATAAAAAGCATTATATTATATGTGTACTACACGACGTAGTACACATAGTGCACATTATGCAAGTAGTAAAAAAATTAATGGACTGAAAGAAGGTGATGCTATGATAAATATTGATAGCAGAAGCAGTAAACCTATTTATGAACAGATTATTGAGAAGGTAAAGGAGAACATAATAAAAGGAATATTAAAACCAGGAGATAAACTGCCTTCTGTACGGGAACTCGCAGCAGTTATAACGGTCAATCCTAATACTATAAGTAAAGCATACATGGAGCTTGAACGAATGAAGACAATCCAGGTTATAAGGGGAAAAGGGACATTTGTATCAGAAAATTTTAAACCTGTTATGGACGAAGATAAAATGAAAGAAATTAAAGAACATATGAAGAAAATAATTATAGAAGCACATTATATAGGTCTTGATAAAGATACGTTAATTGATATATTAAATGAGATTTATAGTGAGTTTTAGGAATTAGAAATATTAAAGGGGGGATTAATTTGATAGATATAAAAAACGTGAGCAAGCAGATAGATGATAAATACATTTTAAAAAATGTAGATTTGCATGTGAATAAAGGAAGTATATTTGGAATAATTGGTGAAAATGGTGCTGGCAAAACTACTCTTATAAAATGCCTAACTGGTATTTATAGAGTTAATGAAGGAAGCATTTTAATAGATGGTGAAAAAGTTTTTGATAATAACAAAATAAAACAGAGGATAGGTTATGTATCAGATGAAAATCAATATTTCTCATCTTTCAAAGTAAAGGAACTCTTAGAGTTTTATAAGAAAACCTATAATGACTTTTCTAAGGAGAGATTTGATGAGCTTAATATTAAATTTAAAATCCCATTAAATCGAAGAATACGAGAACTTTCTAAAGGAATGAAGATGAGAACTTCTATACTTTTAAACTTAAGTTTAAAACCAGATATATTAATACTTGACGAGCCAACATCTGGACTTGATCCGGTGATTAAAAAAGAAATAATGTCTATTATTGTGGATGAAGTAGCATCAAGAGATGTAACTGTATTTATTTCATCACATCATTTGGATCATATTGAGAGAATATGCGATAGTATCGCAATAATCAAAAATGGCGAAATAAAACTTAAAAGCTCTATGGAAGATGCTAAAAATAGTATAAAAAAACTTCAAGTGATGTTTAAAGATGCATCTAATATAAATGAGAAATTATCTTCTATTGCTGGAGTGATTAAAGTTGAAACTATAGGTAGGGTGAATTATATAATTACTAAAAATTACACTAAAGACCTTGAGAGAAAACTTTATGATATGGGGGCTGAATTTATAGAAATTGTAGATATGAGCCTTGAGGATATGTTTATATATTTCGTAGAGGAGGAGGATAAAAATGAGTAAAGGTATAAATAAGGCCCTTGTCTACAAGGAATGGATAAATGTACGCTGGGTAACACTTTTGACTATTATTATACTTTTCTATGCTAAGGTTGATGGGGTTATAACAGAGCTAAATCATAATAAAACCTCTATGAGACTTAATGGCACCGTGTGGACTGATAGATGGTTCAATAATGGACTATATGTCAAGGATGTTTATTTATACCTTATGTTATTTCTTGTAATATTACTTGCCATAACTTTGTTTTTAGGTGAAAAAACAAGTGAAACTGGAGGGTTTATAGCCTCGATGCCATTTACAAGGAAAGAAATAATTCTTAATAAATGGTTTGTTGGAGTGGTAAGTTTACTTATAAGTTTTGTAGTAACATTTATTATTTTAAGCCTGATTTATCTCGCAAATATTAACGACCTTGACATAGCATTAAATCCATATTCTGATATAGTTAAGTGGTTTTTTATGGATACCTTCCAGTACATCAGCATTTTTACTTTTATGATGTTTGCACAATCCATTATGGGAAATTGCATAGTTTCTAGCATAGTAGGTGGAGTAGTACTTGTAGTTCCATTATTTTTAAACTCATTAGCTTTAAAATACCAGGCTATCCAATCAACAAGGCTCTTTTCGAGTAAAGTTACCAAATGGTTATGTATTTATATGTATAATATAACTCAGCAGAACTGGGTTAATACAGAATCAAATAGTGGCAAGGAGATGTATAGGACTTTTTATTATACAAATTATAAATCAAAATTATTGATTTTCTTTGTATTAACTTGCTTATTTTTGTACCTAGCATATGTGTCTTATAAAAAGAGAAACTTAGAGTATAATTTAAGATTAATAGTCTTTAAAAATTTAGAACCTGTGTTTATAATCATCATTTCTATATGTTTAGGCATTTTGGGTGGATCTATTTTTGCGGGGGAAAGCATAAATTCGTTTGGAATTTGGTTTGTTGTTTTTACCATTATAGGCTACTTTATATTTAAAGTATTACTTAATGTATTATCTAAAAGGAAATGATTAGAATAGAAATACTAAAATAGGGGTGTTAGCTTGATAGATATAAAAAATATGAGCAAAAAGATAGATGATAAATACATTTTAAAAAATGTAGATTTGCATGTAAATAAGGGAAGTATATTTGGAATAATTGGTGAAAATGGTGCTGGGAAAACTACTCTTATTAAATGCCTAACTGGTATTTACAGAGTTAATGAAGGTAGTATTTTAATAGATGGTGAAGAAGTTTTCGATAATAACAAAATAAAACAGAGGATAGGTTATGTGTCTGATGAGAATCAATTCTTTTCATCTTTTAAAGTAAAGGAGCTCTTAGAATTTTATAAGAAAACTTATACTAATTTTTCACAAGAGAGATTTGATGAACTTAATATAAAATTTAAAATCCCTGTAAACCGCAGAGTACGAGAACTTTCCAAAGGTATGAAGATGAGAACCTCTATTCTTTTAAACTTAAGCATAAAGCCAGATATATTAATACTTGACGAGCCAACATCTGGACTTGATCCGGTGATTAAAAAAGAAATAATGTCTATTATTGTGGATGAAGTAGCATCAAGAGATGTAACTGTATTTATTTCATCACATCATTTGGATCATATTGAGAGAATATGTGATAGTATCGCGATCATCAAAAATGGCGAAATAAAACTTAAAAGCTCTATGGAAGACGCTAAGAATAGTATGAAAAAACTTCAAGTGATGTTTAAAGATGTAGCTAATATAAATGAGAGATTAGCTTCTATTAATGGTGTAATTAAGGTCGAAACTATAGGTAGGGTGAATTATATAATTACTAAAAATTACTCGAAAGATCTTGAAAAAAACCTCTATGACATGGGCGCTGAATTTATAGAAATTGTAGATATGAGTCTCGAGGATATGTTTATATATTTCGTAGAAGAGGAGGATAAAAATGAATAAGATTGTAAATAAGGCTCTTTTCTATAAGGAATGGATAAACGTACGCTGGGTAACACTTTTAACTATTGCTATGATTTTAATCACTAAGGGTTATGGGGTTATGTGGGCGTTAAATTACAAAAAAGTTCAAGGAGAAGTAGATAGTCATTATTGGTTTAATAATGGGCTTTATTCACAAGATGGCTATATTTTTATAATGTTATTTGTTATAATATTGCTCGCCATAACTTTATTTATAGGTGAAAAAACTAGTGAAACTCAAGGCTTTATGGCTTCTATGCCCTTTACAAGGAAAGAAATAATAATTAATAAATGGTTTGTTGGAGTATCAGGTTTACTAATAAGTTTTCTAGTAACATATGTATTTCTAAGCCTATTTTATTTTGCAAACATTAAAGGCATTGATAGAGCGTTAAGTCCATATTCTGATATAATTAGATGGTTTTTTATGGACACATTCCAGTATATTTGCATTTTCACTTTTCTGATGCTTATTCAGGCAGTAATGGGAAATAGCATAGTCTCTACTATAGTAGGTGGAATAATCCTTGTGGTACCCTTATTTATAACAATGGTAGTACAGAATTTAACTGTAAGAAGCTATGGATATATTCAAGGCAGATATATGATTTTTGATAAACTTTACACTTGGTTAAGTATTTATAGCTATAATTTACCTCAGCAAAACTTTGTTAATATAACAATAAATGAAGTGGCAGGCACGTTTTATTATTATCGTTATTATAAATCAAAGTTATTAGTACTTTTTCTATTAACTTGTTTATTTTTGTTTTTAGCTTATGTTGCCTATAAAAAGAGAAACATAGAATATAATTTAAGACTAATAGTCTTTAAAAATTTAGAACCTGTATTTATATGGGGCGTTGCTATATGTTCTGGGCTTTTGGCTGGTGCTATTTTTGGGAGTGATCATTTAAGAAGATTTGGGATTGGGTTTGTTATTTTCACTATTATTGGATATTTTATATCTAAACTATTACTTAAGGTATTATCTAAAGGGAAATGATTTAATTCAAGGAGTGATTTAAGGTGAAAAGAATACCATATATAATTTTATTGGGTTGCATAATTACTGCAATTTTCATATCTGCTTGTGGTGAAAAAAATATTAAAAATAATCTCATTATAGGAAATAAAAGTTCTGAAATCATTAGTAATATAGCAATTCAAAGAGTTGGCAAGAGTGAAATTATTGGTAATGATTTGAAGCAGAATCAGCATTGTTATTTTGATATGGGTGTGCAGAAAAATTGTACTTATAAAGTTGAATTTGAAGATAAAAACAACAAAAGTACTCTTAGTAATGAATTTACGTGTGACTTTAATAAAGATGGATTAGTAAATATAAATGTTCTAAAAGATAATAATGGAAAGTGGGAGGTTGTTTTATTGAACTAATCACTAAAAATTAAATTTAAATGCCTTAGTTGTGTTCACATAACTAGGGCATTAATATTTTATACTTACATATACTTAATATATTGACAAAATACTTACATATACTTATAATTATTTTAGAGGTGATTATGTGTATCAAGAAGAGAGGCTTGTAAAAATACTTGAATACTTAGATTATGCAAATAACCTATCTGTTCATGAAATATGTAAGATGTTTGCTATATCAAGGGATACAGCGCGGCGAGATATTGTGAAACTTGTAGATAAAGGTACTGTAATTCGTACTCATGGAGGGATTACTCGGCCTGGTTTAATAGATACAATTCGAAATTACAGGCAACGACTTGAAGCACATTCAGGGGAAAAAAAAGAAATAGCCAAAAGAGCTTTAATGTATATTAGTGAAAATGAACATTATTTTTTCGATGTATCTACAACTGTAAGTTACCTAGCAAAAGGACTAAACAAAAACGTTACAGTATTTACTCACTCTCTTGATAATATTGAGATACTTTCAGAAAATGAACAGGTTTCTGCTTATTGTATTGGTGGCTCTCTTAATAAAAATAATCGCTTTTTTTATGATATAGACTGTAAGAATTCGCTTTCTGGAATTCATTTTGATATTGCTTTTTTAGGCGCAGCTGCCATAACGGTTGATGGAATTTATTACGCCAACAAGGAAGATGCTTTTATCAAACAAACCTCCGCACAACAATCTGATAAGGTGATTTTGCTTGCAGACTTTTATAAATATGGGAAAACTACCTATTACAAAGGATTAAACTGGGATCAAATAGATATCATTATTTCTGATTGTTTGCCACCAACTTTATATTTAGACATTATTAGAGAGCATAATATTGAGTTAGATATTATAGAATAAGGAGTGTGAAATATAATTTATGAATAAAATTAAAATGATATGTTTAGATATTGATGGTACATTACTTAATTCACAACATAAGATTTCACAAAATACAAATGATATAATCAGAATAGTTGCGAGTGTAAAACAAATTCCAGTAATACTAGTGTCTGCAAGAATGCCAAAGGGAATATTATTTTTGCAAAAAGAGCTTAATATAAATGAACCAATTATTTGCTATAGTGGGGCTTTAGTTATAGATGAAAAAGCTAATATTTTATCAAATAGCGGTATAGCAACTTCAGATGTGAAGAGGGCATATAGTTTTGCTAAAGAATTAAATGTGCATATGAGTTTGTATAAAGGCGATGAATGGTATGTTGAAGAGTTAGATGATTGGGCAAAACAGGAGAGCGAAATAACTAATATATCGCCAAATATTAAGGGGTTTACTGACTTGTTTAATCAATGGGAATGTGAAAATTCAGGACCTAATAAAATTTTATGTATGGGAAAGCCTAATGATATAAAATTATTGGATGCAAAAATTAAAAGTATTCACTCAAACGGTTTAAATGTATATCCTTCAAAGCCTACGTATCTAGAAATAATGCCCAATAATGTTTCAAAAACTTCAGCTATAGAGATTTTGATGAGAAAGTTTAATATACAAAAATCAGAGGTAATTGCTATGGGTGATAATTATAATGATATCGATATGATTGAATTTGCAGGTATTGGAGTTGCTATGGGGAATGCTCCAGACAAAGTTAAACAATATGCGGATTACGTAACTTTATCAAACGATAATGATGGTGTAGCTGCGGCTATAGAAAAATTCGTTATGTCTTAAGAAATTATTCCATTTTTAAATATTAAAAAGCATCTAATAATATTATATTAGGTGCTTTTTTGAGTTAGAAAGAAAATTATGAATTATCACTTATATGCAATTATTTTTTGTGGAAATAACTAATATAAGGTGTTACAATAAAAGTGTAACATTGTAAATCAAGGTAGGATATTGAAACATTATAAAAGCCGTATTAGAAGACTTAATAAAAGGATAAACAATTGTTACGGGGGTAAAATTATGGTGAAAGTAGATACAAAAAGGTGGGAAAATACATCTATAACTAGGATTACATTGTTTGTTATAAATTTTTTAATGATTGTATTTATGTCTATAATTAGTTCTAATACAATAGGTCTTATATGTGAAAATAGCATGGCAAGGGAATTTATTGAAAAAATCAGAACTGTTCCCACAGTTGCATGGAAGATGCCTGTATTTGCTATGTTGCTTTTATTTATGCTTAGTTTAGGTGTTATTGCTCGAGAAAAATTTTTTATGAAAAATCAATTCGTACTATATATTTTTTGCATTTATGACATTTTATTATGCATTTTAATAATGGGTTATCTTAATATGGATTATAAAGGAATATTATTTATAGCAATAGCTAATATAGTTACTTATATTGATGGTAAAAAAAGAAAAAGTGTCTTCATTTTAGTTATAATTATTATTTATATAATACTTGACTATAATATTTTGTCTATTAAAGTTAATATATTTAATATAAATGATTATGCTCAGTACTATACATCATTGCAAAGAATTTATTATTATAGTATTAAAAATATACTTAATTCTACGAATGAAATTATTTTTATATTGTTTATGATTCAAGTTATACAAAGTGCGAAGGATGAAAACAAGAAAATTTCTGAGCTATATGGCGAGGTATACAAATCTTCAGAAGAATTAAAAGTTATAAATATTCAATTACAAGATTACGCTAGAAAATCTCAAGAAGCAGCTAAAATTAAGGAAAGAAATAGATTGGCAAGGGAAATTCATGATACTATTGGACATACGCTTACGGCTATAGCTATTGGTCTGGAGGCATGTATAGAATTATCGGAATTCAATATTAGTAAGATGAAGATCCAGATGTTGAAAATATCAGAACTTGCAAGAAAAGGACTCTTAGATGTTCGAAGATCTATGAATGAGCTAAGACCAGATGCACTTGAAAGATTTTCGCTAATTGAAGCAATTTCTAAGTTGTCTGAAGATATAAATGAGTGTACAAATACTAAGGTAAAGATTCAAATTACAGGACAAGCTCCTAAAATGGGAGCGGATGAAGAGGAAACTGTTTATAGAATAGTTCAAGAGGGAATAACAAATGCAGTGCGTCATGGAGAGGCAAGTGAAATTATTGTGGGTTTAGAATTTGCAGAAAATAATTTGCAAATCAAAATAATTGATGATGGAATAGGAGTTGGTGAAATTAAAGAAGGTTTTGGATTAAGGCATATTGAGGAGAGAGTAAATATGCTAGGGGGAGAAGTTAATTTTGCTGGGAATAGCGCAGGAGGATTTATTATTTCTGCAAACCTACCTATAAGGAGGAAATCAAAAAATGATTAAAATACTAATAGCAGAAGACCAAGAACTTATAAGGCAAAGTCTTGAAATAATCCTTGGAAATAAATCTGATATAAAAATAGTAGGTCTTGCTGAGGATGGCAAAAAAGCTGTTAGATTAGCTGAAAAATTAATTCCTGATATAATTTTAATGGATATCCGTATGCCCGAAATAGATGGAGTAAAGTGTATAAAGATTATTAAAAAAATTTTACCACAAATAAAGATTATAGTACTTACAACCTTTGATGATAATGAATATATATTTGATGCTCTAAAATATGGGGCAAGCGGCTATCTGTTAAAAGGTCTCTCTTCTATAGAACTAGTGGGGGCTATTAGAACTGTATTTAATGGAGGGGCTCTTATAAACCCTAATATTGCAATGAAGGTAGTTGAATTTTTCCATGAGGACGATAAGATGGACTATAAAATAAATGTAGATGAGTTAGAATTTAGTAATTTAAGTAAAAACGAACTCCGAATAATGAAATTAATAGGGAGGGGGATGTCAAACAAGGAAATAGCTTTTGAAACTAATTTTAGTGAGGGGACTGTTAGAAATTACATAAGTAATATTTTAAGTAAACTAAACTTAAGAGATAGGACTCAAATAGCTATATTTGCAATTCAATCTAGATTGGAGCTGAAAAAGATTGAAAATTAGAATAGCAAAAGTAATTCTGTCTAGGTTTGTTATATTTCTAATTATAGCAATAATAATATCTGTTTGTTTTGCTTATTATAAATGTACAAATAAAACGGTAGTATTAGAGTTTGGTACATTTGTTGGAAGTATGTATGATGTACCTGACTTTCAATCTTATAAGGCTTTAGATGATGCAATATGTAAGTTTGAAAAGGCGAATCCTCATATAAAGGTTAAATATAAAAGTGGTATTTTAAAAACTGATTACTCAGAGCAATTATCTCAAAGAATATTAAAAGGAACTGAGCCAGATTTATTTTGCGTTTTACCTGGTGATTTTAATACTTTTGCATCTATTGGAGAACTTACGAATCTAAATAATTTAATCAAAAATGATAAAACTTTAGATTTATCTAAGCAGTATGGAACTGCAATAAAGTCAGGAAAATATAAAGATTCTCAATATGCAATTGCAAAGGAAGTTGATCCTGAATTGATGTTTGTAAATAAAACTTTGCTAAAAAAACAAGGTATAAAGTTACCTAGTGTGGATTGGACCTGGAATGATTTTTACAAGATATGTAAGGAAGTAACCATAGATAAAAATAAAGATGGTAAGATAGATCAATTTGGAGCTGTAGGATTTGACTGGAAACAAGCTGTTTATACTAATGGTCAAAAGCTTTTTGACGCAAATGGAAACAAAGCTATATTTGATAATGATGGTGTTAAGGAGGCAATAAATTTTATTATAAAGCTTAATAAGTTAAATCAAAATTATGTAGTAAGCCTAAAAGATTTTGATAATGGTAACGTTGCCTTTAAACCTTTTCCATTTTCAACATATAGAGCGTATAACGTATATCCATATAAGGTAATCAAATATGGACAATTTGAATGGGAATGCATAAAATTACCTAAAGGACCAGAGGGTAAAAATGCTGGACAGCTTAATAGTTTACTTATGGGAATAAGTTCAAGAACAAAACATGAAAAAGAAGCTTGGGAATTTTTGAAATTTCTAACTAATGATAAAGATGTTCAATTGGATGTATTTAAATATTCTCATGGGATGCCCGTATTAAAAGATGTAGTGGAATCAAAGGAAACTGACAAAGAACTCTCTAAGTACAATTTAGAAGGAAAAAATTTTATTAATAAGAAGGTTTTAAGTGAAGTAGTAGAACAATCTATTGTAACTCCAAGTTTTCATAAATATGAGGCAAGTATGGATATTGCGGATAAAGATATATTTCAATTAATTAATAGTGGAGGAGACGTACAAGAAACATTAAGTAAGCTGAATTATAAATTAAATACATATCTTAAACCTTAGACAAATATTAGGAGGAAGTAAATGTCTAAAAAAATTATTGCAATAATCTTAATTATTTTCATGATTTTATTTTTGGGTGTACTCAGTGTGTTTATGAGCTTTAATAAAGATTTCCCTTTTGGAGAAAAAAAATTAAAGTTTGGTGCAACCTATATGAATATGAACAATGCATATTGTGTTAAGCTTAATGAGGGTATAAAAAAGGTTGTCGAGGCTCAAAATGGAAAACTCATTTCACTTGATGCACAGCTTGAAGTTTCAAAACAAATATCTCAAGTTGATGATCTTATAGCTCAAAAAGTTGATATTATATTTTTAAATACTGTAGATTGGAAAGGAATAAAGCCAGCATTAATAGCTGCAAAAAAAGCTAAAATACCTGTTATAGTTATTGATTCTCCTGTTTTTGATGATAATCTAGTTGATTGTACGGTGGCCTCTGAAAATTATAATGCAGGAGTGTTATGCGCGAAAGATTTAGTAGTGAAGTTAAAGGGCAAAGGAAATGTTGTTATTATTGAACATCCAACTGCTAAATCAGCTATTCAAAGAATTCAAGGTTTTGAGGATATAATAAAGAAATATAGTGGAATTAAGATTATTGCTAGGAAGACTTCAAATGGTCAACTTGAACTTGCTATGGAAGTTATGGATAGTATAGTTAAAACAAATAAACACATAGATGCTGTTATGTGTCTTAATGATCCAACAGCCTTAGGTGTTATTGCAGCCTTTGAAAACAATAAAATAGATAATAAAGCATATATTTATTCAATTGATGGATCTGATGATGCAATAGCGATGATTGGAAAAGGTAAACTCACAGCAACTGTTTCTCAATCTCCAGATATGATTGGAAGGAGTGCTGCAAATACTGCTTTAAAAAAGTTAAAAGGAATAAAAATTGAAAAAGATATAAACGTACCTGTAAAACTAATTAATAAGTCAAATTTGGTGTACCCATAAAGCTATGGGTATATTTTTTTTATAAAATTTTATTTGCTTTGAAATAATATAGTCATAAAAGCCTAAATGACAAATGTAACATTACAGGTGACAATTGTCATGATTTAAATGACAAAATGTAGGTGAAGTGAATGTAAAATTAGTTCATAATATATTTAAGACATAGATCATTAACCCTTAATTGATAACGTTATCATATTTGAATAAGATAGCTTAAGTAATTGATAAAAAACATTTTTATTGTAATAAAATATAATTATACAATATTATTGTTTAGGGGTAATTGCTCTAGTAATAAGTGTTAAGTAAAAAATTGTATTAGGAAATGGAGGAGTTAACATGGTAGCTATTATTGTTGGAACGCATGGAAGTTTTTCAAAACAAATATTGAGATCATCTGAAATGATATTTGGCAAACAAGAAAATGTTTCATCAGTTACTTTTGAGACAGGTGAAGGACTTGAAGATCTTGTAGAAAAGTATAAAAGCGAATCAGAAAAATTAGATTGTAAAGACGGAATACTTTTTTTAGTGGATTTGTTTGGAGGAAGTCCATTTAATGCAGCAAGTAAAATAGTAATAGAAAACGATAACATGGATGTTCTTACTGGTATTAATTTGCCGATGCTACTTGAAATTTATGGATCTAGAGAGTGTTCTAACCTTGAAGAGCTAGTTAGTATAGGTAAAAAAGCAGGAGCTGAAGGAATAAAATCATTAAGAGAAGTTCTTTCTCAGCCAGATGATGAAGAATTATTATAATATTAACGGGAGGAATTAAAAATGGAAATAAACTTTGTGAGGATAGATGACAGATTAATACATGGTCAAGTTGCAAGTATATGGGTAAAAGAAACAAAGTGTAATAAAATATTTGTGTGTAGTGATGAGGTTGCTAAAGATAAATTAAGAAAAACATTACTTTTAAAAGTTGCACCTCCAGGAGTAAAAGCGTATGTATTACCTATTGACAAGGTACTAGAGGTTTACAAAAACCCAAAATATGATTCTTTTAAAGCATTAATATTATGTGTAAATCCTGGAGATGTTTTAAGACTTATTGAAGGTGGTATGGTTATGAAATCGGTAAATCTTGGAGGAATGTGTTTTAAAACTGGAAGAACACAGATAAGTGGTGCAGTTTCTCTTGGACCTGAAGATGTTGATGCCTTAAATAAAATACATGAATTGGGAATTGAACTTGAACTAAGAAAAATTGCAAGTGATTCGAAAATTGATGTAATGAGTAAAATAAAGGATTTATAAATTTAAAAGGAGGGTTATTTATGACTACTATTCAATTTATTTTAGTACTTGTTGTCGCTATGATAACAGGCATGGGAAGTGTGCTTGATAGTATGCAAACACACAGACCGATTATAGCGTGTACTTTAATTGGTCTTGTCCTAGGGGATATGAAAACAGGAATTATTTTAGGTGGTACATTAGAACTTTTAGCTCTAGGTTGGATGAACGTTGGGGCCGCTATGGGACCAGATAGTGCACTTGCTAGTGTTATTGCAACTATCTTGGTAATAACAGGTAATCAGCCAATTGGGACAGGTATAGCAATTGCAATTCCAATCGCAGCAGCTGGGCAAGTTCTAACGATATTTGTTAGGACTATAACAATATTTTTTCAACATCGTTGTGATAAATATGCTGAAGACAGTAATTTTAGAGCCATAGAAATTGCTCATTTTGGAGCATTGCTATTGCAAGGTCTTCGTATTGCAATTCCAGCAGCACTAGTAGCAGCTGTAGCTGGTACTAGTGGAGTTACTGCTATGCTAGCAGCAATACCTCTACCTATAACAAGAGGATTACAGATTGCTGGTGGAATGATCGTTGTTGTTGGTTATGCTATGGTAATTAACATGATGGAAGCAAAATACTTAATGCCATTCTTCTTAGTTGGTTTTTCAATTGCAGCATTTACGTCATTTACGCTTGTTGGATTCGGAATACTTGCTGTTTCAGTAGCTATATTCTATATCCAATTAAATCCAAAATATAATCAAGTTCAAGTTTATGATGAAATAGATGATTTGAGTAGTCACGGAAACTAATATGTAAAACTTGAATTTGTATGAAGTAATATCGAACTATAATTTTTGTGTTAAGAGAGCAGTTAGTAATAAAAATAGGCATAGCAAACA
>NZ_JAHLDV010000019.1 GCF_018861865.1 Clostridium frigoris
TGATAACAAAACTAATGTTTCATTCCTTTTAGATATATTTTCACTTTTCAAAGTACAATTTAAATCTTAAAATTTTCAATCTAGTTTTTTCATAGGTTAGTTAACACTATCCATCATGTGAATAGTTACCTTATACACTATTAAAAGTCTTAAATTTATTTTTCAATGGATAAGAGTGCGTAAGCATTCCGTTGAATTTTTTCTAAAGCTTTCAAAATATTCAGATTTATATTCTTATTATAACATATATATAATAATATACCTAGTTTGTCTTTGATTATGCATCTTACCTAAAATGTATGTTTTTTTAACTAGAGTTATATTTAGATTTCCCCCCTTAAGTATAACTTCTCTTACAATAATTGTGAAGAGTTGATTTTGTCGATTAAAAGAAAACTTTAATTAAAAAAGTATCTTTATAAACTTATATAGGTTTTATTGACAAACATTTACGGTGGTTCTATAATATGTACTATAAAACGTTTTTAGTCTAAACGACCAAAATAAAGAAAGGTTGACTAATACAAGATGAAAAATACCAAAGAGCAAATAATAAGAGAAACAATAATTGAATCAGCATCCGTACTTTTCCAGAAGTGGGGTTTGAAAAAAACATCAATGGAAGATATAGCTAAATCAGTTGGCAAAGGAAAAAGCACTGTCTACTATTATTATACTAATAAACAAGAAATTTTTCTTATTGTAATGGAAAGACTTGCTAAATGTATAGTTAAAAACTCTAAGGAAGTTATAAATAAAGAAAAAAAAGCAGAAGACAAACTTAGAAAATATTTACTTGAATATAGTTCTGAAATAAAAAAATATGCTAACCTATATGATATTGTACGATACGAACTAAAAGAGGACATTGAGCTTAAAACTAAAATAAGGACTAGCTACGACACTGAAGAACACGAATTAATTAAGGAAATAATTAAATATGGGATTTTAAATAAAGAATTTAAGCAGTATACCGAAGATGAAGTTAAACAAATTTCCAGTACTATTTTAGGCATTGCAAGAAGTATGCTGTTCGATTTGTATATTGAAAATCTACCTGCCGATGGGGGGAATAGGATGAATGTATTTTTGGAAGTGTTATTTAATGGAGTAAAAAGGCAAGAAATTAATGATATTGGTTCTGATAAACTTCATTAGTTGTAATTAGAAACTATCATTAACACATCGTAAAAACTATTTGAATTAGTGTTAGGAGATATATTATATGAAAGTTAAAAAAGTTATTATACCAGCAGCAGGACTTGGAACAAGATTTTTACCCGCAACAAAGGCACTACCTAAAGAAATGTTGCCTATAGTTGATAAGCCCACAATTCAATATATTGTAGAGGAAGCTGTTGCTTCTGGCATAGAAAAAATATTAATTATTACAGGAAGAAATAAAAAGTCTATTGAAGATCACTTTGATAAATCAGTAGAACTTGAGCTAGAACTTGAAAATAAACATAAAAATGCTCTTCTTAAACAGGTTAGAAGTATATCAAACATGGTAAATATATATTTTATAAGACAAAAAGAACCAAAAGGACTTGGGCATGCTATAAATTGTGCAAGAACTTTTGTAGATAATGAACCTTTTGCTGTAATGCTCGGTGATGATATAGTTGATGCTAAAACCCCCTGTTTAAAACAACTTATGGATTGTTATGAAAAAAAGAATACTACAATCCTAGGGGTTCAAAAGGTAGCCCCCGAAAATGTTGATAAATATGGCATTGTTGATGGAGTTCAAATTAGTGATAAAGTATACAAGGTAAATAACCTAGTTGAAAAGCCTAAAGTGGACAATGCGCCATCAAATATAGCTATACTTGGCAGATACATAATAACTCCAGATATATTTGATATATTAGATCAAACGCTACCTGGCATTGGCAACGAAATTCAATTAACTGATGCTCTAAAAACATTAATTAAACAACAAGATATGTATGCATACGTATTTGAAGGACGTAGATATGACGTTGGAGATAAATTAGGTTTTCTTGAGGCGACAGTAGAGTTTGCTTTAAAAAGAGATGCCTTAAAAGTCCCATTTATGAAATATCTTCAAACTTTAAAAGATAATGATAACTTTAGTGACCTATATAAAGAAATAGCTATTGGCAAATAAAAACATTTATAATTTATAAATATTATACATTTAATTTAATGTACTAATATAAAACAAAAGCAAAAGGACTGATAAAAATGAAAAAAGCATTATTTGTAAATATGTGCGGTCAGGGACACGTTAACCCTACTATAGGTCTAGTTAAAGAATTAATAGTCAGAGGAGATCAAGTTACTTATATTGCCGGTGAAGAGTTTAGAAATAAAATAGAAAAGACAGGAGCTAAATTTATAGGTTATAAGAATTCATTTGATGTACAAAATTTATTTAATGGAAACTTAAATTCAGAAAATAATGATCCATTATTAAAAGTTATTGGTACATTTAAAAATATAGTTGAGACTCTATTTAATTTAAATGAAACATTTGACTACATTGTTTATGACTCAGCATTTATGTTAGGTAATGAAGTAGGAAGAGTATTTAAAATACCTGCAATTTGTTCTATTACAACTTTCGCTGCAAACAAAAGAACAAATTGTTTATCAGAACAAATCAAAAAATTTGGACCTAATATACAAAAGCTTCTCAATTCTTTTGAATATATGAATTTTGTGAAAAATCTTAAACAAGAATATGGTATAACTTGTCCTAGTATAGTTACTGCAGTTTCTGCAAAAGGCATGATTAATATTGTATATACTTCTAAATATTTTCAACTTTGTGGTGAAAGCTTTGATGAAAGCTATAAGTTCGTTGGCCCTTCAATAGCAGCTAGAAAGGAAGATGTGAGTTTTACTTTAGAAAATAATGAAAAGAAGAAAGTTATTTATATATCTTTAGGTACTATATTTAATGGTTCTATTGAGTTTTATGAAAATTGCTTTAAAGCTTTTGATAATATGGATGTAAAGATTGTTATGTCTGTAGGTAAAAATATAGATATTAAAGCATTTAAATCCATCCCATCAAATTTCATTGTTCGTAATTATGTATCTCAACTTAAGATTTTAAAACATGCAGACGTGTTTATCACTCATGGTGGAATGAACAGTACAAATGAAGGTTTATATTATGATGTTCCATTAATTCTTATTCCTCAATTCGTTGATCAGCCTGCTGTAGCTAATAGAGTAGCTGAGCTTGGTGCAGGTATTGTTATTGAAAAAGATAAAGTTACACAAGAGATATTGAAGCAGTCAGTAATTAATATTCTTTCAAACAATGATTTTAAAATAAACAGTAAAAAGATTGGAAAATCGCTCAGAGAAGCAGGCGGTTATAAAAAGGCTGTTGATGAAATACTTAATTTAACTTCTTTATATGAAGAAGTAGCTTATGACAACGAAAAATAAAAAATAAAGTGTATATATTAAATGCACTTATTTTTAGGGGGTTTTTTTATGAAAAAAAAATTATTTATATCTTTACTTAGTGTTGTGTTAATATTTGCAAATATAAATTATTTAAAGGTAGATGCTGCTCCTTTAACAATCAATTCTGTTAACTATGGTTATACTACTGATATTACAGGACCTTTAAACACAGCTTATGAAATTAGAAAAGAAATAGAAGCTACTTTAAGATTCCAAGTAAAAATAGATTTAACTTGGAATGATTTAAAAGTAGAAAAGGATATGGACTTATATAATTCTAAAGGAAAAGCTGTTGGGAAACCTGGTGATATATTAATTTCAATAACTGATGATAAAAATACTGATATAAATGCAATTATGATGGGCTCAATTTCAACCCACGCTGCTGTGGTCGATTCAGATCCCCAAAAGGTTCTTGAAGTCTACCAAAACAATGTTGAAAACCGTGAAAATGACTGGAGAACTAGATATAAAAAGATTCTCGTTCTACGTCCAAAGACTAATGAAGAAACTATTAAGGGTGCCATTGAATATGGACATACTCAACTTAACAAACACTTTAACTTTGATTTCTTTAATAAAACTACAACTGATAGATTTTATTGTTCACAATTTGTATGGAGATGTTACTTTAACAACGGCATAGACTTAGACAGAAATGGTGGACGAGCTGTTTTTCCATATGATCTTATAAGTGATAAAGCTACAATTGTCTATAAACAGGGTGAATAATTTTTTAGGTAAAAGGATTTTCTTCATACTTTATTAAAACAAAATTAATCAAAATCAGAAAAAGATGATAATAACCTATAATTAAGTTATTATCATCTTTTTTATACTTATATTATTATTTTTATGTATTCTTACCTTAATAGGAATACATATTTCCATAAGTAACCATAGCAACAGTTTATTAATTTATATTTCATTATTTAGCAAATGAGGTATTATAATAACTGATAGTAATGGTAATAATATTACTATAATTTCAAATTTATATAAAAAAACCGGGGGTATAAGCTTATATGAGAAAGTATATTCGCATTTTATTAGTTATTGTTATATTTGTTTTACTAGCTGGTTGTGACAAAGGCCCAATCAGCAAAAGTACAATTTCAGATAATACAAGTAATACAACACCTAAATCTGAGAGTTCAAAGGCAACTTCCTATACAGCTAAGATAAGTGATTACTATCCTTTTGAAAAAAACATAAAATATATCTACACTGGTTATAGTAATGAATATTCTACTTATTCTGTCTATGTGGACTATTTAATAGGAAACCGAGAACAAATTATAGTTAACAATGGTAGTACAGAGGCAATAAAAGTACTCGAAAATAAAGATGGAGAGTTAAGACTTATCTCTTCTCAAAATGAGATTTATTATAGAGAAAATTTTACTTCTCAAATTAATAATAACCCCGAAATTTTACTAAAGCAACCACTTACTAAAGGTACTTCTTGGACATTGAAAGATGGTAGCAACCGAAGTATAACAAACGTTAAAGCCACTATAAAAACTCCATTAGCTAATTATGAATGTATAGAGGTCACAACTGTTAGAAAAGAAGTCACAGAAAAAGATTATTATGCAGCTAATATAGGATTAGTTAAGACATTGTACTCAAATAATGGTAAAGTAAGTTCTTCATTAGGTAAAATAGAGAAAAATTCACCTCTTGTTCAAACTGTTAAATTTTACTATCCAAATGGAAATGACGGTATGAATTATGTTACAGATAAAAAGCTTTCTTTTTATACAAATGATATAACAAAAAAAATATTTGAGAACTATTTAAGAGAAGTTCCAAAGAAGAATTTAGGAAAATTAATTAGTGCTAACACAAGAATAAGGAGTCTTTATTTAAATAAAGATAATATGGTATACCTGGACTTTTCAAAAGAATTCACACAGGAAATGAATGCTGGCAGTACTTACGAAAGTCAAATACTTCAATGCATTACTAATACGTTGGGTGATTATTATATGGTGAAAAAAGTTTATATAACAGTGGAGGGTAAGCCTTATAGTTCTGGTCATATTTTAATGAAAAAAGGTGAAGCTTTTATTGTAAATTACAAAAACACAATAGTACTTACGCAATGATAAATTATGCAGTTTTAAATGTTATACTATAAAGTATAGTACCTAGCTTCTAATAAATTATGCTAAAATAAAAATAAGTGTGGCGTGTTAACTCTTTAAACTTAAAGGAGGGGTAGTCATTTTACCGCAAAAGGGATCAATACAGTGGTTTTGGGTTTTTATTTTTTATACAATAATAATATTTTTGGGTTTACTTACAACTAGAGTTATGCTTGGCAGTGAACTATTAGTTAGACCTATATTGGGTTTACTTGTAATATCCATGGGCTCGGGTTTATTCCCATGTATAGGTGCTTTTTTCGGCAAACGGATTTTCTTCATAGTTTACACACTTTGTACCATAGTGGGTATCCTTTATATGTTTTATGTAGTACTGGTCAATACTTCCCCAGGTTGGAACGATTTAACCAGTATTATAGGTTATATATCTATAGTTGCATTTGGAAATATCTTAGCTTTAATAGCAGAGATCCTTAGTTACTTTATTCAAATAAAACTGATAAAAAAAAGAAAAATATGATAAGCTCCTAATTACAGGAGCTTATCATATTTCTTGATTCCTTCTTGTTACTTGATTTTTATCTTATAAAATATAATAGTTTAAATTATTAAGATCTAAATATTACACTTTCCTTATTAAACATATGTCTTGCTAGAATAATAGCTGCTATTGTATAAACTATAGACCATGCTATCGTTATTCCTATATGACCATAATTGTAAATTCCACTTGTAAGTTCCTTAACCACTGAGCTTACACTAAGTAGTGGTATGTTAAAATAAAGAAAAGGTATATTTTTTGCGTCCATATACATAGTACCATAAGCAGCAAATATAGGAACAATTGAAAATGGTGTCAAATAAGTTTGAGCTTCCTTGAAAGAACGAGCATATATACTTACAGCTAGTTCAAGTGCACCGAAAAACATTGTTGTTATTATTGTTATTAATCCAATAAGAGCAATTGCTTTATATCCTAAACTAATTGCCGAACTTCCATTTCCAAACATCCCACCAGGAATTTTCATTGAAACTATAAGACCAATCATCGAACATACTGATACTATAAAGCCCATTATTGTTATTGCATAGAGTTTTCCTGTTAATATGTAATGCCTTCCAGCTTTGGTAGTTAAAAGCGGTTCAAGTGTTCCACGTTCCTTCTCACCCGCCCCTAAGTCTGTGGCTGCTGCAATAGTTCCTGTTGCACTATAAAGTAGCACGAATATAGGAATAAGCATTCCGAGTATTATTAGGCCTTCTGCATTTTCTTCCTTTTGAAAACTTGTTTTAGCAACTGTTATTGGTGTTAATATCTTTATATCAATATTCCTTTTTGTTAATCTAGTTCCCACTATTTCTTTACTTAATTCATCTATTATAACAGTTACCTTACTTAGTGCAATCGATGATTTTTGACTTGTATTATCATAAAAAATCTTTATACCAGAATTGTTACCCTTTGAAATAAAAGTGTCAAAATCCTTTGGTATTTCAACAAAGAGTAGTGCCTTTCCATCCTTTACTGCTTCTTGTCCATCAGTGCCACTTATAAATTTTATAGACTTATCTTTTTTTAATATTTTACCAAGGTTACTACTGCCCGTGTCTGACATTACAATTTTCGTATTTTGATTAACATCATCCTGAGCACTATTCATAGTTTTTCCCATAATAAAACTAAGTACTGGCATTAACAAAAGAGGAATAAGCAAACTTACTATTATTGTCTTTTTATCACGAAGCATATCTTTAAGTTCCTTTAGTAATATTACACTAACTAATTTGTTCATGGCTACCCCCTATAAGTTTCACAAAAATATCTTCCATATCTTCATTATTATATTTAGCCTTTAATGAAGTTATTGTTCCCTGCTGCACAACTTTTCCCTTATGGATTATTACAACTCTGTCACAAAGCTTTTCAACCTCTACCATACTGTGACTTGAAAAAACTATAGCCTTACCTTCTGACTTACACTTAAATATAAAATCTTGAATAAGCCTTGTTGCAGAGACATCAAGGCCAGTACTTGGTTCATCAAATAACATAACTGAAGGCTTATGGACAATACTTCTTGCAATTGCTACCTTTTGTTTCATACCTCTTGAGAATTTACCTACCCTTCTATCTATAAATTCACTCATTTCAAGTTCTCGTACAAGCTCTTCTATGCTTTTTTTTGCATCGCAAACCCTCATACCATTCAATTGGGCAAAATACATTATATTTTCTCTTGCTGTAAGCCTGTCATATAGGCCAACCTCTCCACCAAATAAAATCCCAATTTCTCCTCTAATGCTCTCAGGCTCCTTCACTAAATCATGTCCTGAAATCTTTCCTTCCCCTTCTGTTACCTTAAGCATAGTTGCAAGCATTCTCATTATAGTTGTTTTTCCAGCTCCATTTTCTCCAATTAACCCTAGTATTTCTCCCTTATTAACAACAAACGAAACTCCATCTACTGTTGTAAAATCTTTAAACTTTTTAGTAAGATTTTTCACCTCTAACAATTTAATTCCCCCTCATTATATGTCACTTAACCTGCTTTATCTAAACTTTAACCCATAAAAAGATACAATACAAGCCAAATATTCTTAAATGTCTCCTTTATGACATAAACGGAAGAATAGGAATAAAAAACTATTGACATTTCTTCTTTATGTAACTATAATGATATAATTGGAAATTTTAGGAGGTATAAGACATGAAAAATAAAATATATTACGTTATGGATACAATGTGTGGATGGTGTTATTGGGGGTAGACAGTTTTCCAACAGTTATTCTTGAAAAAGGGAATAAAAGAACAATCATAGCTCAAGGCTGTAGCAGTTTTGAAGAAATTGATAAAATTCTATTAAGGGAATAAATTATTGAATAAATAAATTCATGTAATAATATTTAAAAACTGAATTCAGCTAAAAAGGAGTTGATTAATAAATAATGAAAAAAGGAAACTTGCAAAAGTTTCCTTTTTATATAAAACTATATACTATAATACCTATTAATCAATCATCATGGTAAATATTATTTTATTAATCCTTCTGCTACGTTTGTTATAAAGTCTTGGACATTTGTAACCAATGTTTTAACTTCTAATGTTCCCCTATCAGATAATTTGTTAACAGAGAACTCTTGTATATCAATAGAATATATATATACTGGTCTAACAACCCCATCTTTTACAGTGTATGATGGAGTCATATTTCCTGCAGCTATCGTGTGAAGTACTGATGATAAACATATGAGCATAGTTGCATTTCTAGTATGTTTTCTCATAGCATCTTGAGATTCATACACATTATCATAAACGTCTGGCAATGTATATCTATCTCTTATGCTACTGGCAAGTACCACAGGAACATCATTTTCCTGGCAAGCTTTTAATATACCATCTTTAACCAAACCTGAATTTATCAATCCTTTGAGTGATCCTATTTTTCTAGCCTCATTTATAGTTGCAATATAATTATAATCAGCGGTTTCGCGTGACTCAAAAGTTTCTTGACCTGAAACTGTTTCAAACATTGCTTTTTCTAAATCATAGGTAGCAAAGTTATTTCCAGATAAAACAGCTTGAGCATACCCATTTTCGATAATTGATGTAAATGCAGCTCTCGATTCATGATCTAATGCAATTGATGGTCCTAAAACCCAAACTATTTTTCCCATGTGGTCCTTTTCATATTGCATAATTTTATATAATTCATCGTAATCTTTAGAGAAGGCTGTTTCTCTTGATCTCCCAGTTCTAAATGCAAAAGTATCAGCATCTCCATTCTGGGTAACAAAACCCTTAGTATACATGTATATGCCTTCACTTCCATCCTCAGATCTTCCTATGACAACATTATCACCTATTTTTAAATTTCTAAATTCCACAACATCTATGCCACCGTTTGGCGTGATAATCGCAACGCTATCCATACGACTTCCACTAGCGAGTATCCAATTACCTTTTATTTTAAAATACTCAGGATATATTGATAATGCATGATAACCAATATGAGCAACCCCTTCTTTAATTACCTTTTTACTTTTACAGTCCGGAGCATTAATAAAAAATTCATGTTCGAAATCTGGTGGTGTAAATTTTGGTAGCTCAAAAGTCATTTAAAATCTCCTCCTCGTATATGATAATGTGTTTTAGTACAATATTAACATAAATTTTTTTGGACTTTAACTACAAAATCTTGAACATTAGTAACTATTGTTTTAATACCTATGTATTCTCTAGCGACTGCTACTTGATTAACTGCATATTCAGAAATGTCTACGCAGTAAAAATATATTGGTCTTACTTTTCCATCGCAAACTTTATAAGATGAAGTCAAATTTGCAGTTGCAACTGAGTGAAGAACAGTAGCAAGACAAATTATTACTGTTGCTTTATCGGTTTCTTCTTTCATAGCATCAAGTCCACAAGATACATCATGATAAACCGGTGGAAGTGGTCCGTCATCCCTTATGGAGCCAACAAGAACTATCGGTACTTCCTTCTTTATACATGTTTTCATAAATCCATCTTTTATATTTCCTTCATCAATTAATGCTTCTATAGAACCTGCGCGCCTAGCCTCATTTATTAAATCTAAATGGTTATAATGACCCATCGGAACAGATTCTTGAGTATATATATTTTGACCAAGAGCAGTACCTAGTAACCCTCCCTCTAGATCATGGGTTGCCATAGCATTCCCAGCCATAAGAGAATCAACATACCCATTTTCAGATAGTACGGATAAAGCAGCTCTAGTATCATAATCAAAAACCACAGCTGGCCCTAGAACCCAAACTATATATCCATTATTTTGTTTTTCATATTCTAATAATTCATATAATTCTTTATAATCCCTTGAAAATGAAGATTCAACAGATCTCCCTGTTCCAATGCTTGGTAAATTATCAAATCCACTAGTATACTTATATACACCCTCACTTCCATCCATACATTTTCCTAAAACAACTTTATCGTGAGTTTTAAGGTTTCTAAATTCCACAATTTCTACGGTGTTGTTACTGCGAATAACTGCAGAACATTCTATAGATGTTTGAGTTGGAATCACCCATTGTCCTTTAATTTTAAAATATTCAGGAAATATAGAAGTTATTAAAAAACCAATAGGCGCAACTCCATCTTTCTTAACTTCCTCTACTTTAACATCTGGCGCGCTCATAAAAAAACTCTGAGAGAAATCTGGTGGTGCGAACTTTGGCAATTGAAAACTCATAAAATCGTTCCCCCTTTATTGTAATGCATTTAAAATAATGTACATATTACATTATAAAATATAATATGTTGATGTGCAATTAATACTAAGGTATATTGTGATGTATAAAATAAGAAAGATACACAATATGTTTTGTGTATCCTTTTTTATTTGGATATTCTATTAAATCCTTAAGATTTCAATTCTGGGTAAGTTACATTTAAAGAAGTTGCATTAAGAAGAGTATCAAGATATTCTTGTACATCACTCTTTGCTCCTATTAGATCCATATCTGAATAATTACCACACTGATCAGGTTGTGCACCTGGTATCTCTCCTTCAAATGCTAATATAAACTTCATCATATCTTTTACTACCGCAATGCCCTTTGTCTTATCTATATTTCTCATGATCATATAGAAACCTGTTCTACAACCCATAGGTCCAAAGTAGATGACATCCTTAGCTATGTCTTTATTTCTTAGATATGTAGCACCTATGTGCTCAATAGTATGACAAGCACCTGTTGACATAACTTGTTCTCTATTAGGTTCTTTCATTCTAAGGTCATAAGTAATGATATCTCCATCTATCCTTGATTCATAAAAACCTCTTAATAACTTAATATGATTAACTTGAAAACTTGATATTACTTCCATTATTATCTCCTCCTAATCTTTATTACACAACTCAAAGTCATCTATCTCTCTTCAATATGCTATACCTCATTATAACATATCAACTATTAAATATTTACCTTATATGATTTTAACTTATCAAATAAGACTTTATTGATGTTATTAACTATAACCTTGTTAAATACAAACAAAAATAAGCTCCACATCAACTGATGCAGAGCTTATTTTTTTAATTATATTGTATGCTTTTTCTTAAATCTTAAATTTCTGTACCAATTCATTAAGCTTTTGTGCAAGCTCTGCTTGCAGTTGCGATGTTTGTGCCACTTGTGACATAGCTATTGAAGTTTCTTCAATACTAATTTGAATATCTCCTGTATGTTCTGCAGAAAGTTGAGAACCTTGTGCAAGAGTTTGAGTTGCCGTGCTAACTTCATTTACTGTAGCTTCCACCTCTTCAGACATAGATGCAATTTCTTCTGACATCGAACTTATAAATTCACCATCTTCACCATATTGTTTTCCCGCCTCTGCATATTGTTCTAAAACTGGTGTAATATTTTCTATAATAAATTCAAGTAAATCATTACTATTTCCAGATAAATTTTTAAATGCATTTTGAACTTTAACTATGGTACTTTGAATTGTTTTAACAGTTTCTGAGGATTGCTCTGCAAGCTTTCTTACTTCATCTGCAACTACTGCAAATCCTTTTCCATGTTCTCCTGCTCTTGCTGCTTCAATAGCTGCGATTCCATCCGCCATAATTTTGATCTCATCTACAACTTTACCATCTTCTATAGCTTTTAATATCCTTTTTTCCTTTTCTTCATAAATACTCTTACTTTCTTCCAATGCCTTATTAGCCTCTACCCTAACGTACTTAGCTTTATCTTTAATTTTTGCTGCATTACCACTACCCTCCATAGCCTTTGAAGATAATTCTTCCATACTTGAATTGACCTCTTCGACGGATGCAGTTATTTCTTCTGATGTAGCACTAGCTTCTTGAACAGCTTTATTTATTTCAACTGTTGAACGGTCTATAATTTCTATTTTTGTTGTTATTTCTTCAACAGTTGCTGAAAGTTCTTCAGAAGATGCACTCATATCAGAAGAATTACTAATTATTTCTTTTATTAATTCTTTAATATTTCCCTGTGCAACGTTTAATGCAACGCCTGTTTGTCCAAATTCATCTTTCCTTGTAATTATAATTTCATCTGAAAAATCATAATGCGATAATCGACCTGCTAAATTTTTTATTTTGTTTAATGGATTCATTATATTTTTACTTAATATGTATGCCATAAAAATTATAATCAAAAATGCTATAGTAGTATATACTATAATTATGTTTCTAACACTATTAAATTGAGCTATATTATTTGAATTTGCCTGCTTTGCTGATTCCTTATTTATAATAATACATTCTTCTAATTTTTCAAGCATTGAAGCTTTTAGCAAAACCATTTCTGAATTATTCATTTTAACTGCTTCCTTATAATTATTAGCTTTCACAAGTTCAATAACCGTAGTTCTTGCATCCCTATATTTTACTGAATCATTCTTAAACTCGCCATAAATTTTATCCTCTTCTTTTGATGTAGTCAGTAGACTATCATATTCCTTTTCCAATTTATCGATTTCATTACTTAAATCAGCTGTAACTTTTATTTGTTTTTCTAGTTTTGTTCTATCTCTTTCAAAAACAATTCTAAGCATATTAGCTGTACCATCATTTGAAATTGCTTTAATTTCTTCTAAGTCTTTAATAGATGTTAAATAATTACTATATATATCCTTAGACCCTTCATTTATTTTTGCTGAACTTAATATACCTTCCACTCCTATTAAAATTATGAAAATACAAATTACTGAAAATACTGATACAAGTTTTTTCTTTACACTTAAATTTTCAAAAAAATTCATTTTAACACTACCTTTCTTTTTATAGTTATAGTCACTACCCATATTTCAAACGAGAATATATAACCCTCTTATGAAAACAGATACACACTATACAATTCATATAAATTATTATCGGTCATTTTACTTTTTTCTTTAAATAAATTTAAATTTATACAAAAATACTTATTTTACAATCATTTATGCAAAATTTATTTTATGTTATAAATAATAGTAAATGTTTAAATATGATAAACCCACATCTAATGATATGGGTTTACTTGTGATGACATAAATGAATAACCATTTAATTGCATGATTTTTGACTTTAAATTTTATACAATATCCATTTACAAGTAGAAAGTTCATATTTAATTTCAAATAACTTTATAGAATTGTCAATTAAGCTTTGGCATTTATAAACTGTCATAATGTTACCTGCAAATCTCTGTGTATCTTTTACTATAACTTTATCTATTTTTATAACTTGCATAGGCTCATCATCTATTTGCATTCTAAACCTTACAGGTTTTATGTTTCCTTTGTTGTCTGTATAAGAAACCATTTCTATAGGTAATGCTAAAACCTTCATTTATTTTAATCTCCTTTTAAAGCATAGCGCTCATTAATGGGTATTCTTCCTCCCCCTCTGCCATTCCACCACACATACTATTTAACCCTGAATGAAGAAAACAAGATCTACTAATAGCTTTAGAACCATATTTTAGTCTAATTTCATCAATCGCTTTATTAAGTCTACTATCTTTCTCATAATTAAAGGTATCAAGTAAAGAACACTGATAAAAATCATTACCACAAAAGTCTGTTATATGTACTCCCAAATGCCTTATTGGATTGCCTTTCCAAACATTATCAAATAAATAACAGGATATTTCATGTATTTTACGAGTGGAATCAGTTGCTACCGTCAACTTTTTCTGACGAGAATAAAATATCATATCACTTCCTCTAACACTTATACTTACCACAGTACAACAATTTTTAGAATCTCTTAAACGCATAGATACTGTTTCACATAATGATAACAATACTATATGAGCTGTTTCTTTATCATAAACATCAAAGGGAGTGGTAGTAGAATTGCCTATACCCTTCATTTCAATGTAATTACTCCTTCTAACCTCAGAAAATTCATTGCCATTAGCATAATTCCAAATAACCAGGCCATGGCTCTTAAATTTATTCTTTAAGATTTCCAAATTATAATTTGCTAATTCTCCAATAGTATTAATGTTTAATCCATGTAATTTAGGCGCTGTTGACCTACCCACCATAAATAGATCTTCAACTGGTAATGGCCACATTTTACTTTTAATTTCCCCAGGAAATAAAGTGTGTATTCTATTTGGTTTCTTAAAATCTGAGGCTACTTTCGCTAAAAGTTTATTATTTGATATCCCTATGTTTACGGTAAATCCGAGCTCTTTCTTTACCCTCTCTTTTATAGTTTCAGCGAGCTTCATATAATCTGGATACAAATGCTCCATGTTAGAAAAATCAAGAAAACTTTCGTCTATACTAAACCTTTGAATTTTTGGAGTATACTGTTCAAATATTTGATGCATAGCTGCACTACACTTCATATAAAGCCAATATCTTGGTGGCACTATTATAATACTAGGGCACTTCGCCCTAGCACTATATAAAGTTTCTCCCGTATGAATATCGAATTTTTTAGTAGGGATTGATTTTGTCAAAACAATACCGTGCCGGCTTTCTTCATCTCCACCTACTACAGAAGGAACCAATCTTAAATCTAATAACTCACCTCGCTGAAGTCTATAAGCAGCTTCCCATGATAAATAAGCGCTATTAGCATCTATATGCAATATTAATCTACTCATAAACCTCTTCCTTTCTTTAAGCTTTATTTTAAAGTAATAGAACGTATGTTCGTAATATTATTATATACTACTTTCTTACTTTTTAGAAGTAAATTTATAAACTTTTTTTAGAAATTTTTGTATTTTGTTATTTCTACATCATTTATACAATAAAAAAAAGAGCCTATTTGGCTCTTTTTTCTCTTACCTGCTATGATTTAAAATTCTATGTTGTTTTTGTTTTTTATTACAATTCAAATCCTAACTGCTCATGTTCTATTTTCTTAAATTCAACCTGCTCCACTGCAACCTGACTTCTTACCTCCATTATCACTGTCTGCTGCTTATTACCAATAAGTTTTTGACCAAGTATATAATTCACATCAAACCTACCAGAAATAGCAGGTGTTGCGCCACGTGCCGGTACAATGAGCTGAACATTATTTGTTTTTAGAAACTCAAATATAGGTTCCCAAATATATATGTCTTTGGCTGCTCCAAATGGATTATCTATAAATATAGTTTTTCTCAATTTATTATTATCAGCATTAAAGGAATTTATATTTTTAATATAATTGATGATGGATATTAAAAATTGAATATATATTCCTTGTGACTGACCTGTACTACCAACTGCCTGCTCATATTCTAATGTTTTACTTTGCTCTGATATCTGCTCTCTTTTGTAAAGTTTTAAAACTATTTTATTCATGTCGGTTACAATAACAGAAAAAAGTCTTTTAAGAGCTATTTGATTTTTAATATATTTTATTTTATCCACGGCATCATCCATATTATCAACATTCTTTATTATCTCTTCTATATACTGCGATATATGGAACTTTTGCTGTTCTTCCTTAACATAGGGTAGCTGAAGACTAACCATTTGTATTATCTCATTATTCAGATTTAATCTTGATAAACGTGGTAATCTATCAAGCTCTGTTTTCACATCTCTGCAACGTTGGAGACATTGATTTTGAAAATTCTCCTTTATTTGCTCCATATCCTTAATATCATTTTGTATTTTTCCCTTTTGAAGAGATATAAGTTCTTTAATATTTTCTAAATTTTCTATAAGCACTCTGCAATCTGCATTTAATAATGGAGCCTTAATGCTTCTTAAAAATTCCTCCGCTAGATCAAAAGCTCCCATCTCTTTAAGAATTTTTATATTTTTCTCTTTATTACTTTCAAAATTCACCTTACTATTTTTTTCTTTAATACAAACTTTATCAAAGTCTTTTTCTAGACTTTCATAATAACTTTTTATGTCAGGAATGTCTTCTAGCATATCCTTTGTTTTATCTTTAGAAATATTATTAGATCTTAAAACTACTTCAATATTAACTATAATAGCTTTTAATTTCTCAATAACTTTATTAATCTTAATTTGCAGTGTTAAAAGTTCTGCTTTTTTCAAAGCAAGTTTTTCTCTTTTGCGAGTATTGTCCTCTTCAAATTGTTGAAATTTAAACACTTCAATTTCAATAGCTACATATTCACCAAAATTCTTTGAAAAACTATCTTCTAATAATTCAATCTTTCCACCGATACTACTTCTCGCTAATGTATACTTTTGAACCTCTTTATTAACCAATTCTTGCTTTTCTTTTAAGATTTTATGTTCTTCTTTTAATCGTTTTAATTCTTCCTTCTTTGTTACTAAAATCTCATTTCTCTTTTTAAGTTCATAAAGCTCCTCTATAGAATATTCTCTATTATCAATTTCACTCTTATCTTTATCCATATTGTTTTGATAATTTTGTAGAAGTTGATCTTTGTCTTTTATATCTGAATTTTTTTCTTCTAATGCTGTTTTGCTTCCTCTGAATTTCGCATCTATTTCATCATCAGTTATATTTAATTCTTCATATTTATGGTTTTTGTAATATGTTTTATACATTTTAGTCCATTCATCATTTACTTCATCTATTTCTATCTTTAAGTGACTATTTACCTCAAGTTCATTTTTTTGTTTACTTTCCTCTATTATCATTTGTTTTTGAGTTTCCATATGTTCTAATTTAAAAGAATTTAAACTTTCTACAAATTTCCGAAATATATTTTCTTCCAAGTCCAAATTATCTAAATCAATTTTTAATTCGTTAATATTCTTTAAATCTTTCTCTAAAATAGTTAGCTTATTTTCTAAATCTATGTTTTGTAAATTTATATTTTTTATCTTGAGTTCGAGTCCATCTATAGCTTTACTACAAATTATCCTCTCATTTTCCAATGAAAGTTTTTCAATACTTAATTTAGCATAATCTTCTTTAATCCCCTCTATTTTATTATCATAAGAAAACTTGAACTCTTTAATATATGTATTATCTATTTTTAAAGTTTCTTCATTTCTTTTAAGAAGGTCTAGATTATCTCTTATTTCTGATATTTCTTTTTCTATTTTATCTTTTTCCTCTTTTATCTTTTCTAAATTTATAAATTTAGACTTATCTTTTACAGCAAAAATCAAGCCATCAATTTTAAAATCAAGGCCATCTTTAATAGTATCTAAACTAACAATTGGAATAGCATAGTTACCAAAATCACAGTCCTTAAACTTTTCATCTTTAAGAAGTTTATTGAAATTATAAGTTACAATAATGCAGTAAGGCAAAAAAGGTATCTTACTTAAAAGAGTTTCTTTTTCCTCTATTGAGAGGTCTTTAAGATATTCTATTCCCAATATTCCATCCTCATTATAGTTCCTATTAATATATTCTTTTACTTTTAATATTTCTTTAGTTGTAGGCATTGGTTTATCTTCATCTAACTGAGTATAATAATCTAATGATTGTTGTAATTTCTGCTCCTGCGCAAATATTGCTTTGAGTAACTCTTTATATTTACTTTCTAGACTATTACTTAAAGATAAAACATCTTGCGCCTCATAAACTTCTAATAATTTATTGACCTTAATTTTATCTATGTCATACTTTTGCGTAAAACTATTACGTTCTACTATTTTACCTTGAATTGAAGTTATTTTTTCTTCATTTTTAGTAATATCAATTTTATAATTGCTATTTTGTTCTGATAAAGAATCTAATGAATCCTTATTTTGTTTTATCTTTTCCAGAGCTTTTACACTATCGTTTTCAATTTTTTTAATATCACCATCTATATCACCTATAATCATAATGTTAAGCTTACTTCTAAGAGTTTTAACCTTTTTCTTTAACAAGTTAAGCCTATCTTTTGATTGCATTATATTACTTTCAGAGACAGCTATTTTATTATCAATATCTCTTTCTAATTTTGCAGACTGCTTTACCTTAATCGACAAGTCATTAACTTTACTTAAAGACTCAGTTAACTTAATATTTAACTGCTTAAGCTTAATCTCATCTCTAATTTTTTTATTATAGGCTAGTCTATTTAAGTCTGATGTTAAAGTTTCATTGGCCTTAAATATATTATCAATTACCTCTTTTATTTCAAAATATTTGTTTTTGTTTTCTATAAAATCTACGAAATAGTTTTTAACTTGTCTAATATTAATTTCATTATGTACATTGTCAACTTTAAACTTAACATTTTCAAATCTCTCTTGTGAATTTTCAAGTTCACCTTGAGTTATATCTAACTTATTTTTCATAATTTGTAGCTCTATGGTTTGGATGTTTTTTTCTGTTTTCTTATCTTCTTTATTAATGTTATTTGTTTCTTCGTCTATTAAATTTAGTTCTTCGTCTTTACTTTTCTTTTTGTTTTCCAAAGTATTATAGGTTTTTACAATAGACTCTTCGATTTTATCCTTTTCGTCATATACATTAACAAGTGTTTTAGTCCTAATAATAAAGTCATTAACAACACCCGCCTGCCTATCAAATTTTGAAATTTCTTTTTTCTTTTTAGATAACTCTATAATTTTATCCTTGATATCCAAAAGGGTTTTTGCCATTTCTTCCTCATCGTTTACCTTACTCGTTTTAGCCATAAAAGCCTTTTGAATAATTTTTTCTATAAGTAAGTCCTCGACAATCTTTCTTGATGTCCTATAATTTTCCTCAAAGTAACCCCTCACATGACCCTCAGTCTTATTTATTCCCCTAATAATTTCCCATTCACTTTCATATAACCCATGCTCACTAATAAACCTTTGATATTCTCCCTTTCTATCCTCAAATATACCAGAAACCACAACAAAAGAATTATCACTTTGAAGAGTCCTTAATTGTTTTTTTAAGCCACCATAGGTTATTCTTTCTTTATTATCTTGAAGTTGCAAATTATTTATATCATTTTCATTATAAGTATTATAAAATATACAATAATTAAAATAATCAAAAGATGCTGTGTCTTTTTTATTTTCAATATTTCCAGATGTTTCTGTGCCTTTTCTAGCACAAAAACCTGTGGTCATATACTTATATCCTGATTTATCTCCATCGTCTAATCGCCATTCAATTAGTGAGTGAATAACATTACTAGAATCTTTGCCCCTAAAAAGTTTTTCTATAGGTTGCTTGTCATCCAAATGACAGTTGGGTATAAGATTTTGCATAAGCAATAACATTAGTAGGCTTTTACCCCCACCATTTGCAAGGTCATACAAAGTATTACTACAAGAAAGTTCCATTTTAAAATCGTCATATGTTTGAGTACCGTTATTGTATTTAACATTATTTATTCTTACTCTGTTTATTTGCGGCATTAATTAAGTCCTCCTTCTGACATTATCGCGTAAAGCCTACCCCTGAAATCTTCAAAGTAGTTTTCTATAAGTGCCTTAAATCTACCACTCGCATAATACCGTTCCTCTACCTCAATAAAAAGGCCCTGTTCCTTTAGAAAATTAAATACGATTTTTATGTACCCTAGCTTTGAACTTTTATATGCTCTAGCATTTACTGATAAATCAGTGCTATGAGTTAAAGGAAGTTCATCCCACAAAAGAGCTATAACATTAAAACTATTCTCCTCAAGTTCATTTTTCACTATTACATCCAATTTACTAATAATACTTGAAAGTGATCCATCAACGCTGCGCAGAACATCCTCACTTTTTATATATTCTTGAAATGTGTAACTTGATGAATCTTTATAAAACAGTGTAATAATATTATAGATAATAAAATAGCACATATATAATTCTTTATTAACCTTAAGACCCAACATCTTCCTTAATTCTTCATTAGTATAACCAAAAACTTTATTCTTTTCCCCAGCAGTAATATATAAAGCACCTTTATATTGATATAAAGTCAAATTTAGCTTCCCAATCATGCTGGCAAATATATTATACATTTCTATGTTTGAATTGTATTCCTCATATAAGTCTGTATTTTCGCTACTACTTACATTCTCACCAGTAATAAGCTTTGCAAAGAGCTCAAGGGCTTTTTCCATATTCCAGTTATCCAATTTACTTCATCCTTTCAAATTTTATATTTGTAATTTTAAATAAAGATGATATTTCTATTACATCCTCAGGCATTGGTATTACTCTAAATTTAAGTCCTATAAACTCATCTCGGTTTGCAGGTGTTAATAAATTAATTATTATTTTATCAAAGATAGTTTTTTCGTCCACGTCAAGCTTAGATATATCGTAATAACTTTTTTGCGCAATATGCAGTATAAAGGAATAATAATCCCCATTCTTTAAGATATCTCCTCTAAACTTACCCGCTAAATACAAATTAAACTCTCTTAAGGAAAATTGATCCTTCTCCAAAAGAAATTTCATTAATAACTTCATAAATATTATGAAATTAGAAGCTATTCTTTCATCTTCTATATCATCAAGTGATATGTATTCTGTTTCTACGTCCTCTGTAACCTCTTCAATATCTTCCTCATTATTGGGTCTATATGTTAAAAGTTCATCTGTATTTTTTAAATTAAAAGTCTTCTCAAACTTTATCTTTAAAAGCGGATTCATAAGATAAGCTAGAAGCCCGACATTATCTAAAAGAAGAGTCCTTTGATAAACAGTTTTAAAGTCAAAAGACATTCTAAGTTTATTTAATGTAACCTTTTTAATAATTTCATCCGATTTTATCTTAAGGTCAGTAGAAGAATTTAAAAGTGCACTATGCTTTGAAATAGCTCGTTTAATCTCAGTTTCTAAGTTATAAATATATTCCCTGTTTTTAAAAAAATCCTCAGTATCATGATTTTCGTTTTCCTCCATTCTTTCAAGAGCAATTTCTATTAGTTTCTTATTTTTATCAAATAGACCTTGTTCCTCATCAAACCACTTCATACTATTATTAAAAAGTTCATCTGCCTCTTTTATTCCCTCGGTAACGTTGTAACTTAAAATGTTCAAAATTTCATTCTTCCGCTTAATTAATTTACTAACTTCATTATTAATACGTTTTACAACTTCAATACCACCTTTAAAATTCTTAGACTCAATCATTTTAGAGAGCAGTATCTGTTGAATACTTATTTTACTCTCATCCTTTATTTCCTTTGTATCAAGATAAAACTCAATAGCCTCAGATGTTATATAATACCGTATTGTATTACCAGATATTTTTGATTCAATTAATTTGATTCTAGAAGACATCTGCTTTTTCTGAGCCGGGTCAAAGTAATTATACGAAAAAGGTTTTCCATCATTTATAATTTTCTCGAAAATATAATTTACAAGTAAACTGTTCTCTTTTTCATCCAAATACAAATTATAATCTTGTTTTAGAATTTCTGTAATAAAATCAGAAAACTTTTCAAAAGAAACCCCTATATCATTAAAATTATTTTCTTCTATAAATAATCTTAACGTCGCTACTACTATGTATCCCATATCAATAAAATTATATTTACCTTCATTAAACAGGTCTAACGATATCTCCCTTATCTTAAAAAAAGGATAATACTTTTTTAGGTTTTGCATTCTTTCATTATGTTCACTTATTATCTCATCCATATAATCAAATTTTTTATAATTTAATTCATTATTCAAAATCCATCCACTCCTGATCTATATCTATTAATGCAATTGCTTCTTGGGGTATATACTTCTTACTACTTAATATCTCAATAAGCTTATTTGCGTACCCATTTTCAAATTCAGAATTAACCACTTCTATAGCGCAACTTAACACTCTAGGCTGCGTTAAACAATATTTCGAAGGTTCACTGCTTTTTACACTTAATATATCTTCCCCATCAATACAATTACTGCTAACATCCTCATCAACCACAAAATTTCTAAGTCTTGGAAGAACATTAATATAAAAATTATCTAAAAGCACATAATATAAAAATCTACAAATTTTTATATTATAACTAGAAAACTTCTCTTTAAACAGCCTGTATATAAGAAAACCTTCGCTGTCTATATCCCCGAAATATTTAATATTATCACTTAAATTTATATGATACTCCCTTGCAAGGTCAAAAGAACTTATAATCTTTTTCCCTTCGCCATAAATAATCATGTCGAATACTTCACAATACTTTTTATTTTTTAATGTAAAATAAGTATCCTTGTTTTCAATAATTAAGATTTCTCTACTCTCCTTTTGAAAAAAGCTTTCTTTCATATTGTAGAAAAATGGTTCTTGCGTTTTATAACAATTAAAATCTTCATATTTCATTTTTAGATTTAGCAAAATGTCTAATCCTAAATTCTTCTTAATCTTAGGATTTTCAAAAAACTTTTCATCATTAAACAGCTTGAAAGCTAATTCATTTGATGTAAGGTAAGACTTACACTTCTGAATATAATAGTCATTTAGTATTTGTAAATACTTCTTATGTATTTTATATTTTTCTTGATTTCTAAAATAATAATTAAGATTTTTTAAATTTAACTTACTTATCTCAAGTATAATTTTATTATCGTTCTCATTACTTCTAATATTATCAATAACATCAAATTTAAAGTGAATCTTATCACCCTTATGTACTTTCCCACGTGGTTTCAATTTTTCATCACTACATAACTTTTCAATAACATTTTCAAATAAATTATAGTGAGTTGCTCTAATATAATTTACCTTATTATCCTTGTCATCAGAAAAAAGAAGTAATCTCTCTATATCAATAGTTTTATTTTTATAACCTTTAAGATTTTTTACAATACTCCCATATATTTCTTCAAACATGAGGTTCTTCCTTTCTTTAGATCGTATATAATCTACTTATAGTATAAAGCATATGTTTGCTTTTTTCATTAATAATATTTAAAACTTATACTTTATAAAAATAAGCTACCTTATCTAAAGTAAATATTACACTACTTTCATTAATTTCATAATGGTTAAACTTTAATGCGTGGTTAACTTCCGTTTATGACATAAAAACGACATTATAAGACATCCACATTGTATTATAGTTTTTTATGAAGTAATATGTAAATAAGAACTATAAAATACAAATAATGAAATGATTGGTGATAAATTGTGACGAAACTTGAAAAAAAAAGAAAAAGAAGAAAAATAATCGTAAAAAGAAGAAGGTTTGGTTTAATAATAGCAGTTGTAATTACTCTGTCATATTTAATATTTCATATTAACGGTAATGGTGAAATAAATAATAACATTCCTGCTAATGCAGAAATGAACTCAAAGAAAAGTGTAGTAACACCCAAAAAAGTAGATTTAAAACTAGATTTAAAATCATCAAAAACAGATTTTTATAAACATATTTATAAATCAGATGGACATAAAACAGCTTACCTTACTTTCGATGATGGACCTTCTGTTAATAATACTCCTGTGATTTTAAATACTTTAGATAAATATAATATAAAGGCAACTTTTTTTATAGTGGGTAATATGGCATTAAAATATCCTGATTTGGTAAGGAAGGAATTTTCAGATGGACACTCCATTGGAAACCATTCATATTCACATGATTATAATTATATTTACTCTGACACTAACATATTTATAAAAGATATTAACAAATGTGATACTGTACTAAAATTAATACTTGGCAGTAATTTTAATACTAAGTTAGTAAGATTTCCAGGAGGGTCGTTTGGTGCAAAACTAAAACCTTTTAGAAAAGAACTTAATAATCATGGATACAATTATGTTGATTGGAATGATCTAACTGGTGATGCAGAGGGACAAAACATTCCAGTATATAAATTACTAGATAACCTTAAAAAGTATACTAAAGGAAAAGAACATGTAGTTATTTTAATGCATGATTTTTCTACGAAGTCAACAACTGTACAAGCCTTACCACAAGTTATTGAATATTTAAAATCTCAAAATTATTCATTTAAAACACTTCATTAAAATATTCAATAAAATAACATGAAAACATGTAAAAGTTATGAGTTAATTTTAGTTTTACAAAAAGTTCACATTTAACAATTAATTACTATTAAATAATAATAACCTAAGGTTAGATATCATTCACTAATTATTAACTATTTTCAATATGTTAACAACTAATGAATGATTACCCATATGTTTAATCTTAACAGTATATAATAACGATTTCAAAAGTTCTCCTATCCCCCTCTGTGAGTAGGGTAGGAGAAGACATATTATTTAATTTTTATACATAAACTTGTTTTAAATCTTTAAATATCTAAAATTGACATTTTTTATAGGCTGTATTATTATATCAAAGTAGCCGAATCTTCTAAAAGAAGTACCGGGGATTTAATTTTGGGGTGAAACTTAATTCACAAAGTGGGGTACCTCTATCCTAACCCGTCAACTAACCTGGAAGGCATTAGGAGGAATAATGATTAAATTTAAAAGCCATAAGTCAATTTTCTTAGCATCAGCATTAACAATTGGTATTTCAATAATTTCATCACAAAATATATTTGCAGCTACCTTAACAACTAAAAATTACACTGTAAAAAGTGGAGATACCTTATCTAAAATAGCGCAAAAGTGTGGAGAATCATTAGCTACTCTAAGGAGAGCTAATAACAAATGGAATGATTCTATTTTTCCTGGACAAGTTCTAAAGGTTTCAGTAACAACTAGCGCTACTGTAAAAACAAGTGTATCTAGTGTAAAATTTGTTGCGCCAACTTCCAAGAAATATACAGCAAGCGATTTGAACTTACTAGCTAGATTAATAACTGCCGAAGCAGGAGGTGAGTCATATAAGGCTCAAGTTGCTGTTGGAGCAGTAGTTATAAATAGGGTTAAGAGCAGCCGATTCCCAAATTCAATTAGTGCTGTAATTAATCAAAAGTATAACGGTTCTTATCAATTTACCTGTGTACAAAATGGCAATATTAAAAGGTCTGCACCTGCGAGTGATATTAAAGCTGCACTTGCAGCAATTAATGGAACTAATCCAATAAAAAATGCATTATTTTTTAATAATGGTGTTAGAAAATCAGGCTCCATAAAAATCGGTAATATGATATTTATGTAAGACTAAAGAGTAAGAACCCTTTTTATATTTAATATAAAAAGGGTTCTTACTTTTAATTAATTTAGAATTCGCATTTCAAATTCCTTATTACAATTAGGACATTTAACGGTATGTTTTCCCCTAACTCGTTTCAAACGAAGCATCTTCTTACAATGTGGGCATTTGCGAAAACGATGTGTTTTACTTTCTTTTATTTTACGAATTTGAAAAGCTCCTTTCGATTTAATAGGTTTAAAAAACTTCATAAATTTTTCATTTTCCATGTTTCTTTTATAAATATTTCGAGACAATGCTCTGAAAATAATCAAAATCAAAATGACCGACATCAAAACGCTAATTATAGAGGATTTGATAAAACCATTCACAACTATTAAAACAAAATATAGAGCAATCAAAGCAATATACAATTGATCTGTTCCATATCTGCCATACATAAATTGTGCTAACTTATTTTTAAAATTTCCCATTCTACTCACTCCTTCTTAATACTTTTGTCATCAGCACCCACAGAACATTTTTGCAAAACAAATAGCTAAACATATCTTATTAAAACTGATTGTTGGCATACCAAAATCCTGACTTTGCTGCTGATATGCACGACCACCATTTTGTATTTGATTTAATAATCTTTGATATTCAAGATTACTTGGTTCCATTTGAACTGCTGTTTTTGCGTGATTTAATGTTGTAATTGTATTGCCTACACCAGAATTTGCAATTGCACTGTAATAGTACCAATTTGCATTCCTAGTTGTGATATCATTTAGCACATTAAGTGCTTCATTAAAATATCCAGCATTCAAATAACTAGTAACCGAATCAAATTCGGAATATTCATGTCTTTGCTTCTGACCACCATTGAAAGAACCAAATCCTTCAAAAGGGTTGAAGTCTCTAAATGGATTCTCTCCTCCATAAGAACTATTCCCATTACCATATGAATTCTGATCACCAGAAGCTCCCCCACTACTATTTTGGGTAGTTTTACCTCTTTTTATCTGTTCATAAGCAGCGTTAATCTCACTCATTTTTCTTGTGGCATCTTTATCCCCTTGATTCAAATCTGGATGGTATTTTTTCGCTAGTTTGCGATAAGCTTTAGTAATTTCTTCCTTCGAATCAGTTGAAGAAACACCAAGCACTTCGTAAGGATCAGATATCATTATTTGTGCACCCCTTTTGTCTTGTTTTTTTCTGCTTCATACTTTGTCCAAACACCTGAATATAAAATGTTTTCAATCAATCCTTTATCCTGATTAATTGGTAAATCTTTATAATTTTCGATGCAGTCAGCCATAAGCAGGTTTAAAATGTCATAAAAATTTTCAGACGATGACATAATCATCGGATTATAGCGCTCATTTTTTATATCAGCCTTTAAATCCATACAACCATCCATTATATAAATAAACTTACCTAGCGATGTTGCAAATGTTCGTAATTTCTTAGAATATTCATCTTCTCTTAAAACAAAAATTTCGCCCATTAGTTCACCAAAACAATTTGCAGGAACATCTGGGTTAAGCTCTCCTGATTTTTCTAATTCGTAAAGCTCACGAAGGCACTTGCTAATTGCCTTGCATTGATTTGGGTATTGCCTTTCAATGCGCTTATATTGACGTTCAAACAGTTTTGCCGCGCTGAGTGACAATATATTATTATCATCTGTCCAATCGTCAAGAAACTTGTAATAGGCAAGTACTACATTCATGTCAGCCCCATACTCCGTAATTTCATTTTGGCAATATTCATGTAGCTTCAAAGGATGAATGATGCACCTCTCAGTTTGCATTGCAGTATCAGTCTTATAAAGAGCAGAAAGAAATAAAACAAGAAAAGTCATGTCATAAGTAAGTGTGAAACGACTTATTACCCCGCTTCTAGTTCCTAGAGTCTTACATAATCCACAATAAAAGGCTCTATATCTTTCTTTCTCTTCAAGTGTTAACTTCTCCACATTCACCACTACATAACCAAACATACTATTCACCCACCTTATTTATATACTTCACCTACAACTGTTACTTTTCATTATCTTTATTATCTTCATTCTCTTCATTATTACTTGTGGTATTTGAAATATCATCATGTGGAACTTTGCGCTCCATTTCTTCTAACACTTTGGATAACTCATTTACGGCTTCAACCATTTGAGTTTTATCTTTGCCCTTCAATGCTTTCTTGGTGTTTTTAACAGATTCTTTTATAACTGAGCTGTCATTTTTGTCTATCTTTTTCATAACTACTGATGCCTTATAAATTAACTGTTCCGCCTGATCTTTTATTGTGGCTTCTTCTTTATTTTTTGCATCCTCGCTAGAGAACTTCTTTGCATCAAGAATAGCTTGATCAATTTCTGTTTGACTAAGATTTGACGTAGCAGTAATATTAATGTTTTGTTCTTTGCCAGTTCCCAAATCTTTCGCAGATACATTAACAATACCATTTGCATCAATACTGAATGATACCTCAATTTGTGGAACGCCTCTTGGTGCACGGCGAATACCTTTTAGTTTAAATTTACCTAATGTTTTATTGCTCTTTGCCATTTCACGTTCACCCTGCAAAACATGAATTTCAACAGATGTTTGAAAATTACCACTGGTAGTGAAAACTTGGCTTCTTTTTATTGGAAGCGTTGTGTTACGATCAATAATTCTAGAAAAAACTCCACCCATAGTTTCGATTCCTAGAGAAAGTGGTGTTACATCCAAAAGTAACAATCCTTTTACAACACCTACAAGGACCCCAGCTTGAAACGCAGCACCCATGGCAACACATTCATCAGGATTAATACCTTTAAACGGTTCCTTGCCTATAAATTTTTTAACACTCGCTTGCACTGCTGGAATTCGACTAGACCCTCCCACAAGTAAAACCTTGCTAATTTCTGATATATTGAGCCCAGAATCACGCATTGCCTGGTGCATCGGATCCATTGTTGCCTCCACAAGCTTCATTGTAAGTTCATCAAATTTTGCCCTTGTTAATGTAATATTCATATGTACTGGACCTGACTTATTTGAAGTAATAAAGGGAAGATTTACCTGCGTTGATGTCATACCGCTTAGTTCAACTTTTGCTATTTCTGCCGCTTCCTTTACACGTTGCATAGCAGTAGCGTCTTTTTTAATATTAAAATGGTTTTCCTTTTTAAATTCATCTGCAAGATAATCAACTACGCATTTGTCAAAATCATCACCGCCTAAACGATTATTTCCTGCAGTAGCAAGTACTTCAATAACTCCATTATTGATGTCAAGAACAGACACATCAAATGTGCCTCCTCCAAAATCGTACACCATGACTTTTTGAGGTGTTTCTTTATCTACACCATAAGCAACTGCAGCAGCTGTAGGCTCATTAATGATTCGTTGTACATTTAAGCCAGCAATTTTACCTGAATCTTTAGTTGCTTGCCTTTGTGCATCTGTGAAATATGCAGGCACTGTAATTACAGCGTCAGTTACAGTTTCGCCAAGATAGCTTTCTGCATCGGTTTTAAGTTTTTGAAGTATCATTGCGGAAAGTTCTTGTGGTGAATATTTCTTACCATCAATATTAGCCCTGTAGTCACTGCCCATTTCACGTTTAATGGAACTTATTGTACGCTCATGATTAGTAACTATCTGATGCTTTGCAGGCTCACCTATTAGTCTCTCACCTGTTTTAGAAAATGCAATTATAGATGGAGTTGTACGGCCGCCCTCTGCATTAGGAATTATGACAGCCTCCCCGCCTTCCATTACAGCCACGCAAGAATTTGTTGTTCCTAAATCAATACCTATTACTTTAGACATAATGTTCTCTCCTTTTATAAAATATTTTCTTTCAAATAACGTATAATCTCTATAATTTTTATATTTATTAGTCCCTTTTAGTGATGGCAAAGTAATCTTTCTTTGCTGCAATTATGGATGGTATAAGACCTGCCATAAGGTGAACTATTGTACTACCGGCAACAAGTACCATCCAGCCAATCACATGCAGTTTTAAAATACCAAAAACACATATAAAACAATACCCTATTACATCAGAAACAAAACCAACAACAAGTGTTTCAGCATTAAAAACAAGGAAAATACCTTTCCTAGAAACACCTATACTACGTAATACACCTATCTCCTTAGTCCTCTCCAAAGCAGAGATACCTATACTAGTACTAATCATAGTTAAAGATATTCCAAGTAAAATTAATGAAAATACAATCAATTTGAACCTAATTTTCATAATGTACGGCGTAGCACCGCTTGAAAGCAACAAAATAATTGCAATTCCTATGATACCACAGCTTGCAATAAATGAAGTTATGAAAGTTTTTTCTTTTTTGGTCATCAAGCTGTTAACACTTAGGGACAAAGCAGTTAATAAATTCATAGAAGGTTTTTTACCATTTTTCTTTTTTTTATTCTCATTTTTTACTGGCTTTTCTACAACCACATGATAAGGATTAGAATCATCAATTACCTTACCGTCAAAAAGTTTTATAATTCTTGAAGAATACTTCTGTGCAAGCTCCAAATTATTAGTAACAATAATGACCAGTTTATCTTTTGAAATTTCTTTTAGAATTTTCATAATTTTTATACTTGTTTCTAAGTCAAGTGTTCCCGTTGGTTCATAAGCAAGCAAAATATCTGGGTCGTTTACCAGCGCTCTTGCAATTGTAACACGTTGCATCTCACCATAGGACATTTGATTTGGCTTTTTATTAAACTTATCACAAATGCTAACTTTTTTTAGAACTGCAATTGCTCTTTTTCGGCGCTCAAATTTTCTTGCACCAGAAAGTTTCATAGTAAGCTCAGCATTTGCAAGTACAGTCTCATGTGAAATCAAGTTATATCTATGAAACACCAACCCTATAGCATTATTACGATAAGTATCCCAATCTCTATTTGAAAATCCCTTTGTGGATCTTCCATTTATAGATAAATTACCACTTGTATATATATCAAGACCACCAATAATGTTCAACATAGTTGTTTTCCCACAATTTGGCGGTCCCAATATAGATACCAATTCATTCTCTCTGAAGTCAATATTTATACCTTTTAAGGCTTTTATTCTTATATTTCCTGCTGTGTATTCTTTTACAATGTTTTTAAGAATCAGCATTCAATAGACTCCTTTCTTCTATATTATATCTTTAATTATATATTACCAATATTAACTGAATATAAACTGAGGCTAAAATCTAAAAAAAACTATTTACAATAAATTGATAAACTATCATAATATAAGGATAAGAAGGGGGCTTTCAAATGTTTCAAATCTTGGTTGTAGAAGATGATAAAAATACAAGAAAATTAATGGAAGAGGTATTGGTTCAAAACGGTTATGAAGTTATTCTAGCTAGTGACGGGATAGACGCACTTGATAAAATGGATAATCATCATGTTGATTTGATTGTTCTCGACATTATGATGCCACGTATGAATGGTTATGAATTAACGGTCACGCTACGTAGCTGTAATAACACTTTACCAATATTAATGGTAACAGCAAAAGAAACTCATGCTGATAAAAAGGAAGGTTTTATTGTTGGAACAGATGATTATATGGTTAAGCCCATTGACGAGGAGGAAATGATTCTTCGAATTGTAGCACTACTTCGTCGATCTAAAATCGTAAATGAACATAAACTTACAGTTGGAAAAACTATTTTAAATTACGATGCACTTACCGTTTTTCAAAATGATAATACTACGGAATTACCCAATAAAGAATTCATGCTATTATACAAATTGTTGGCCTATCAAAACAAAATTTTTACCAGGCGAAGTTTGATGGATGAAATATGGGATATGAACTCAGGTACAGATGAACGCACGGTAGACGTTCACATAAATCGTTTGCGTGACCGCTTTAAAGATAATTCTGATTTTGAAATTATTACAGTTCGAGGCCTTGGTTACAAGGCGGTGACAAAAGCATGAATAGAATAAAATCTCTAAAAATCACAATGGTCTTTCTTGTATTTTGTATTATGATATCTGCAGGATTATTAACATGGTTAAGTTTTCTTTTTTTGTATTCAACCGGCATTTTCGCATTTCCTGTACTTGCACCAATTATTTCTCAGTTTATTGCATTGTTTGTTAGTATAATTATAGGAACTTCAATTTCGGCTGTAGCAAGTAAAAACATATTGAAACCTCTTAATCAACTTATTAAGGCAACTAAAATAGTATCTACGGGAGACTTTAGCATTCGTGTACAAGAATTAAGCTCTCAATCTGAAATAGCGGATTTACTTAGAAATTTTAATCATATGACAGAAGAACTTAGCAGTATAGAAATGTTTCGTAATGATTTTATCAATAACTTTTCTCACGAATTCAAGACACCAATTGTTTCAATTAGGGGCTTTGCGAAGCAACTAAAAAATGATAATCTTGAAGTCTTAAAGCGAAAAGAATACACTGATATTATTATAAATGAATCCCAGCGTCTAACTAATATGTCTGCAAATATTCTTGTCCTTACCCAATTTGAGAATCAACGAATTATTACAAATCAAACAGAATATGAACTGGATGAACAAATTCGAAATTGCATAATACTTCTTGAAAATCAATGGAGCACGAAAAATATAGAAATCAATCTTAATTTGGATAATATTAAAATTTATGGAAATATAGAGATGCTCTCACATCTTTGGATAAATCTCATTGAAAACGCAATAAAAAACTCAAAAGATAACGGCAATATAACAATCGAGTGCCATGAAACCCTTGATGATATAGAGTTTAAAATAAGCAATGATGGTAATGGCATGGATGATAATACATTGAAGCATATTTTCGATAAATTTTATCAAGGAGATAGATCACACACATCACCAGGTAATGGCCTTGGCCTTTCAATCGTTAAGCGAATTATAGAGCTTAGTAGTGGTGAAATCACAGTGGAAAGTAAAATCAATCAGGGTACAATATTTACCGTAAAACTTCCTAAAATTTAATTACTTAAAAGAGTATTATGAATCAATTGTTGCGTAATTGTAGACCCACCTTGAATTGCTTGACCACTTTTAACATACCTTTTTTGAATTTCTGCATGATTCCTCCATCATTAGTCAATAAATCCCTATTCTTTTGATAAAACGACGAAAAAAGTAACACCTGTCTACAAACAAGTGTTACTTTATTTTATTGAGTATCTAAAAATATTAAATTATTTCTAATATATACATTCTAGCATTAAATCTCTTCTCTAAAATACCTTCTTAAATTTTACAATTCATATTGTCTGAAATTTCTTTATACTTTAAATCTTTTAAATGCACTTGTTCATGTATTAGTTTTGTTTGTTTTATTATTTTCTTTTTGTCTATTTTACCTAAAACTGTAACCATTAATCCGATAAGTGTTACTATTATTGTAAAGCTATAAATAAATAATGTAATCATAATAATCACCCCTTATATATATTACTATAACTATACCATATTTTGTAATCGAATACAATATATACAAATTTACTAGAAAATTTTTAAAATTATGTTGATTATTATGTTCTGATATATTATTGTTTAAAGTAGTAATTAATATATTCTATATTTAGCTAAAAAATGTCTTCATAGTTTATTCATAACTAGCAAGTAGAATATATGTATAAATAGAAAAATGATTTAATATTCATCTTTTAAAACTAAAATATAAATCAAGTTGGTGAGCAAATTGAAAAAAAGAAAACATAAAGTAAAAAGAATTTTTGGAATAGGTATAGTATTTTCTTTAGTATTCATCATTTTAGTTGGCAGACTATTTTATGTAATGGCCATTAATGGATCTAATTACAAAACACTAGCAGTACAACAACAAACTAAAAGTATAACCATAGCTCCTTCTAGAGGTTCAATTCTAGACAGAAATGGTTTTGACCTGGTATTAAGCATGAATGTTTATAGGGTAGATGCAGATTTAACTGTATTAAATAAGTATTTAGTTGATAATAAAATACCTGAAAAACAAGCCTCTGAAAAATTAGCAAAAATTCTTAATGTAAAAAGTAGCGCTATTGAAAAGATATTGAATACAGAAAACAAAAAAGGCGAATTACTTCAATTCGTATCAATTAAAAGGAAGGTTGAGCAAAAAGTTGTAACTTCTATTAAAAGTTTAAAATATAATGGAATAATAATTTCAGATGATGTTGAAAGAGTATATCCAAATGCTAGTTTTCTATCTCAGGTCATAGGGCATACTAATTTAAATGGTTCTGGAGTTAATGGAGTAGAGATGAGCTATAACACTGATCTCGCAGGGACTCCTGGCATGAAAGTAGTTCAGATGGATAGGTATAACAATGAATTACCTTATACTGAGGCTTTAACTGTTAAACCTGTAGATGGAAATGATTTGACCTTAACTATAGATGAACGAATTCAAGAGTTAGCTGAACGAGTAGCTAAGGAAACATTAACAGAAAATGCTGCCAAATCTGTAAGTATAACAATTATGAATCCAAATAATGGTGAAGTTTTAGCAATGGCAAATTTACCTAATTATAATTTAGATGATCCATATGCGCAAGGTGATACAAATAGTCAAGCAGTTGAATCATGGAAAAACAAAGCTGTAAGCGATGTATTTGAGCCAGGATCGATTTTTAAGGTTATTACTGCCGCTGCTGGACTTCAAAGTAACTCTGTAACTGATAAAGATCTTTTTGTAAATAATGGTAGTATAAAATTTGGTAATACAACATTGTATAATGATAATAAAGAAGAGTATGGTGTTGAAACTTTTTCAGACATATTAAAAAATTCTGACAATGTAGGATTTATAAAGCTGGGACAGATGATTGGAAAGGATGCTTTTTATAAATTTACAAAAAATGCTGGGTTTGGTGCTAAAACCAATATAGACTTACCTGGAGAAGGTACAGGATTGGTAAAAGATTTAAAAAGTATTACACCACTTGATCTTGCTACAATGTCATATGGACAAGGTGTTGCTGTTACTCAGATACAGTATATGGCCGCATTTAATGCAGTTGCTAATGGTGGGACATGGATAACACCTCATGTTATGAAAGATATATCTCATACTGAAAATGGTAAAAAAGTTGTGAACAAACAATACACTAATCTTAACAAAAAAACTATAATGAGCAGTGACAAAGCAGCTTTATTAAGAACCTATTTGGAGACCGTTGTTAAAAAAGGAACTGCTAAAGGAACCTATATGGCAGGTTATCATATAGGTGGTAAGACAGGAACTGCTAATGAAGTTAATAACGTTAGCGGTGGTTATATACAAGGTAAATATGTATCATCTTTTGCAGGCCTAGCCCCTGCAAGTAAACCCCAAGTCAGCTTAATAGTTACTGTAGAAGAACCAAATTCAAACGGCTATTATGCGGCCCTTACCGCAGTACCAGCAGCAAAAAAAATATTTGCAGAACTATTTACAATAATGGGTATAAATCCAGATAAAGCAGACACAGCAGTTGATAAAAATGCTGCTAAGTAGAACTAATATATGAAATAGATCAATATAAATAGGAACTAAAATCCTTTGCAATGAAGATTTTAGTTCCTATTAAACTACATTATTTAGATTTTAAAAGTATTTCTAAAAATCTCTTTAAATTCCTTCTTAATAATTAGAAAATCCCCTAAATCATTTAAAAATTGAAATAATAACGCTCTAGCTTCAAATTCATTTCTATCCTTTGGTAGTTCCATGGTCTCATAATTTTTTCTAAGTAGTTCTAGCTTATTAATAAGTTCAATACAATCATTATCTTCATGAATATTGAATGCAACATCATTTGTGAACTCTGACAATATTGTAGTTTGTTCATAGGTCATATAAATCCTTGAAAAATGCCTTTTCATTCTTTTTATAGCATCTAGTTGTAGCATTCTCATATCTATATAACTTCCATAATAATCTTTACTTTTAAATAAATTATTATTATTTATTCTTTGTGCCATTAATTTAGTATTCACAATTAGTTTTTCAACTGTCAAAAGAACATTTTGCTCATAAATTGGTACTGCTTGGGTAACTAAACTAGCAGCCATATCTGATAAGATTAATCTATATTGTTCTTCTATCTTCGCCTTATTTTTTTCAAAATCTTCCTCTAAAGAGGCAGTATATAGATTAAATATCATTGCAACACCAATGCCTATTATAGTTAACTTTGCTTCATTTATAATCCACAAAATATTAATATTTGTACTTGTTAAAAGGTGTGTTGATAATACTGCACCAATAACCATTCCCTCGGTGGTTTTTGAAATATTGGTTAACGTTATAAATATAAGTAAAAACAGTCCAAATATCATAGGATTATTTCCAAGTAGTGTATATAACGTAAACGATAAAAGTATAGCCATAGTGGATGATATTATTCTCTTACCTGCAACTAATAGTGCCTCTTTTTTGGTATCTTGAATGCTTAATATCGCAATTATACCTGAAGTTACTCCAAATTCTAGTCCTATATAATTTGATAGAGTAATTGCAATAGTTGCAGATAATGCTATCTTAAATGTTTTTGATTGTACTGTTTTAATTTCAAGGTTTTTCATCATTCCTTAATCTTTCTCCTTTTCATATTGTTCTTTAACAACAAGGTTAATATGTGTTTTTAATATTTGCAATCTGGCAATTATTCTTTTATTATATCACTGAAATTCTATTTTATTAATTATTAGTTTTTAATATAATTTAATATATAAAAAATGAACCACTTCTATATATATGTATATAGAAGTGGTTCGTAGATATATTCAAATAATCGCTATCTACATCCTTTATAAAAGAAACTGATGGCAACTTGTTCACAATCACTGATGATTTTTATATTTATTTGGACATAAAGAAAGCGAAAGCATCAGTATCACCTTTTGCTAACATACTTCGTGTGTGTACAGCATGTCCTTGATTATCTGCAACATATGCTACAGTGTAATCTCCGTCATTAACCCATCCCATAAATACAAAAGTATGTGTAGGATATCCAGTGCAATCATTTGTTGTAAAGCAAAGACTTCCTGGTGTAAGCTGTTTAATATCCTTTGTTTTTGACCAATTATTACTATTTAAATAAGTTAAATATTGATGTGTGTTGCATACCCCTATAGGTACTGGTACACTTATTCTTCGCATTGCCTCACTTGAAAAATAAACACAATTGTTTATTGTTACTCCACCATGCAATCTTATTGCTGTATTTAGTGTGCTAACAACATTGGCTGATGGAGTCAAATATATAAATAACTTTTCTCCAATTACTGTAGATTGCAATTCTGTAGTCGGTGTAGTTATTATAATTGGTGTAGTTGTTGAAATTGGTGTAGCTATTATAACTGGTGTAGTTGGTGAAATTGCTGCTTCTACAGTAATTATAGCTTTTACTTTTATACTAGTATCATTTATATTTCCATAATAGGTGTAAGTACCTATATCACTTATATTTAATACATTATTAAGCCATGTTACTCCAAGTGTTTTCTTAGTATTATTACTCATAGTAACATCTGTAGTTACAGGCAAAGTATATTTATCACCTTCCTGTACATTAACAAGTATATCTGCAGCGCAGGTTGCTGTTGAAGTAGTATCATAAGTAGTGTCAGTATTTGCAAATCCAGCATATTTCATTAGCCCATTAGCTATTGCCTTTGCAGCATTATTTTGATACTGCTGACTTTCTAATAATATTTCTTCAGATGGATTAGTTATGAATCCTAACTCTGCAACTATCCCAGGACAGCTTGTCTTATTTAACATTGCAAAATTACTTGTGCTACCTACTACTTGTATTCCCCTATTCTTAGCTTTTGTTGCTGTTATTAGTTCAGCTTGCAGCGAAGACGCAAGTAACTTATTCGCACTTTTGTTAGTTGTGTAATATGTTTCAATCCCATTTGCAGTAGCATCTGGAGTATAGGAATTTGTGTTTATACTTAAAAACACATCAGCATTTGCATTTTTAGCAATTAGTGCTTTTGCATCATCTTCACCACCTTGAGTCCAAGACACTGCATCGCTATCTCTTGTATATACTACGTTAAATCCTCTTGATTTTAATATTGTACCTAGTTTTAAAGCTGTACTTAGATTTATATCCTTAGCTTTGACACCACTTTTACTAGTGATTGTACTATAGTATTGAGCTGGATCAATACATACCGTAAACTCACTTGGTTTAGTAGGTGAACTTTTGGTGGTAAAATCCATTCTAACTTCACTAGGAAGAACTTTTCCGTCGCTAGACTTAACCTGCTTTGTTACTATTAACGTGTATGTTTTACCATACTCATAACTTTTAAGAGGCTGAGTTACTACAGTTTTATTGCTATTAGCTAGGGCAACTGTAATGTCTATGTAATTATTATCCTCATCAACCACCTTAATATTCGTGGTATTTACCGTTGAAGCACTTAAAGCCTTATTAAAACTCACTGTCCAAGGTTTACTAACTTCCACATCTTTTTTAGAACTCATACTGGTAAATGTACTAGCTTGTACCATTGTTTGCATAGGTATACATACAATTAATGCTAAAATCATAATTATAAATGCTTTAAAAATTTTTTTCATGTTACATCTCCTAAGTTTTAATATTTAACTATTTATATAATTTTAAGTAATTATGTAAATTGTTGTTTTATTTCCAAACTTATTATACTATAAATTTATTTTCATCTCAATACTTTTATTTTTTTTAAAAAAATGACTTTTTATGATTTTTCTTTACTAAAAAGAACCATCAATTAAAATAATCATATATTAATATAAATACTTTTTTTAGGAGAATTTTTATGGCGAAAAATTATGGAGTTGTGTGTTATGGTCACAATAGTATTTATGTTGATAACTATTTGCAAAATAATTATAAAAAAAGAAAATTTCATGTTAAATACAGTATTCCTAATGAAGGAGTTAATGAGAGCACAGGAATTTTGCTCCTTATAGCAGGTTATGGTGCACAATGCAATTCAAATGTATACAAAAAAATGCGAGCTGAATTCGCTGATAAATATAATCTTGTAACCATTCAATGTGATTATTTTGGTTATGAATATATGCAAGCAGGTTTAGAAAATCTTACTGTAGAAAACATAGATTTAATAAGATTAAACATTAGCACAACCAATGAAAAGGCTAAAAGAATTTATTCAAATAATAATATTAATATAAATGAATTTCTAAATAGTAATTTAAAATATAGAAATGAAATTATAGTAAAAAGCAATTCTCATGAATCCATAGATAATTTTAATGATATGGGCGTAATGCAAGCTTTAGATAACATTGTTGCAACTATTAAAGTCATAAAATACCTAAAACGTAAAAAACTTAATTTTAATACTAATAAGATAATTATTATGGGAAACTCTCATGGTAGTTACTTAGGCTATTTATGCAATGTAATGGCTAAAGGATTGTACACACATCTATTAGATAATTCTGCTTGGATATACCCTGTGTATTGTAATACTCCTAGATATATAGTAACAACTAGAGGAAATTCTGTATTAGTAGTTAAACATGACTATAAAATAAGAACTGCAAGGTCGCCTCTAAAAGGATTAAGAATTAAAAATCTATATGACAACTTTGAAAACAAATGTAAAATAGTGATTTATCATGGAGAGAATGATAACTTGATAACTGCAAAAGATAAATACGTAGCTGTAAAGGATATTCCAAATGTTGTATTTAACTTAATAAAAAAAGAAGATATTGATAATGTAATTTTTAAATCTACTAGCCATGGATTAGATGCTGACTTTCCAAAATTATTTGAAAAATTCTATAAAAGTCACTGTAATAATATTTTCTTGAATAACAAACTAAATATAGATAGTACTATTAGAATACCCGGTGGATTTTTAATAGATTATAGCTCCGGATTACCACAGTTAATAAAAGATAGTAAATAATATATGTAATTTATAAGGAGATGAAACCATGTGCGCAGTAGCAAGAAAATTTTTAACAGGATATGAGTTATATAGAAATGAAGTTATTGATCTTGATTTTCATTTTGCTAATGAGCGATACTTTCTATTAATAGGGTTTGTTTTTAACCCTATAGGAGACCCACTAGCATCTGCTGCTTTAGAAATCACTCTAATAGATAGTCATTATAATCCACCTAGAGAAAGTAATATAGGAGTAACTTTTTCGCAATCAGATGGTAGCTATGGTATATCACTTCCATTAAAATCAAAATGTTTTTACAGAGTTACTGTTTATTCTCCAGGATAAATAGAGATTGTAGTCTAAATACTTAATAGTTTACTATAAAATATAATAATAATTTTTAGCATGACCAGTAACAAAAAACTATCAGATTTATATACTATATTATATATGTTTCAATCTTAGAATCACATTTAGAATTACCATTAAAAAATTCGTTTAAAAAGTAAAGTAATTGTAGAAATGTTATTGAAACGTATATATTATAAAGATAAAAAATAAATTGATAAGGGGAATAAATTTATGGCAAATTATAGACCCAGAACAAAAGCAATCCTTGCAACAGTAGTTGACTCTGGAACAATGGTTGTGCAAAATATATCTACGTCTGCTTGGGTAATGGCACTATTAAAAGGAACAGCTTTATCACCAACTGGTACAGCAATGGCTAGTGGAGCAGTTGCTGTTTGGGAAAGTACAAATCCAACAAGTACTTCAGCTAATCATACAACATTTACAGATGGCCAAGGAAGATATGGAGTTACTGTTAAAGCTAATGTTGCATTAAAAATTAAATTTTACGGCAAGTAATAAAAAACTAATAAATGGATGGGATTTTATCCCATCCTCGTTATATAAAAAGGGGAAATTTATGAGAAGATATAAAACATTAGATGGTCATTATGTCTCTAAAATAAAAAAGGATAATGTTGACTACTTTTTAGGGAATCGAGGAAATTATCAAGAAGATATAGATAACCTGATAAAAAATGTATCTGACTTAAGATTTGATTCCATTATCATTATATTTGGTCTTGATACGGGAGAATACCTTAATGATTTATATAAGCTAATGTGTGATAAAAATAAAGTAGTAATTTTTGAACCTAATAAAGAAATTTTTTTAAAAAATAAGAAAATATCTAATGAAAAGGTAGCACTTGTTTTCTTCGAAGAAGATAAAATTAAAAGTCAATTATATTCCTTTATAAATTCCTCAAGTTTTAATAATTTATATGTACACGCATTTGGTAATTATAGTGAAATATATGAGGAAGAATATAATTTCTTTATAGAGACTTTAGATTGTGCCTTCCATACTGCATCGTCTAGTATAACTATTTCTAATAGATTTAGAGAGGTTTTTATTAAAAATTTAATATGTAATTTGGATATTATAAATCAGTCCACTGGTATAAATAGCTTTGAGGGAAAGAACAAGAATGTACCCGCCTTTATTGTGTCAGCAGGACCTTCATTAGAAAAAAATATAGATGATATGGTTAAGAATAAGGAGTTAGTTGAAAAGTCTATCGTTGTAGCTGGGAGTAGAACCTTAAAGACTCTTTTAGAAAATGGAATAAAACCAGATCTTTTAGTATCAATTGATCCAATAGACGATAATTATGAAATGATGAAGGAATATTTAGATTGTGATACACCTTTGGTTTTCTATGAATATAGTAATAGAAAAATCCTTAAAGATTATAAAGGAGAAAAAATATATTTATCAACATTACTTTCAAAAATTATAGAAGAACTTAATACCTTAAAGGGTACGTACCTTGGAGGATCAGTCGCACATACCTGTGTGGATATAGCTCGTACTTTAGGGTGCAATCCAATAATTTTAGTAGGACAAGATCTTGCATATACCTATAATAAGCATCATTCACAATCAGCAACTTTTAAAATAGATAACAACTTAAACCTTATGGCAGCTACTATTGTAAAAGATGTATATGGAAATGATATTAAAACTACTGCAACATTAAATCAGTTTAGGAAAAAATTAGAAGAATATATTGAAACAGATACAAAAACAAATACTACAAAGTATATAAATGCTTCTTATGGAGCTGATATTATTGGAGCTGATCATTTAGAGTTAAATGAAGTTTTTAAACTTAATATATTTTATAACGTTAAGGAGTGTTTTGAAGCCTCTAGAGATATAAATATAGATTCAAAAGCAGTAATAAGTAGTATTTTAGATTATATAGATTTCTCTACTAGTAACGCAGAGAGTGGGGGAAATTTATGTATAGAGCTATCCCAATGTGATGACAATAAATCCTTAGTTGACATAGATGACGATGATGAAGAGCTACAAAAGTTTCTTGAAATCCTTGAAATAATCAATAATTTTGAGGTCTCACCAGAAAATGCATTTTTAGGAGGATATTTTAATAAATTTATTTTTGATATTAAGCAATTAAAGTTTAGTATGTATGCAAAGGACTATGATAGATTAACATCAAATTTAAAGTATCAAAGCCAATGCTTCCTATTATATTTTAAAGAAATGAAAAAAATGTTAAAAGAAGTACAACAGTTAATTATAGAAACTGTAACAAAATCTAACGAAAGTCATAATATAAAATAAAATGAATTTTAAAACATGGAGGGTATTATGGAAAAGGAAATAGACGGAAAAGTGTACAAAGATATTCCCGTTGTTAAAATGATAGTCAATGGAAAAGAAATTCAAGGCAATGTAATTTCAGCAGAGGATGCCTCAGATGAGAGTATATCATTAACTATAATAACTGAACCAGAAGAAGAAAATAAAAAGTAATTACTATAAAATAAATGCATAATAATAATAATAATAATAATAATAATAATTGTACTTTAATACGAGGAAAATCCTTAAAACCAGGAAAGAAAAATATATTAAACTTAATTCTGAATGTAGAAAAAAGTACGCTTATAAAGGGAACTGTTTATTCTAATAAAAATGTACCAAGTGTGGGTGCCTCAATAAAAGTTGTTGAAATAGACCCCTTCGATAATAAAAGAAAAATATTAGGATGCACCTATACTGATGACAAAGGTGAATATCAATTTAAGGTGATCCCAATACCATATATGATATATGAATTTACAGTGTATTCTCCTTTGAAACAATAAAATGGGGAGCAATAGATTGAAATATTACTGGCATTGTATAGAAATACCACAGGATTTAACAGATAAAAAAGTTCAAGCTATTTTATCTGGGAAGGTTGTGGATTTAAACGGAAAAAGTATAGTTGGTGCTATTATTGGAGTTGAAAAACTTGATTATAATTACACTCCCTGTAGAACAACTGATTTAGGTTATACAATATCCAAGTGTAACGGAGCATATTGTATATGTCTCCCTAAGCGATGTGGAGTTGATTATAAGCTATGCATTTGGCCTCCCTTATTAAGAGATAGGTGCACTATGAAACCTTTAAGAGATGAGTGAAAATATAAGAAAAATCGAAATCTACACTAAAATAATTAAAGTTTAGAAACTAGTGTACAGCTTCTAAACTTTAATTATATGGTAAATATAAAATAATGAAATAGGGTATCTGCTGCATCTTTATAAGTTACAGCTACTATAAGGTTTGCAGCTAAGAAAATTTCTTATTTCAAAAATGAGTTTCTTTTAAAGAAATGATTCATAAAACTATTGACGAATTATAAAATACAAAGTAAAATGAAAGAAATTCAAAATTAAATATCATATAATCAATATAAAGGCCTTAATGGGAAGAGTAGTACCGCGAAAGTATAAGTCTTTTGTCCTATTTTTATAGGATGATGGCTTTTTTTTATATCTAAAATTAAGGGGGAATATTAATATGTGTACAATTATGTGTTATACAGGAACAGACATGAAACATGATAAATTTGCAGAGGCTCTACAAAGAACCGAATCGAGAGGGCCAGATATGACAGAGATTCTTACTTTACCGTCTGGTATTTTGGGGTTTCAAAGACTTTCTATTATGGATTTAAGTTTCAGTGGAATGCAGCCATATACAAGAAATACAGATGCATCTATCTGTAATGGTGAAATTTTCGGTTTCCGTGAAATTAAGAAAGACCTAATAGAAAAAGGACATAAGTTTATTTCTGATAGTGATTGCGAGATACTACTTCCAATGTACTATGAATATGGGCTAGATATGTTCTCAAAATTAGATGCAGAGTTCGCTATTATAATATACGATGGAAAAAAGAACAGTTTCATAGCAGCAAGAGATCCAATTGGAATACGTCCTCTCTTTTATGGTTATTCCGAATCAGGTAAAATCATATTTGCAAGTGAAGCTAAAAATTTAATTGGTCTTACATACAATATTATGCCATTCCCACCAGGCCATTATTACGCTGATGGTAAATTTACATGCTACTGCGATATCACAGTAACTAAGGGTGATTATTGCACGGATGACTTAGAAGTTATCTGCAGCAAAATTCATGATAAATTCGTAACTGCTATAGAAAAACGTATGGATGCTGATGCTCCTGTAGGATTCTTATTAAGTGGAGGCCTCGACAGCTCCCTCGTATGTTCAATTGCTCAAAAAATGTATCCTGGAAAACCAATTAAAACCTTTGCCATAGGTATGACTGAAGATGCAATTGACCTTAAATATGCTAAGGAAGTTGCAGATTACATTCATAGTGATCATACCACTATATATATGACAAAAGAAGAAGTGCTTGGATCACTTGAACAGGTTATTAAGCTTCTTGGAACCTACGATATTACCACAATAAGAGCAAGTATGGGAATGTATTTGATTTGCAAGAAAATACATGAGATATCTGATGTCAGAGTACTTCTAACAGGTGAAATTTCTGATGAGTTATTTGGATATAAATATACTGATTTTGCTCCAAATGCGCAGGAATTTCAAAAGGAATCACAAAAGAGAATCCGTGAGCTTTATATGTACGATGTACTTCGTGCAGACCGTTGCATCAGCTCAAATTCTCTAGAAGCAAGAGTACCATTTGGGGATTTAGATTTTGTAAAGTATGTTATGTCCATCGACCCTGAAAAGAAATTAAACAAATACAATATGGGTAAATACCTTTTAAGGCATTCATTTGAAGGAGATTATCTACCAGATAATATTTTATATAGGGAAAAAGCAGCATTTAGCGATGCTGTAGGGCATTCTATGGTTGACTATATAAAAGAATATGCACAGGATTGCTATTCTGATGAAGAATTTGAAAAACTATGCAAAAAGTATAAATATAATTCTAAACCATTCACAAAAGAATCATTGTTATACAGAGAATTGTTTGAAAAATATTATCCATTACAAGCAGAAATGATAGTAGACTTTTGGATGCCAAACAAAGAATGGGAAGGTTGTAACGTGAACGATCCTAGTGCCAGAATGTTATCAAATTATGGTGCCAGTGGTAAATAAATTTTTATTATTTCTATTCTTACTATGTACAGTACAAAAGAGTTTCAGTAAAAACTCTTTTGTAATTGTTTAATTGCTTTATAATTTACTATCTCCCAATAAATATATATTTAAAGCTTTATTCTTCATAACAAATAATTGGAGTTCCCTCTTCTATATTATCAAAAATTGTTTTAGCTAAATATATTGGAGCATTTATGCATCCATGGGTTCCTCTTCTCTTATATATTTCTCCTCCAAAAGAATATCTCCAACTTGCATCGTGTATTCCTATATTCCCGAAAAAAGGCATCCAATAAGTTACTGGAGCTTCATAACCAGGTCCAGTTAATGTTGCCCCCTTTTGTTTATAATTAAGCATATAAGTTCCAAGTACAGTAGAATGCCCTCTATTGGGATTTCCTGTTACTACAGAACCTTGTGCTATTAGCTTCCCCTTTTTATAAAACCATAAATGCTGTCTTGTTATATTAACTTCTACATAGGTATTGCCTATTTCATTTCCCCCCCTATATAAAGCCTTATTAGTATATATAGGTTCCTTTTCAAATACATTACCACGTCTTATATTTTCTAATAATGCTTCTGTTTCAGCATCACGATTAATTTGAAAGCCATAAAGTCCACCGCTAACTTCTACTATTTGTCCCATAGAGGTTTTAAACTTTCTTGCTATTCCAACGGTATCATATTTTTTACTCAATTCTCTAACATATTTCATAACTGCTATTTCACTTATAGTTGCTTCTAAATTTTTATCAATACTAAGCCACTGATTTATTATATTTCCATCTAATATTACCTTTTCACTCCCAAAATTATAAGTTATTTTTGCTTTCACATACTTATTAAGTAAATTTTTAGTTTCAAGAGTAATATCTGAGCTTAAAGTGTACCTTGGATTTTCATAACAAAGATTTTCATTTAAATCTAATTTTGTTCCTCCTTTTAATATGCTTTTTTCTACATCTTCATATAATTTATCTTTAATTATCTTATTTCCATATACTTCTTTAATAACTTTATAGTAACCAACTGAATACTTAAAGCCTACATTTTGAGGTTCTATAATATCTGTATTTAAACAGTTTAATCCTTTTATCTTGCTTCCTAAATCGTCTTTATTGTAAACAAATAAATTCTCAACATAATATTTTTGAGCCTTAAATAATGAAATTATCCATATATAGCATTTTTTCCTAGAATAAACTTTATCAATACTATTTTTTTCATTGTACTCCATTTTTATATCTCTTCCAATTATTTCTTCTGTTTTCCCATTTCTTTCTACGAGCATCAACTTATAATCTTTAACATAACTTTTAATTATATCAGCTGTATCTTCATGTGATTTTAATGATACATCTACTCCATTTATTACTGTATTAAAAAAGAAATGATTAGAAAAGTATAAGGAAATAAGTAAATATATTAGTAAAATTGAAAATATAAAAATAATAACATTTCCTGTACCCTTACTTTCAAAAAGCTTTTTTATATCAACATTCTCCATACCGATTAGTCCCTTTCATCAAAAATTTAAATATGTTAACTAATTTATAATATGTTTGGATTCATGATTTTAAAACTAAATATGTAGATAGATATGTAAATTTTGCAAATAAAACAATAAGATATGATGATTATAAAAATTTTATCCATTACAAGCAGAAATAAGGGTACCCTTTATTAAAGAGTACCCTTAAAAAATATCTAATTGTTGTTGCTTCAAATATTTAATCCTATTTCATTACCAGTCCAAATAGCATTCATTATATTGGCGGCATTATTTGCATCTCCAACAATATATAAATCTGCTATTTTACCATTCATTTTATAAAACAATTCTCTTTCAGATTTAAAGCCAACTGCTAAAACTACAGTATCTGCTTTAATCTCACTCTTACCAAATTTATCATTAATTATTACAGCACCCTCATCAGTTACTTCAAGCAAAGCGGTACTGGTAATTTTCTCTACCTTATTAATCTTTAATAGATCAATTAACATTATTTTATTCATATGTGGAATAGGTTTTCCTGAACTTACAATATCACTAAAAGCTTCTACTATGGTTACTGTTTTACCTTGCTTAGCAAGCCATAAAGCAGTCTCACAACCAACAAGTCCTCCACCTACCATTATTACATTTTGACCTGTAGCCTTACCATTAAGTACTTCACTAGCTGTGGCAACCTTTTCTTTATTAATCCCAGGTACTTTATTTAACATTACTTCCTTAGATCCTGTTGCTATAACCACTACACCCGGCATTAATGTATCAATCATCTCTTCTGTAACTTGCATATTCATTATTAAATTAACATCTAAAACCTTCATTTCGTTTTTGTACCACTTAAGCAATCTTTTATCATCAAGCTTGAAGTCAGGCTTTGATCCGGCAATAACATGTCCTCCCAAATCATTAGTTTTTTCATATATTGTAACATTATGACCTCTCATTTTAGCTATTCTTGCTACTTCCATACCAGCAAGACCACCACCAATGACCATTATATTTTTAGGATTATAAGTAGGTTTTATTTCATAATATCGTTCTCGTCCTGTAGCCGGGTTTACAGCACAAGATAGTGGTTTATTTTCAAAAGCTCTTCCAAGGCATCCGTCATGGCAACCAATACAAGGACGAATTCTATCTTCCTGTCCAAGTAAGACTTTTCTAGGCCAATATGCATCTGCTAAAAGACCCCTACCAAGAGATATCATATCAGCTTGATTGTTTTCTAATGCTTTTTCTCCTATGCCAGGCGTATCCAATTTACCTGCAACAATAACAGGGATTTTTACTACTTTCTTTAATTGCTCAGTGAATGGCAAATACAATCCATGTTTTTGGTAAATCGGAGGGTGAGACCAATACCAAGCATCATATGTACCAACATCAGTATTTAATTCATCATATCCAGCTTCCTCTAGTATTTTGGCTGCCTCGAGTCCCTCTTCTAAATTTCGGCCTTTTTCTTCATAATCCTCACCCGGTAGTCCACCTTGCCTCCAATCTTTTATACAGCTCTTAATGCTATATCTTAATCCAACTGGAAAATCTTGTCCTGCATTTTTCTTTATTTCATGTAATATTTCAATAGGAAGCGTTAATCTTCCTCTTAAATCTCCACCATATTTATCTGTCCTTTTATTAAAAATTGCGAGTGTAAATTGATCTAGCAAATAACCTTCATGTACCGCATGTACCTCAATTCCATCGTAACCTGAAGCTTTAGCAATTTTAGCTGCTTCACCAAACTTTTTAACTATCTTCTCTACTTCCTGAGTTGATAATTCTCTACATGTCACAGATGGATCCCAATAATTTGGAATCGCTGAAGCTGAAACCGGCTGTTTTGCCATTAAAATAGGAGATCCACTTCTTCCAAATCCCATAGTCAATTGAAGAAATATTTTTGTTCCATAAGCATGTACCCTTTCCGTGAGTTCTGAAGATGTTTGAATAAATTTAGCTGGATTTCCTGTTGCACACGGAAAAGCTGGCATTATTGTTTTATCTATTTCATTTTCTACTTTAACTATACTTGTTATTATGAGTCCTGTTCCACCTTTTGCTCTTTCCACATAATAATCAATTGCTCTTTGATTAAATGCACCATCATCTGAGATTAGACCAAAAGCTCCCATTGGTGCCATTGCAATTTTGTTTTTAATTTCAACCTTACCAATTTTAATTGTTTCAAACAGTTTGTTTTTTCTCATTTTCAATCCTCCTTATTTATAATATAGTTTTAAAAATCCTGATACACTTTAACCACATTTCAGAAGGTAATTCTCCTTCTGAAGTCGTTAATGCGTCTTCTTCGAAGCTGTTGCAGCGACCCAGGAGATGATTTAATTATAAACTTGAACTTTTTTATAAAAATGTGACTTAAACCATTGAAAATTAAAAGATTATGAGCATTTGAATATAGTGAATATATCCTAAAAAGGATGTTATGTATACATTTACTCATATATACAATATAACACTAAATAATGAATTATCCTTTCAATTATAAAAGAAAACCAATTTAATTGCTTTCATACTTAATAGTTTAAAATAGACATTGTGGTAATTCTCTATTCGTTTTTTTCTATGTGCACGTACTGATTTTTAAGCCATAATAAGTATTCTTCTTCACGATTAATAGCGTGATCTAATATTAGATAGTGCCCATAGTTTGATTCTTTTTTCTTTTGTGAGTCAAAAACAACCTGCATTCTCAATTTGAAATGTTCCAATTTCTCCTCATGCAATACTATTTGTTCCTCAAACATCTTTTCTAATATTCCATCTTCTTTCCCACGAATGAAGTACAACTTTAAAATAAACTCATCCTTAGTTGCCAATAATTCTTGTGTAGGAGAAGAAATCCACACCTCTAGTTCTGCTCTCCCGTCACCCGTAATGGTGTAGTATTTTTTTTCAAGTTTACTTCCAACAATTTCAGTTCGAAAACAAATTAACTTTTGTTCTTCTAATTTTTTGAGTTCAGGATAGATTTGACTATGTTTAGCTTTCCAAAATTCTCCTATTTCATCTTCAAAAATATTTTTGATATCGTATCCTGTTAATTCTTTCTTTTCCAAAAGTCCTAAAATAATATATTTCAACATATTTTTTTTAGCCATGCTTAACCTCCCTTGACAACTCTTTATAATAAGTATAACATAATACTCGTAGTAAAACATGTTTATAATTACATGTTTATAAATACATACTGCTTTTATATTTTAAGGAGGAAAAACAATGAAAAAAGAGAAAGAATTTAAAGACTTACAAGATTTTTTAGGAACTCATTTTATATATACTTATGATAATGGCTGGGAATATGAATGGTATGCAAAAAATGACCATACAGTTGATTATCGTATCCATGGTGGCATGGTAGCTGGAAGATGGGTAACAGACCAAGAAGCAGATATTGTAAAATTAACAGATGGCGTATTTAAAATTACTTGGACTGAACCAACTGGTACAGATGTAGCTTTAGACTTCATGCCAAATGAAAAAAAATTACATGGCGTTATCTTCTTCCCTAAATGGGTTCATGAACATCCAGAAATTACAGTAACTTATCAAAATGAACACATTGATTTAATGGAAGAAGCTAGGGAAAAATATGAAACCTATCCTAAATATATTGTTCCTGAATTTGCAACCATAACTTATATGGGTGATGCAGGACAAAACAACAATGATGTCATCAGTGAAACTCCATATAAAGGGATGACAGATGATATTCGTAATGGCAAATATTTTGATGAGAACTATAAAAAAATCAAGAAATAAGCCCCCTATCCTAGAATTAACACAAAAACACCTATAATTTAATATAGGGTTTTTGTGTTAATTCTATTTTACATAAGGATACAACCAAGGCTAAACATAGATTCTTTAAATGGTCGCATATCTAACATAGGCTCACTCATGTGCAACTGACGCATTACAAATATGACCAATGAAATAACCGAAACAATTATAGGACCTGCTATTAAATAGGTGTATAAACTACCAATATTACTAACACCATATATAATTCCACCGAATCCTATAGTAGATAATATAATACATACGATATCTATAGTTGGCTTTTAAATATCGTTTTGTTGAAAAAAAAATAAAAAAGTGTATAATTACTTGTTGTACCAACTATTTATACGACAAGTCTATTTCATGGAGATGAAAAAATATGTTTAACTCTTACGATCAAGATATTGGAATGTTATCCAACAAAATTAATAAGAAACTAATACATTATCTTAATAACAAACTTGAAAAATTTAATATCACAACTGAGCAATGGTTAGTATTAATTCGATTATCTAAACAAAACAAAATAAGTCAAAAAAATTTAGCCGAGGTTTCAAGTAAAGATCAATCTACTTTAACTAGAATAATTGATATACTTGAAAGAAAAAACTTTATTGAAAGGCATCCAAATAAAGAAGACCGCCGTTCAATTGCTATACATATAACAGCTGATGGGTTAGATACTTGTAAAAAAGTAACGCCTTTTTTAGATGTTATATTTAATGACATTCTCAAAGGTATATCTTACGAGAGGCTGAAAATATTTAATGAGGTCTTTTTACAAATTGATGAAAATATAGACAATTTAAAACACAGCAGTAATAATTAGAAATAAAATTGACTAATCTGAGGTGAGTTAGATGGAAGTTGAAATAATAATTAGGGCTATGGAAGAATCAGATTTAGAATACGTCCTTGAATTAAGGAACATAGATTCTAATTCTGTAGTTTCAAAAAATTTTTATAAAAAGGAAGTTTTAATGAACTACTTAAAAAGAAATCCTGAAGTTAGTTCAGTAGCGTGTACAGTGGAAGGGAAAATAATTGGTTTTCTATTATGTGGACATGATGGAATACGGGGTTTCATTTACCATATAGCTGTTTATGATAAATATGAAATCAGACGAATAAGCAAAATAATGGTAAATCGTTCATTATCCGAATTAAAAAAAGTTGGAATAAATACAGGTTTTATATTTACCCAAAGTAGCACTTTTGATTTAGAAGAATTTTGGGACTCCATTGGATGGACAGTAATTCCAGATAAGACATCTAAAGAAAACACATAAGACTAAAGGAAGAGGTATGTTAATGAGGACTCTTAAATATGCAATTTTAGGATTAATAAATAGAAAGCCTATAACTGGTTATGACATAGGAAAAGAATTTAATTTTCAATTAGCTGAGTTTTGGAGTGCAAAACTCAGCCAGATATATCCAGAATTAAAAAAATTAGTCGAAGAAAAACTTATAGTTTATGATATCGAAATTAGTGGAGATGTATTAGAAAAAAAAGTTTATGATATTACAGAAGAAGGTAAAAAAGAATTTTTAAAATGGCTAAAAAAAGATGTCCCTATGGAACCAACCCCCAAAAATATTTTTCGCCTTAGAATGTATTTTTCAAATAATTTAGATGTAGACACTAGAATTGATTTATTGGAACATCAATTACTTAAACATCATGAAAGGCTTACCTTTTTATACGAGCAAAAGGAACCTTATGATAACGTTCCACCTCTTAATAGTGATGTCTTTGGAGATTATCTGGTTCTAGACGGAGCTATTATACGAGAAAAGTCTACTATTAAATGGTTAGAAAATTGTATTAATTATTGTAAAAATGGTAATGAGATATAAAACAATAAGCCCTATCAAACAATGAAAGTTTGATAGGACTCAAAATGTATCTCTATTCTATTCAAAATGAACATTAACAAATTGTGTTCTCAATTTGTTAATGTTTATTTGGGAATTTTTAGAAAAAGCCTTATATTATTCCTCCTAAAGTTCTCCTCCATTTGTTGAAATTACATTTTTATACCAGTAAAAACTTTTCTTTCTTATACGGCCTAAATCTTTCAAATCAAACTCATCTCTATTAACATAAACAAATCCATAACGTTTCTGAAATCCTTGATGTGTACTAACAAGATCTATTGCTGACCAAGGACAGTACCCTATTAATTTCACACCATCAGTAATTGCGAGTTGTGCTTGCTCAATATGTTTACGCAAAAAGTCAATACGATAATCATCATTGACAACGTTGCCTTCTTCTAATTTATCAAAGGCTCCTAATCCGTTTTCAGTTACTAGTAATGGTAGATTATATCTTTCATTTAATTCACGTAATGTAAGACGAAATCCTACTGGATCAATATCCCATCCAAATTCTGTTTTAGAAAGATTTGAATTTATAGCTCCACGATATATTCCAGGTTCCCCAAGTACAATTTGTTGATCACCTGTAGATGATTTGTCTGTAGCATCGTTTTCACTTTCAGCTACGGTTGCTGTACAGTAGTAGTTAAAGGCAATAAAATCAGGCTTAGCTCCACTTAAACTTTCCATGTCACCAGATTCAATTGTTGGGGTACACCCTTTTTCCTCCATGAAACTCCATGCTACTGTATTATAACGTCCCAATACTGCCATATCCAAGTATAACCAGTTACGAATTGATGACCAGTTATTAGCAGCTAACACATCCTCTGGTTTTGAACTAGCGGGATAAATGCTTGAAATATTTGGTGCTGGTCCTATTTTTGCATTTGGGCACATTTTATGACAAAGTTTCATGACTTTTGCTTGTGCTAGTAGCATGTGATGATTTTGCTGATATAATTTTTTTTGTATACTTTCTCCATCTGAAGCAACTATTCCAAGGGCTGAACCATGTAAAATCATCATATTTTGTTCATTTATAGTTAACCAATATTTAACTCTGTCACCATAGTTTATAAATAATGTCCTTCCATAGTTTTCAAAAGCATCAATTGTTTCTCTATTGGACCAACCACCCTTTAATTGAAGAGCTTGAGGTAAATCAAAATGGTACATTGTTATAATAGGTTCTATATTATGTGCCAATAATTCATTAATTAAGTTATTATAAAATTCAATGCCATTCTGGTTAACTTCTCCTGTACCATTTGGAAAAATTCTAGTCCAAGCAATTGAAAAACGATACACTTTAAATCCCATCTCAGCAAGTAATGCGATGTCCTCTTTGTAATGGTGATAATGATCACTAGTTACTTTAAAATCCGCAGTATTTTTAGGATGATTTCCCATATCCATAACCGATGGTCCCTTCCCATCTTCATTCCATGCCCCTTCTACTTGATAAGCTGAGGTTGATGCTCCCCAAAGGAAATCCTTTGGGAATGGTTTAATTGTTTTGTGATACATACAAATCCCACCCTTCATTTTTGAATTAGCACAACTATCTGCTTAATTTCTTTATAAAGTCATTAACATCTTTAGTTTTTAACAAATCATTTTTTGAAAAGGCCCTGTCTACGATTTGAGTAGTCATTTTAACCTTAATATGTATAGGTTGTGGTCCACCACTCTTTTGTAGGTCTACTAAAAACATTTCATATTTTTCTTGTTGATTTCCAATAAATTCGCAGTCACTATAATCAAGGAAATTAGATGATGCAGTATAATTTATTGAAAATTCTTTATCATTTCCTGTCACAGTTAATTTAAATAATTTCATTTAATTACATCTTCCTCTCTTTATTATAAATTACTCTTGATATCTCACTCATTCTTAAAATCTCATCATTTCAAAAAGAAACTTTCTTGTTATATATTGAATTATTGTATTTATATGGGCATAGGTGGATGACTTAAATAGAGCTCTGCTTTTTTGTTAAATTATGGCTACGACGGATGTCCGCATTATCTCTGGTAACTTACCCTTCCATGTCTCACAGGATCTATGTCCTAAATTCCTTCGTTCAGTCTATCCAAGAGGCGGATGTCAGTATTGGCTCCTTTACCGGG
>NZ_JAHLDV010000020.1 GCF_018861865.1 Clostridium frigoris
ACCCTACCGTTGCCAGTAAATCCCTTGCTCTCAGGTTGTCTTCCCGTTGGTTAGGCGACATAGGCTTCTTTCAGCCTATCGGCTCAGCTAACATGCTGGACGTACAAAAAAAGACTCAGCAAATGCTGAATCTCTTATTCATTAAAATATTATTTTGCAATCAAATTTACCATCTAATTAACCTTTAACTTTAGGTTATAAGGTAAACATAACTTTTTTTTACGTTTCCATACTATTAAATCCCAATCCCACCACTGCTTTTTTGAATAGCTCTAAATTTCTGATTTAGTTACTGCTGAGGAAGGTATTATAACAAGATTTTTACATAAAAAAACAAATCTTGTCTTTCTCAATTTTAAAAATCTATTTAAATTTTCTCTTTCTTGCAGCTTCTGATTTCAATTTCTTTTTAACGCTTGGTTTTTCGTAGTGTTCTCTTTTTCTTACTTCTCCGAGCACTCCACTTCTTGCACACTTTTTCTTAAACCTTCTTAAAGCATTCTCAATTGTCTCGTCTGTTCCAACTTTAATTTCTGACATCATTATCCCTCCCTCCGCTAGCTCAATTCAATTTAAAAGCAGCTAATGCGGGGCCTAAATAGCACATTTTTTATTATACAACACTGCTTTACATAATGTCAACATTTTCATTGCTGTTTTGTTATATATATAACGTTTTTTTATAAAACATTATCAAAAATTCAATTTATCAACTAATTATAAATTAACCAGGTGGCCACTCAAGTAATCTCCCACCGAGCAAATGGAAATGTATATGTTGAACGGTTTGACCCCCTTGCTCCCCACAATTAGAAACAATTCTATAGCCAGTCTTTGCAATTCCCAAAGTCTGTACAACCTTAGTAGCAACCATAAATATATGACCTATTATTTCTGATTGATCTTGTTTTAGGCAATTTAAATTATCAATATGTTGCTTTGGAATAATTATAACATGTACAGGTGCCTGAGGACTTATATCTTTAATAACTATAACTTTATCATCTTCATATAGCATTTCTGATGGGATTTGCTTTTTTATAATTTTACAAAAAAGACAATCTTCCTTTTCCACATAATCACCTCCAATTCATCTTATACTATATTATTCAACATAAATGCTAATTTTCCTTTTAAATAAATTAATTAGAATTTATTTTACACTTCCACCAAGGTCAGAAAGCTCATACATTATTAAACTTAAACATGTAAACCCAGCTGTTTCAGTCCTAAGTATTCTTGGTCCTAAAGTGATTATTTTTGCTCCTATCTCTTTAAGTTTTGATATTTCAAATTCCTCAAATCCACCCTCAGGTCCTATGACAATTGCAACTTTATTAATATTCTCTTTGTCTATTTCTTTAACTAATTTATTCATGCCATAGCCCTCTTCATTCTCATAGGGAACTACCACTAAATCCATAGCTTTTAACTTATCAAGTAAATTATCAAACTCTATAGGGGGATTAATTACGGGTATTAAACTTCTCTTGCTTTGCTTAGAAGCTTCAAGGGCTATCCTATTCCATCTAACTATCTTTTTATCAAGCTCCTTAGCTTTTTTAATTTCCATTATTTCAATTTTAACTTCTACCCTCTTTGTAATTATAGGGGTTATCTCTTTAACTCCAAGTTCAGTATTCTTTTGAACTATTAAATCCATTTTTATAGATTTCGGCATACCTTGAAACAAGTACACTTCAACAGGACTCTCATTATTTATAGGATTTTCTTTAAGAAGATTTATATTTACAACACTCTTATCTATATAAGTTATTTCACCTATGTATTCCGTGCCGCAAGAATTGTTAACACTTACCATCTCACCAACCTGAAGTCTTAATACCTTATATATATGTTTTACATCTTCGCCTTCTATAATAGCTTTATTATCATCTATACTACTTTTGGGTACAAAAAATTTATGCATTGTTTATCCTCCCCGAGCTTAGACATTTTTTATAGTTTTGCAACTATACAAACCCATTCTCCCTCGATATTTATCTCTTCAATTGTAAATCCGCACTTTGTTAACTTATTTATTACTTCCTCTTTTTTACATAAAATTATTCCTGAAGATATAAAATATCCACCCTTAGTTATAACTTCTTTAACTTGATCCGTCAAAAACATAATTATATCAGCCATTATATTTGCTACAACTATATTAGCCTTCCCTTTTACAACATCAAGTAAGTCTCCATATAATATTTCAATGTTATTTATATCATTATATGAAACATTTTGTTTTGCAGAATCTACAGCAACTGGATCCAGATCAACTCCTACAGTTTTCTTAGCACCAAGCTTAGCCGCTGTGATCGCTAATATTCCCGACCCTGTACCTATATCAAAAACAGTCGAACTATCGTCTACGTATCGTTCTAGTGCCTTTATGCACATTCTGGTAGTCTCGTGAGAACCAGTACCGAAAGCCATTCCTGGATCTAGCTGTACAATTATTTCACCAGGGTTTTCATTGTACTTTTCCCATATAGGTTTTATAACTATTTTTTCTCCCACCTTTAATGGTTTATAATACTTTTTCCAGTTATTTTCCCAATCTTCCTCATTTACCTTCTCTGCAGTAACAGACCCTACACCTTTATCTAGTCCAAAACTTGGTAAATTATTTACCCCTGTTTTAATTTCCTCTAAATGCTTCTTGAAATGTTGATCTTTTTTATAATATCCCTTAATTACAACTCCACTCTTTGTGTCAATAATACTTTCATCAAAATAGTCCCAATCCGTAGTATGATCCCTTCTATAAATCAAATCTAAAGGATCTAAAATAGAAACCCCCTCCACTCCAGTATTATATAGCATTGCAGACACAGCCTCAACTGCCGCTGTACTTGTTATTATAGTTACCTCAACCCAATCTTTATCCATTTATATTCTCCTTATTTAAAATAAAAAACCCCGTTTTACAAAACGAGGTTTTTATTATTATTTACCTAATATTTTATCTACAAAGGACTTTTTATTTTCTTCAAAAATTTCTACACTCTCACCATTAGCCTGCATAAATACTTTAAGTGCTTCCTTTTGTTTATCATTCAAAGATTTTGGAATATCAACAATAACCTTTACGTATTGATCTCCTCTTCCGTGTCCGTTTACTCTAGGTATACCCTTGCCCTTAAGCCTAAATACAGTGCCAGATTGCGTTCCACCAGGAACTTTGTATTTAACATCACCATCTACCGTTGGCACCTTAATTTCAGTACCCATGGATGCATAACCAAAGCTTATATGTGATTCTATATGAATATCAATTCCTTTTCTCTTAAAAGTTTTATGAGGTGTTACTCTGATATTTATATATAAATCTCCTGCTGGTCCGCCTTTTTCACCTTGTTCTCCTTGGCCTCTTAGTGGCATAACATTTCCGGTATCAACTCCACCAGGAATATTAACTTTAATTTTTCTATTTTTTCTTTGTTTTCCAGAGCCATGACAAGTTTTACATGGTTCAGAAATTATCTTGCCACTACCTCCACACTTATCACAAGTGCTCATGCTAGCAAAACTTCCAAATGCAGTATTTCTCTGAACTTTTATTTGTCCATTTCCACCACACTTATCACAAGTTTTAGGAGTTGTACCAGCTTTAGCACCACTACCGTTACAATCTCCACATTTTTCATTTCTTGTAATTGACACATCTTTTTCTACACCAAATACGGACTCTTCAAAAGTTAGATTTATATTATATTCTAAATCCGCACCTTTTTTAGGACCATTCTGATTTCTTGACGAGAATCCGCCTCCAAATATGTCTCCAAATATATCTCCAAAACCACCAAAACCAGAAAAGTCAGAACTACCTTCAAATCCTGATCCATTAGCATCAGCTGTGCCATATTGATCATATCTAGCTCTTTTTTCTGAATTAGATAAAACTTGGTATGCCTCATTCATTTCTTTGAATTTATCTTCAGCTTCTTTATTATCTGGATTTCTATCTGGATGGTACTTTAATGCACCTTTTTTAAAAGCCTTCTTAATTTCTTCTTCACCGGCATCTTTACCTACGCCAAGTGTTTCATAATAATCTTTATTTGCCATTCTACTCTTCACCACCTAAAATATATATACTTATATATTATAACTAATCCCTAAAATAATACAACTCTTATTATTATATAGTTATTCTATAACAATTGATAATACTGTTTTACTTAAAGCAAATTAAATTAGGGAAGGGTAGTTACCCATCCCTAATTTAGTTGTTTTAATAATTATTTATCTTGTTTTTTTTCTTCTTCTTTTTTTTCTTCTTCTTTCTTTTCTTCTTCTACTTTATAATCAGCATCAACTACATTGTCGTCAGATTCTGCGTTTCCATCAGCATTATCAGCGCCTTGAGCAGCTTCTCCAGCTTTTGCTGTTTCTGCTTCAGCTTGATATATTTTCGTAGTTACTGCATAAAATGCCTGTGTTAATTCTTCTGTAGATTTCTTTGTAGCTTCAGTATCGTCTCCATCTTTAAGCTTTTTAAGAGCTTCTAATTTTTCTTCTATATCTTTCTTATCTTCCTCTGATACTTTTTCTCCAAGGTCAGTTAAGCTTTTTTCAGTTTGATATACTAACTGTTCTGCATTATTTTTAATTTCTATTTCTTCTTTTCTAGTTTTATCTTCTCCTGCAAATTTTTCTGCTTCTTTTACTGCTTTATCAATTTCATCATCACTTAAATTAGTTGATGCTGTAATTGTTATTTTAGCTTCTTTTCCTGTTCCTTTATCTTTAGCTGATACATTAACAATGCCGTTAGCATCTATATCAAAAGTAACCTCTATTTGTGGAATACCTCTTGGTGCTGATGCAATTCCTGATAAAGTAACTCTTCCTAAAGATTTATTACCTGCAGCCATTTGACGTTCACCTTGAACAATGTTAATTTCAACTGATGTTTGACCATCTGCAGCTGTTGAGAATGTTTGACTCTTTTTAGCTGGGATAGTAGTGTTTCTCTCAATTAGAGGAGTAGCTATTCCACCTAGAGTTTCAATTCCTAGAGTTAATGGAGTTACATCAAGAAGTAAAACATCTTTAACTTCTCCACTTAATACTCCTGCTTGAATTGCTGCACCAAGTGCAACGCATTCATCTGGATTTACTCCCTTTGAAGGATCTTTACCAGTAAATTCTTTAACTGCATCTTGAACTGCAGGTGTTCTTGTTGAACCACCTACAAGTACAATTTTATCTATTTCATTAAGAGATAAACCTGCATCTGCAATTGCTTTTTTCATAGGTTCGATTGTAGATTGAACTAAATCATGAGTTAATTCATTAAATTTTGCTCTTGTTAAATTCATATCTATGTGCTTAGGGCCTGTTGCGTCAGCTGTAATAAATGGTAGATTAATATTTGTTTGTGTTGAAGATGATAATTCTATTTTTGCTTTTTCAGCAGCTTCTTTAAGTCTTTGAAGTGCCATTTTATCATTTCTTAAATCTATTCCATTATCTGCTTTAAAAGTATCTGCAATATGATTCATAACCTTTTCGTCAAAGTCATCTCCACCAAGTTTAGTATTTCCATTAGTAGATTTAACTTCGAATAATCCATCACCAAGTTCTAATATAGATACATCAAATGTACCGCCACCTAAATCATATACTAATATTTTTTGGTTAACATCCATTTTGTCTAATCCATAAGCTAATGCTGCAGCTGTTGGTTCATTTATTATTCTTTTAACTTCAAGTCCAGCTATTTTTCCTGCATCTTTTGTTGCTTGTCTTTGGCTATCATTGAAATATGCAGGTACAGTTATAACAGCTTCTGTAACTGTTTCTCCTAAATAAGCCTCAGCATCAGCTTTTATTTTTTGTAAAACATATGCTGAAATCTCTTGTGGTGTATGTGATTTTCCATCGATATCTACTTTATGATCAGTACCCATTTGTCTTTTAATTGACATTATTGTTTTATCTGGGTTTGTAATTGCTTGTCTTTTAGCTACTTGACCTACTAGTCTTTCCCCATTAGCCTGAAATGATACTACAGATGGTGTAGTTCTTGCACCTTCTGAATTAGAAATTACTACGGGTTCTCCACCCTCCATAACTGCTACACATGAATTGGTTGTACCTAAATCTATTCCTATAATTTTTCCCATTATTATTTCCTCCCTATATTCCTTTTATATCATTTCAATAACTATTGATATGATATTTATATTTTATATTTATTAAAGGTTTTAACATCTATTAAAGTTTAATTTGCAACTTTAACCATACTATGTCTTAATACCTTATTTTCCTTTTTATATCCTTTTTGTAATACTTCTACTATTTGATTAACTCCATATTGTTCATCTTCTACATGCATTACTGCATTGTGTAAGTTAGGATCAAATTCGCCTGTTGAAGATAATTCTTCAATACCTAATTTTTTAAATGCAGTATTAAATAATTTAACTGTATTTTCTACACCAGTTCTTAATTCCTCCCCACCACCTTCAACTGAAAGTGCTCTTTCTAAGTTATCAAGTACTGGTAGAAGTTCTTTTAAAACATCTGCACAAGCATCTGTGTATATGTTTTGCTTTTCTTTTATTGTCCTTTTTCTAAAGTTTTCATACTCTGCAGTTGTCCTTAAAAATTTATCTTTAAAACCATCCACATCATCTTGTAATTTTTTGTTTTCTGCTTCTAATTTCTTTTTACTTTTTCTCATATCTTTTTCTTTATCACTTTCTAAAAGTTCTTCAACTTCTTCATCTTCCTCCACTATCTCAGCATCTTGTAACACTTCAGCTTCTTCTAGTGTTTCATCTACAATATTCTCAGTCTCTTCATTACTTTCCTTAACTTCGCTCGTGTCACCTACTGAATTAGAATCTTCATTTGAACATTCTATATTTTCTTCATCTACCATTTCTTCATTATTCGTATTCACTAAATCATTCCTCCAAATCTCGCTCAAAAAAAACATATTAACTTAAAATTTCATCTATGATCATTATAAATTTGAGCTATATTATCATTTAATTCTTTAACTACTTCCTTCAATACTGATATAACTTTTCCGTAGGGAATTCTTGTTGGTCCTATAACTCCGATGGATCCAAGTGGTACTCCAGAAGCGCTATAAACTGCGGTTATGATACTACATTCTCTCGCACACTCAACAAAATTTTCACCACCGATTTTAATCGTAATCTTAGAAGTATTGTCATTAGTACCTAGTAAACTATTTATACTCTCTTTATTATCTACTAAGACTAAAAACTCTCGAGCTTTAGTTATATTGTTATATTCTGGGTAATTAAATATATTAGCAGCACCTTGAATATACACTTCTGAAGATTTAACCCCAGATAAACTATCATATAAGGCCGGAATAATACCTGCAAATATTTCTTCATAAAAAGCTAAATCACTTTTCAAATTGTTAATAACTTCTAAGTTTATCTGCTCGATAGTAAGTTTTCCCAATCTAAAATTAAGTATATTGGTAAGTTTTTCTATAGTAGCAGTGCTCATTGGCTTACTAACCTTTATAACATTGTTTTTAATAATACCACTGTCTGTAATAATTACAAACAAAATACTTATAGAATCTAAATTCATTAGCTGGATATATTTTATACAGCTTTTTTGAACAGAAGGTGCTTTCATTATAGATGTAAGATTTGTAAGAAGCGAAAGCATTTGTGTTGCTTGCTTAACAATTTTATCAACTTCGTATAGTGCAGCATTAATAAGATGATTTTTAATCATATATTCTTCCTCAGAAGATAATTTTGTAAGTTCCATAAGTCTATCAACATATAACCTATAGCCTTTATCTGATGGTTTTCTACCAGACGAGGTATGTATATGTTCAATATATCCCATTTCTTCGAGGTCTGACATTTCATTTCTTATTGTAGCTGAACTAATACCTAAATCATACTTTTTAGCTATGGTTCTGGACCCTACAGGCTCACCATTGTTTATATAGTCTGTTATTATAGCCTGAAGTATTTTTATTTTTCTTTCATCCATTTCCATAATATCACCTCTTTTATTAGCACTCGCTTCCGTTGAGTGCTAACGGGTATACATTTAAGTTATCATTTATTATGAATTTTGTCAATAAGCATGTTTTTTCATTATGGCTATTTTATATCGTTTATTTTAAATTATATTTCAAATGCTCTATTTATCTTCGATTTCCTACTTAACCTGTTAAATCATCTCCTGGGTCGCTGAAATATTACGATAATTTATAATAGAAAATCTGCCATAATTACATTTGATACTTCAATACCATCGAAGGTTAAAAAAATACTATCGGGAGTTTCCTTCATAAAACCTGTGCTTGTATATTTATTAATTACATCGAAGTAAACGTCACTAATGTTTTTATCAAATCTTTTCTTGAATTCACTTTTATTTACACCTTTTGTCTTTCTAAGTCCCATGAACATAAACTCTTCCATATTATCTTTAAATGAATTTTTTATTCTTTCAACTATTGCATTATTATCATGATTCATTTTTTCAATGTATTTTTCTATATTTTCTTCATTTCTATACCGATAGCCTCCACTGTAAGAATGCGAAGCAGCTCCACAACCAATGTATTCATCCAATTCCCAATATACTACATTATGTCTACATTGCTTATTATTTTTTGAAAAGTTCGATATTTCATATTGTGTATATCCTTTTTCCCTTAAAACTTCTATTGTTTTAGCATACATAGCTCTGTCTATTTCTTCATTTGGGAGATTTAATGTACCTTTTTCAAATCTTTTATAAAACTCCGTTCCCTCTTCTACAATTAAACTATAACAAGATAAATGCTCTGGATTAAGCTTAGTTACATTCTGTAGTGTCTCTTCCCATTGCCTGAAAGTTTGAGATGGAAGTCCAAACATCAAATCAACATTTATATTATCAAATCCTAATTTTCTAGCCATTTCAAAGCTTTGTTTAAAATCTTCTATAGTATGAATTCTTCCTAGCTGCTTTAAAAGTGAATCCTGCCACGCTTGAAGTCCAATACTAAGTCTATTTACTCCCATTTCTTTTAGAAAGTTCAATTTTTCTTTTGTGAATGTTCCTGGATTTCCCTCCACTGTAAACTCTAAATCATCACATTTATCTAATGCATCAATACTTTTTCTTATTATTTTCCAGCCCGCTAAAGATAAATAGGTGGGAGTTCCCCCACCTATAAAAATAGTTTTTATTTTTTTATTCTTTATACTATATATTTCTTTTGCGAGTGCTGCAGCATAATCAATCATACAATCCTCTTTGCCAGCTAGTGATGGGAAATCACAATATAAACACTTTTGCTTACAAAAGGGAATATGTATATATAAAGCAACATTCTTCATATTTTATCCTCACTTTAATTATCTTTTTCAAAGCTATTAATTATCTTCTTCGAAGCTACTAGTTATCTTCTTCGAAGTGTTAGTTATCTTCTTCGAAGCTACTAATCATCTTTTTCAAAGTGTTAATTATCTTCTTCGAAGCTACTAGTCTACTTTAAGTATAGCCATGAATGCTTCTTGTGGAACTTCTACACTTCCAACTTGTCGCATTCTCTTTTTACCTTCTTTTTGCTTAGATAATAATTTTTTCTTTCTTGAAATATCTCCACCATAACATTTAGCTAAAACATCTTTTCTAAGAGCTTTTACAGTTTCTCTTGCAATTACCTTTGAATTTATAGATGCTTGTATTGGTATTTCAAACATTTGTCTTGGTATGTGTTCCTTTAATTTTTCAGCCATAGCTCTTCCTCTATGCGCAGCTGATTCCTCTGGAACAATCATGGACAAAGCATCAACTTTTTCTCCTTTAAGTAAAATGTCTAACTTTACAAGAGTTGCAGTCACATATCCCTTTAATTCATAGTCAAAGGATGCGTAACCTTTTGTTCTTGATTTTAATGCATCAAAAAAGTCATATACTATTTCATTAAGTGGCAAATCATAATTTAGCACAACTCTCGTAGTTTCTATATATTTCATATCAAGGTATACGCCTCTTTTTTGTTGGCATAACTCCATAACTGATCCCAAGTATTCTGATGGTGTTATGATAGACGCCTTAACTATAGGTTCTTCCATATAACTAATTTCCGTAGGTTCTGGAAGATTTGTAGGGTTTGTTATCTCTATTAATTCTCCACTAGTTTTCATTACCTTATATATAACAGAAGGTGCTGTGGTTATGATATCTAAATTAAATTCCCTTTCAATTCTTTCTTGTACTATTTCCATATGAAGAAGACCTAAAAATCCACATCTAAATCCAAAACCTAAAGCAATAGATGTTTCTGGTTCAAATCCTAAGGCTGCATCATTTAACTGAAGTCTCTCTAATGCCTCTTTTAATTCTTCATACCTTGCACCATCTATAGGATAAATACCACTAAACACCATTGGAATCGCTGGTTTATATCCCTTTAGTGCATTTAATGCCGGTCTATCAGCTTGCGTTACTGTATCACCAACACGTGCATCCCTAACATTTTTTATAGATGCAGTTATATATCCAACATCACCGGCACTTAACTCTTGCACTGGAAGATAGTTTGGAACAAACACTCCAACTTCTACTACCTCATATACCTTATTAGTATTCATTAATTTAATCTTTGTTCCATGTTTAACTTTGCCGTCTTTAATTCTTACATAACATACTACTCCTTTATAACTATCATAAAAAGAGTCAAAAATTAAAGCTTTAAGTGGTGCTTCTTCATCACCACTAGGTGGTGAAATTTTATTTACTACCGCTTCTAAAACATCTTCTATATTAAGTCCTGTTTTCGCAGAAATTCGTGGAGCATCAATAGCTTCAATACCTATTACATCCTCAATTTCCTTAATTACCTCATCTGGCCTTGCACTCGGAAGGTCTATTTTATTAATAACTGGCGCAATATCAAGGTCATTATCTAATGCAAGATAACAATTTGCTAAAGTTTGAGCTTGAATTCCTTGTGATGCATCAACTACAAGTACCGCTCCCTCACAAGCAGCTAAACTCCTTGAAACCTCATAATTAAAATCTACATGACCAGGAGTGTCTATAAGATTGAATATATATTCTTCTCCATTCTCCCTCTTATAAACTAGCCTTGCCGGTTGAGATTTTATTGTGATTCCTCTTTCTCTTTCTAAATCCATATTATCAAGTACTTGCTCTTCCATTTCTCTTTTAGTTAAAGTACCTGTCTTTTCTAGTAATCTATCTGCAAGAGTAGACTTGCCGTGATCAATATGTGCAACTATCGCAAAGTTTCTTATATGTTTTTGTCTATTGCTCTGCATTAATTTTTACCCCCATTGTACTATATCTTAAATATTTTTTATTTTTATACATCTATTTAAATTATATCATAATTATATATGTTTTTGTCAATGCATTGTGATTTTACATGATACTTTGTTTAATTCATAAAAATATCATTATAAGTGTCAATACATTTTTCTTTCATGTTATAAAAAATTTTACCATTTGCATAAAAAACATATGCATTAGTCTCTATTCTAAAATCTACAGGATTTAATTTTAAGTTTATTGTAAATTTCGACTTTTCTTTTACAAGTTCAGGCTTATTAATATTAACTTCAATAAATCCATAAATAAATATAGAAAAACAAATGACTATTATAAACATATATTTAATAATGCCTTTTTTAAACATAAAAAAATACCCCCTACAATTCTCTGGAATAGATAACAATTAATTATTATCTTCTCCTTAGTAAGGATGCACTTTTTATAATAAATTATTCACTTTTTCCCATTTAATTGCTCTGCGATTATTCTTGATAGATATTTACCTGTATTTTTTACTTCTTGTATACTATTAGTATACGTGCCTACCTCAATTAAGAGTGCATTATTACTTCTATTTTGATTATAAAAGCCCATACCCCAGTGATAAGCCCAAATAGGGTTATCACGTATAAGTCCTGGATATAATCTATTTGAAATTGACATCATAGAATTTATTAATTTCTTCTGCTCAGTATATCTAGGATTCTTATCTGTTACAACGAACATAAATTGCGCAACATCCTCACCATTTAATTTTGTAAGTACTGTCTTCTTATTTACTACACTATCTCTATGTAAATCAATAATTAAATCAAATTTTTCGTATAGCTTTAAGTACTTATCTAAAGTAACTCCAGACTTTTTATAAGCATTATTGTAATCTCCTGTATCATTTACGTTCTTATCATGTATAACCGAAATTCCATATTTATTTTCTAATTCTTCAGTTATTTCATCTCCTACCGCAACAACATTACGTGATTGATCTGGACTAGCAGTAGTTGTTGATGTATCCTTGTTTGAGGTGCGATAAGCTTCAGATGTATGAGAATGATATATAAGTACCCGAGGCTTTGCCTTATTTAATGTACCTTTCAAACTAGGATCATAAAGTTTTGCTACCACATTGGTAACATTAGCCTTAGACTTACTTACCTGCTTATCATCTAAGTTAAAAGGATTAAGACTAATTTTTTTTGAATTATCTGCATCCGCGCTAACTTCATTTTTATCTAAATAAGCAATTTCCTTTACTACTATTGATATAGGGTTAGAAGTATCTACTCCTAAAAATGACAAAACTGATAAGCCTTCTGTGTTTTCACTATTTGTATCTTGTCCCTTTACGCTAGAGGATTTGATTACAGATAAAACATTATTAATAACACCAATATAAAAATAGCTTCTATAATTCCCTTCACTACCAGCCTTCGCGCTTTTAGGCATAATTACTCCTAATAAAAAAATAATGAGCAATGTGAAAACACAAAAAAACATTCTCACATTACTACTTTTTTTAATAGAATTTTTAAAGGAATTCATTTTTTCGCTTGGCATAATCTTATGTTTGTGTTTAAATTTTATACCTCTGTAACTCATTTTCATCCCCCCTGTTTATACAATATATATGAGGGGATTTAAATAGTTATTACTAATTTAAATACTTATTTATGTCCTCTAGGTCTAATGCTGGTTGCAATGCTATATTGATGCCATTAGCAATTATTTTAGAAACAGAGTTTATAACCATATCTATTTCCTTTGGTGTAACAACAAGATTGCCTACATAAGGATTTAATATTTCAGCAATCATTTTTTGTTTTTCTGCTTTATCAATGGATTTTAGCATATTGTAAAATTCTTTGCCTTCATTTGCAGATTTAATCATCTCATCAAGTACTAAATCAATAGTATCATTTGCAAGTGTTGCAGCGTCTACTACTGTCGGAATACCAATTGCAATGACTGGTACACCTAACGTTTTCTCACTTATTTCCATTCTCCTATTTCCAATTCCTGCTCCTGGAGAAATTCCAGATGTCCCTATTTGAATAGTTCTATTCACCCTATTCATTTTTCTAGAAGCTAATGCATCGATACAAATCACTAAATTGGGTTTAATCCTCTCCACAATACCACGAATGATTTCGCCAGTTTCCATACCTGTTATTCCAAGAACTCCTGGAGATATTGCACATACTGGACGTATGCCCTCGTCTATAGAATCTGGTACCAATTGTTTTAAATGCCTAGTAACCATTATTTTCGATACAACTTTGGGTCCTACAGCATCAGGAGTAACATTCCAATTGCCAAGTCCAACTACTAGAGCCGTCATACTGTCATCCAATTTTATTAGGGGTGATAGAACCTCTCCCATTACTACACTTACTCTGTCCATAGCATCACCATCATAGTGAACAAATTCAGGGATATCAATAGTTATATATGTACCTTTTGGTTTTCCCATCATTTTTTCTCCAATATCGCTTACTATTTTTACATTGGTAATTTTAATATCTCCCTTATTGTACTCCTCCACATCAACACCAGATATTTCAACATTGTTTTCCTCTTTGTATATTTCTTTAGCCTCCACAGCCAAATCTGTTCTTATACTTATCATATTTTCACCTCAACTACATTTTTATTATTATCCTTTCCTAATAGTATTTTCTTATTCTTAAAAATGTTTATTTTAGGCTTTATACCTCATTTATACAAGTCTTTACTAAAATTTATGCATATCCATGAATTTACCCTTGAAGTGCTTATATTTTAATGCTATAATATTAGTTGATTAATTAAATAGACTCGTATGCAGTTTCCCCAAAACTGCTGACACGTTATTAAATATAAAGGGGGGTGAAAATTAATGGCAAATATTAAATCAGCAAAAAAAAGAATTAAAATTACTGCAGTTAAAACAGAAAGAAATACAATGATTAAATCTGCTTTAAAAACTAAGGTTAAAAAATTTGAAACAGCGCTAGTTACTGGTGATATTACAGAAGCTAAGGTTACATATGCAAGTGTGGTAAAAGCTTTAGATATGGCTGTAACAAAAGGAATACTTCACATCAACAAAGCAGCAAGAAGAAAGTCAAGACTTGCAGCAAAATTAAATGCTTTAAGTTTAGCAGCATAATAAAAAACCGGTGATTTACACCGGTTTTTTTATTTTTTTGCTTATTTATTATTTACTTTTCAAATTAAATCATATCCTTGATTGCTGAAATATTAACTCTACATTACGGTCTTTACCATAAAGACTTCAATATTTATTTTATCATCAGTTGAAGTACTTTTTAAAACTTTTTCTGTTTCAAGACATAGTTCAATATTTCTTTTCAACCTTTTTAAAGTAAACTTATTACTTTGGGTAATCATTTTTTCACAAACATATGGATGAAGTCTTAATTCGCTAACCAAAACTTCCTTTGTTTTCCCACTTTCAGTACCCAATTTAATATTAAATAAAAGATTAAACTGCCTTGTTACCATAAATAATATAAATGGTATTTTCTCTCCCCTGTATATAAGTTCATTTAATATGTCTAGAGCCCTCTTAATATTCTTTTGAGATAAATAATCAACTAAATTAAAAATATCATTTTCGCTCTTTTGAGGCATCATTGCCAAAATATCTTTTTTAGTAATCTCTCTTCCGTTTGCAAATGATACTAGTTTTTCTACTTCATTTGATACAATATTCATATTGTTATCTACCTGAGAACAAAATAAAATAAGTTCTGATTTTCCAATTTTGGCTCCAGCACCTTCAAATAAGTTTTTACAAATTTTCTGAAGAGATTCGCCCTTTAATTTATCAACTTTTATAACACATGCTTTTTTATCTAGTTTTTTAATTTTGTTACTCGGTTTTTCCCTATCGCTTAAAAACGTATAATATATAATCAAGATACATTGTGGCGGTGGATTTTTTAAATATTCATTTAGCATAATAAAATTTTTATTTTTTAAATCATTAGAATTCTTAGTTCCTGAATTATCTTCTAAAAAAGTCGCCCTATATACAACCACTACCTTTTTATCGCTCATAAATGGCATAGTTTCACAAGCATCACTAATTGTCTCGAAATCTATTTTACTACCATCAAATTTCGAATAATTAAGGTCAATAAAATTCTTGTCAAGTACGCTATTTGTTATATAATCGACATGATCTTTTATTAACTTTTCATCTGGCCCACAAAATATATAACAATTATCTAATTCATGTTTTTTAATCTTTTTCTCAAGCTCTGCATAGTTAATCAATTATTTCCTCCAACCCTTGTGAAAATTTTAAAACTTTATTTCCTATAATTATGTATTTATTAATAATTGTTCCTGATGGCACATATGTTTCATCATTTTCTAGTTTTATTATATCTTTAAATGGTGTGGTTTCATCGGTTTCACTTTTAAGTAATACTATATCCTGTTTTTTACTTGTCTCTTGTGTAAAACATACTTGTGCTTCTAATTTATCACGATAACTTATCATTCTAATAGTATATCTTTGTGAAAGACTTATAGTAGATTCACCAGTATAATTTTCAAAAACTCTATCTATATTAGCCGGCACTTTTAAATCATTTCCATTAATATTTCCTGTGGTAACCGCAATCGTTGTCCTTTTATATTGTATTAAAACCACGTTATTCTTATTTACGCTTATATAACTAACCTCTGGGAAAACCTTATAACTTTGAAATGCTAAAACAAAAATAATACAGATTGGAACATACTTAAATTGCATATAACCTTTTTTTATTCCAAGATAACATAGATATAATCCGAATACAACTAAACTTTCTATAAAAGAAAAGTAAAGCATTTCTGGTAGTGATGCTGCAAGCACCTTTTGAATAAATTCTATAATCATTAAGACAGTAAACAATCCATAATTTATCAAATTAAATAATGGATAAAAGACATTACACACAAGCCCCATATTCCCAAGCACCACAACTACTGTATATAACGGCAGCAACAGCAAATTACTAATAAAGGAGCCTAAACTAAAAGTTTTAAGAGCTACAACTGCATAAGGCGTAGAAAATATTTGGGAACTTATACTCAAACTGAAAGATTCATTTAAAGTAGAAGGTAATTTATATAACACCTTCCTTATTTTCTTGTTAAAAACTATAATACCAAGAACACAAAGAAAAGAAAGCATAAATCCTATATCAAGAATATAAAAAGGTCTAAATACCAATATTATAATTGCAGCCAAACTAACAGATGAGAGACTATCATATTTTTTATATACTTTGCTAGCTACTTTTAATATAAAAATCATTATAAAAGCTCTTATTGTTGATGATTGTCCTCCTGTGAATATCATGTATCCAAAAGAGAACAATAAAGCTATTTTATAACCAATAACAGTTTCTAAAACCTTATATACTATTGACATATGAAGACCTGATACACTTATAACATGACTAATACCAAGTTTTTTAAAATCTTCTTTTTGCGTTTTTTCTATGTATCCACTATCTCCAAAACATACCCCCATAACTAGGGCCGCCTTTTCTTTTCCTAAACTTTCTGAAAATTTTTCATATAACCCTTTTCTAAAACTTTCAATTTTAGATATTATATCTTCATCACAAATCTCGTAGCTTTTAACTGTATATGTTCCAACTGTACCCTTTTCATATACTGCTTCCTTTTTAAAATTACCATTTATCCATACATTTCTTCCTTCACTGAATTCAAATATATTGCCTTTTAAATTAATCTTCTTATTATTATATCTTGCTGAGCAATAATATGTACTTTTATCTGATATTCTCACTTTAAGCTTTTGTCCATTCGGTAAATTAACATTAAAATAAGAGTAGTAATTTATAATACCAATAATGAAAAAACAAACTACTAGGCAAAAAAACTTCTTATCTATAGTAAAATACATAGTAGCTAAAAAAATCACAGCTATACATGCACCTACAATAGGGTTATTTATTAAAATTAAGCAAGTAATACAGCCCATAAATATCGTTACTGCATAATACACTAAAGGTCTAGCCATAATAAAATATTATACTTGAAAAATCATTTACGTAAGTAGAACATATAAATTTGTTCTGTACTTTTCTATTATACCATAATCAATGTTTTAAATATATTTCCAAGTATTATATACCTCCACAGCCTTATTTTATCCAATAAATCTTTTAAATAATCACCCTCTCTATTTGCTAATATTTCTTTAAGTAGGTTCTATTTTAAAATAACAAATATAAATTGTAATAATAAATTGAATATTACTAAGGTATAAGCCCCTATATTTTTTAAAAAATGTTTTTCACATAATAGCGATAAACAAAATATATTTTCTACAAGAACAAACGCAATAAATATAGTATCCATAACATTTATAATAACAAATTTATGTTTGATAACAATAATAAATATATATATAATACTAATAACAAATGAATTTCTTATAGAAATATTTTTTATATAAACATAGTCAATATTTTTGAGTGTTATATCTGTATTTATATTTTGTAATAAAATTGCAAGGCAACAACAAGGTAACAATATAAAATTTAAAGATAAACTAGAAATAAGTGTAAATGGCATTCCATTCTTGATAATTATACTTAATAATATTATAAATATTTCACTTACTGCTAAAGTGCTTATAAATAAAACCACTCTACTTATATTGTTAATAATTTTTTTACTATCCTGTATTAAATTTACTATATCTCCAAAATCATTTTCCTCCAAAAATATATTTGAAAGTTTTTTTACTACATTGCTACATTCACTCCCTACTGAAATAGATATATCAGACTTATTAAGGTACTCTAAATCAGTCAACGTATCTCCTACCGATGCAATCGAATGACCTTTTTCATTTAAAACACTAACAATTTCACTTTTATGTTTTGGTGAAATCTTAGAAAAAATACTAACGTTCTCAATGTTTTTTTCAAACTCATCTTTGCTCATATAGTCCATCTCTATACCTGATAAAATTTCTTCTTTTTTGCAAGTTAACCCTATTAATTCTCCGAATGCAAAAGAGGCTAATTTATTATCTTCTTGATCTATGATAACTCTAATATCAATTTTTCTACAAGTGTTCACTGCGATATACGAGTTTTTCTTTATGGGATTCTCAAAACCTATTAACCCTACAAACACTAAATTACTCTCAATATTTTCATCAATGCTAGGTTTATAACTAAAATTTCTATACGCATACCCGGTAACGTTATATGCTTTATTTGACATATCTATATGAACATTTATAATATTCACGATGTCATCCTCATTAATTTCTTTTTCTACACCATTAATTAAAATATGAGTGCATCTACTTAACATTCCATCAAGTACGCCTTTTACATTAGCTCTATATTTATCATCTATTTTATTCACAACTGTTTTAATCCTTTTATCAGAATCATAAGCAATCTTAAATATTCTCCTATGCTTTGTCTCAATCTTACTATTTTTAGCAAAATTTTTATTCCAGAATTCAAGTATTTCATGTTCTTCCAAATTTTCAATAGAATTAAGATCTCTCAAATGCTTCGAGCTTTTATTAAAGAGCTTAGAATCATTACAAAGTAATGCTATACTAATTATTTTCTCTATAGCTTCTTCAGTTTCAAGTTTATGGTCCTTCATATCAATATGCCTACCATCACAATAAACTTCGCAAAGAATAAGTCTATTCTCAGAAACAGCCCCAATTTTCTTCATGAATATTGCAGAAATATTAGTAAGTGTATATATAGTAGCAATACTTTTTACATATATATTTTTTTTATTTAATTTACTAAAAAAAATATAAAAAAATAAATAAAGTATTATAATAAACATTGAAGAATTAAACGTCATAGAAATATAAATAAGTGAATTTACAGTTTCATGAATTCCATTATTTTTATATGTTGTAAAAATCAATGTAATTAATCCTACTATTAAAGTAATTATTGAACCTCTATTAACAACTTTTGTTAAACTATTACTAAATGAACTGCTATTATTTTTAGATTCAAGTAACACCTTTATAATCTTTCCAATTTGTGTATTCATTCCAGTAGCAATAATTATACCGAGGCCAGAACCTTCAGTAATAAATGAAGATTTAAACACAATGTTTTTTATTTCAGAAAGATTCACAACCTCTTCCTCTATCTTCATAGAGTATTTTTCAACTTCATATTTTTCACCTGTTACCGAAACTTCTACTACCTTGAGATCTTCACATTCGAGTATTCTAATATCTGCTGAAACATATCTACCTTTTTCAAGAAAAACAATATCTCCAACCACCATTTCTTCACAATTTATTTTAATTATCTTTCCAAAACGTTTTACATTAGACTGGGTTGTATTTAAATTATCTATTGCCACTAAACTTTTTTTCTCTTTATAATCCCCATTTATTAAAAGCATAACACTAAGTATTATTATCAAAGTTACAAAACAACCTATAATAAGTAATTTATTATAAAATAACATAGCTATACATGCTAGCGATACAAAAAACCATAACTGCTTTATTTGATTAACTATCAAAGTTAAAAGGCTTTCAGTTTTAGGCTTCAATATAGTATTTTCACCATAGCTTTCTCTCATATATTTTATTTTTTCTTCATCTAGCCCCAAATCAATATCAGAATTAAGCATTTTAATTACCTTTGTCATTGTTTTTCCATACCATTTTTTCATATTACCCAACCTATCCTTTTAAGTTTTTACCTTTTATAATCTTCGTACAATAAATAGGAGACTTTAGCATATGCTACTAAAATCTCCTTGTTTCTAAATAATTAATTTAATTTTCTGATACAAAAACACGTTATACTGTTCTTAATCAGAACATACATTTCGGTTTTTCTTATGGCATTTCCTATTTCTATTTATAATAATAGTATTGGTACAACAACAATCATTGTTTCTACATCTATTGTTTCCACATCTATTGTTTCCACAAAATCCATCGTCTTCAACTAGTAACAATAATATTAACCACCAACAACACATACATATTTCCCCCCTCTCTGAAGGCAAATATCCTTATATAATTTTTTCTCATAAGTTTGTCCACTTTATCATAAGTTTCCTTCTATTTCTTTCTTTTGTTGGTATATGATATTACATTTACGATAAAAACGTTACAAATAAAAAATAGGAATAAAAAAATAACAGAATTATTTATCTGTTATTTTTTTATTTTTATTTCTCCATTAGAGTAAATATACATTCCTTGCCCTTTTCTTTCATCATTTTCCCACTGACCCATGTATCTTTCTCCACCAGAATAGGTATGAATTCCAATTCCATGTCTAAGTCCATCTTGAAATTCTCCCACGTATATGTCTCCAGTAGGCCACGTGCATATGCCTTGACCACTTTTCTCACCATTATCCCACTGTCCTATGTATTTTTCACCATCCGGCCAAGTATATATTCCATATCCATGTTTTTCATCATTAATCCATCCTCCAATATATTCTTCTCCACAAGAAAAAGTAAGAGTACCTTGACCACTCATTTTGTTATTACTCCAATTTCCTACATATTTACTTCCATCAGCATAAACGAAAGTTCCAGTCCCCTGTTTAATGCCATTAATTCTCTCCCCTACATAGTTTCCGCCATGAACATGATTAGGTTCATCATTAACTTTATTATTTTTATTTAAATTAATATTATTTAGTTTGATTTTATCTAAAGTAACTTTACTTAGTCTTATATTTTTCATATTATATCTCTCCTTCTACTTAAGTATCCCCATCTTCAATATACTATATTACATTTATCTAAAAGTTATGTTATAAATTTGGACAGAATAAAACCCATAGGAATAAATTCCTATGGGTAATTTTTTTAAATTATATTATCTTTGAAATCCTCTGTTGTTCTGTTGTTTTTTAGCTCTTCTACAATCAGGACATCTTTGTGGTTCATTTTCAAATCCTTTTTCTTTATAAAATTCCTGTTCACCCTCAGTGAATACGAATTCTTGTGAACAATCTTTACATACAATAGTCTTATCTGTCATTTTAAACATGTCTCCTTTTTATTTATATTAAGATTTAAGATTTGATTTACTTTATATGCCTAAAAAGGTAATGTTTTAATCATATCAAATCTTGATGTTGTTGATTTTGCAATCCCAACTCATTAAGAATAACATAGATATTGTTAATATGCAATACTTTTATATAAAATACTTTTATATAAAATGCTTCTGAAAGATACCAGTTGTCTATTGTTTACATTGCCTAGCTATTTCTAAATTTATAGTACCTTTGACAAGATCAATAGCTTGTAGTTTACTATATCCCTTGTGTTTTATCTGCTTCTCCTCCTTTGTTGCAATTGCTTTATATGGATATTGTTTTTCATTATTCTCTACAACTTCTATTACGTAACCCCTGTATTCTTCCATACTCCACCTCTTATTATTTATTTAAAATTTTGTTCATAATTATATATTCTACATATATTATTTAAAACTAAACTGTAATTTAACTTAAATTTTTTATACTTAACCATTTTGCTTGCTAACTTTAACTTCAATCAAAATCTCCTAATTTTATCCTCCTCTATTAAGATTATTATAACACGTTTATAATAGTTTGAATATTCTTTTATTAAAATTAAACTAAAAAATTAATCGTTTTCATTTTTACTGTTATTATCTAACTATTCGCTAATAAATATTTTTCTTTTTATTCACTAATGCATGTAGTATAATTATATATTATGATGAAATATACTAATGAAGGAGGATCTTTATGAAAGATAATATAAAAGAAACTGAAGATAATGTATTAAAATATCTTTATGAAAATAAAGCATCATCACCACAAAGCATATCTAAAATAAAGCTTGCAATTAATTTAGGTAATGGTAAAGGTAATATTCGAGTATTAAAAGCGTCTCTTGAATCTTTAATGAAAAAAAGGTTCATAACAAAACAAGCAGTTAGAGGTAATTATAAAATTGAGACAAGCGGAATAGAACATATTGATAAAAACCTTTCCGAAAACACTGAGGAAAATGCTTTAAATAATCTCCAAGAGAATTAAAAAAAAGAGCTAAGAGCTCTTTTTTTTATAAAGTAAAATAAAAAGCGGCTCAGATAACATAAAACTATGTATCTAAGCCGCAATATGTCTATTTAATTTTTAGGAATTTGAGTGAGTTAAGCAACTACTTACCCCTTAACCACTATACTTAGTATAACATATAATACAATTGCATTCAATAACAATATGAGGAATTTTGTCGAATTATTCAATTCTAACCATGATTATTCTAATTTTTCTTACTCATTTGTATATTCTATCCTAAACTCATATAAAAATACAACTATTCCACATAATTTAAAATTAATTATTTTATATCTATCTTATCTACAAATTTACTTAATGTCTTTTCTCCTATACCACCTACTTTGGTAAGTTCATCTACTGACTTAAATCCTCCATTTTGCTCTCTATATTCTATTATAACATTTGCTTTAGACTCCCCTATACCTGTAAGTGTCATTAATTCTTCTTTACTTGCAGTATTTATATTAACGATAACATCTTCTGCTTTATTATCAGAACTTGAAACAGAAGAATTTGGAGTACCACTATTAGATACACTACCATTAGGCATTTGTGCTTTGTTACCCTCTCCTTTTTTACTAATTACAATACAATCTTCATCTTTTAATTTTTTCGAAAGATTTGTAGCATCAAGGTCCGCATCTTTTGCACCTCCCCCTGCAAGTTTTATGAGATCAGTTACTCTACTTCCATTTTTTATTTCATAAACGCCAGGGCTTTTTACAGCTCCCTTTATATCCACTTTAATAATACTATCTTCTGTTTTAGCATTACTATTTTCTACTTTCTTAGGTAAAGATGTATTACCTTCACCAGCATTATTGGTTTGTGATGTTTTATCTGTATCAACAAATACATCTTTATAATCTGAAGTAGTAGCGTTTTGTTTTGGAGTTGACAAAACATAACCAATAATTATAAAGACAATACTTATGCACAAAATAGCTATAGACCCAATTATTTTCTCTTTCTTTTTCATATTTCCTCCTTGGCATCACCTATAATAACAAAATAGTTACTTCCTGTTTTTCCCTTACATATAGAATTATTGACAACTTTACGTAAATACTATCGCTAAGAAATGATTTTTTTGATATAATGTACACATTGAAAAACTTGGAGGTACCTATGAAGAAGTTAATCGCAATACTACTTACGTCACTTTTTTTATCTTATAATATAGCAACAACGGTGAAAGCATCAGTAAAGTCACCCCCCAAAGGGATTTCTGCCGACAGTGTAGTTTTACTTGACGCCACTACTGGTAAACTGCTCTATGAGAAAAATAAGGATTCTGCTTATCCTCCAGCATCAACAACTAAAATAATGACTATACTTTTAGTTTTAGAACACTCTAATTTAAACGATATAGTAACAGTAAGTAAAAATGCATCACTTACTGAAGGTTCAAGAATATACCTTGTTGCTGGCGAGAAACTCACTGTAAAAGAATTGTTATATGGATTAATATTAGCTTCAGCCAACGACTGCGCAGTAGCTCTAGCTGAACATGTAAGTGGTACCACACAAAAATTCGCAAAACTTATGAATTCAAAGGCGGATGCTTTAGGTTGCAAAAATACCAATTTTGTAAATCCTAACGGATTATATAACATAAAACATAAAACTTCAGCTTATGCTTTATCATTGATTATGCAAGAGCTTACAAAACATCCCGAATTCAAGGTTATTGCAACAACTCCATCCTATAAAATGGCATCAACAAATAAGTCAAAGATAAAACGCCCTCTCTGGAATGAGAATAGACTAATACATAAGGATGACCCTAACTATTATTCAGGCTGCGAAGGTGGAAAAACAGGTTATACTACTGAATCACAACATTCATATATTGCTGTGGCTACAAGAAACGGACAAAGACTTATCGTAGTTCTTGTACATGACTCTAAAAAAACTTTTTTCCCGGATAGCAGAAAACTGCTAGATTATGGATTTGAGAATTTTGAGCTTGTAAAACAATTCAGTAAGAATGATGTTGTATCAAAATTAACGTTAGAGGATGGCACGGTGCTTCCACTTCTTGCTTCAAAGGATTTATATATCGTTAAAGCTAAAAACTCAACTTCAACTTCAACTACTAAAATTGAGCAAAAGAAAATAAATTCTTCATCTATCAAGAAAGGCGATTTAGTAAACAAAGCCGTAATTTCTTTTGGTGAAAACTCCTATCCTTTAGATTTAACTAGTGGAATTAATTATACTAAAAATACTTCTGCTCTTAAAAACACAATTTTAAATGATGCTTTACCAAGTTCTAATTCATTTTCTGTTTTTAAAAACATAATAAAATATGTTCTTATTATCTTAGTATTATTAATAGTCTTTTTAAGAATAAGAATTCTTAGGCGAAGAAAAATACGAAAAATAAGAAATAGGTTTATCTATAATCGTAAAAATAAAAAGTGGTAAAAAAACACTAGATATAAACTAACTTAATAGTTTACATCTAGTGTTTTTTATATCTTATTTTTAAATTTATGTTTCAGATTTTAGTTTACTTATTAAGTTATTTATATCTTCTGGTATATTTGACTCAATTGTAAGCCTCTCACCAGTTCTTGGATGTGGGATAATTAGCTTATAAGCATGTAATGCTTGCCTATCAATATACTCACTTTCAGCTACCCCATAAAGACTATCCCCATAAAGCGGATGACCAATATGGCTTAAATGAACACGAATTTGATGTGTTCTACCAGTTTCCAAAGTAACTTTTAATAAATCACCATTCTTAAAAGATTCAATAACTTCGTAGTGGGTTATACTTCTTTGTCCCTCATCACAAACTTCTCTCCTTGCACTATCCTGATTTGGATTCCCAATGGGCAAATCAATAGTTCCTGAGTTGTTTTCCATATTACCATGTACAACAGCTATATAACTCTTCTCAAAAGTCTTATTATTTAAGTCTTTATTATCTGACTCTTTACTACTCACATCCTTGCTCTGCATATCTCTCGCAAGCGCCATATGCGAATATTGGTTTTTTGCAATTATTATAAGACCAGAAGTATCCATATCTAACCTACTCACCAATCTTACAATGCATTTTTCATTTTTTTCTTTAAAATAATACAAAACTCCATTAGCAAGAGTTCCACAAGGATATCCACGAGTTGGATGAACAACTATGCCTGGCCTCTTATTTACAATAATAAGATCTATATCCTCATATGCTACATCTATATCCATTTTCTCCGGTTCAATATTCTGATGCTCATCTGTCTTCATATCAATATCAATTACATCATTTGAACTTATTCTATGATTAAGCTTCACAACATTATTATTGACCCTTATTTTACCATTAAGGCCTGAACTTTTAACAAACCTACCTGATAGTTTCTCCCTATGCTTTAAATAATCTCTCAGTTTTGCATCTTTAACATCTACACCAACTACATAAGTTAACTTATTATCAAGCAATTGCAATTACTTCTATTTCTACTAATGCATCTTTAGGAAGTTTTCCTGCTTGAATGCAAGATCTAGCTGGCAGATTTGTAGTAAAATATTTTGAATATATTTCATTCATAGAATCAAAATCATTTATATCTTTTAAAAAAACTAAAGTTTTTACTACCTTGTCTAAACTAGAACCTGCTTCTTCTAATATTGCTTTTACATTATCTAAAGATTGTGCTGTAGCTTTTTTTATATCATCATTTATAAATTCTCCATTAGCTGGATTTATTGCTAATTGTCCCGAAGTATATAATACATTTCCAACCTTAACTGCCTGAGAATATGGGCCAAGAGCTGCGGGTGCTTTTTTTGTGTTTATTATAAGTTTTTCCATTTTTTTCTCCTCCTAATAATTTTATATTAATGCATTAGTTCATGGTCATCACCTAAAGTAACCACTATATCAAAACTTTTATTACTTGATGATAAGAATTCAATATTATCTATTTTAAAATCCGTTTGTAGATCAGCCTTCATATCTTTGCTGCCATTATAAACTGTAATCTTACTTTTAGAAGTAGCTTCACCAGTTTCCGTCTTTGCTTCATTATAACCCTTTTCAGTAAGATAAGTAGAAAAATCCTTGGCTAATCCTGTTTTTTGGGTACCATTAATCACCTTTATCTTAAGCTTTGACTTGTTAACAATCGGGGCTTTATTATCACTTAACTCTGAAATAACCTCTTTATTAAGATCTTCGTCATAAACTACATATGATACACCATTTACATATTTTTCTACTCCATTAAGTGTTTCCATAGAAAGTTTATCATTATCAATGGTAGCAAATATAAATCCAAACTTAAGTATCTCGTTAGCATCCATATTAGTTTCTATAGCATTCTTAACAGCTGTTAAAACACTTGGAATTTTAAATATTATAAATGGACTTTTTACTTTTTCCATAACCTTTGCGATAAATATATGCTGATTTTCTATTCTTCCTAAATCACCATTTGCCAAACCTGAACCATCAGAATTTTTTCTCCATCTGAAAAATTCCTCGGCTTTTTTGCCATCCATATGAACTAGACCTTTTTCAAAATGAATACTCAAATCTTGAGTTGGGTCATCATAATCCATTTTTCTTGTTACATTTATATCAACACCACCAATAGCGTCAATCAATTCATCAAAGCCTTTATAATTAATTTTTGCATAGTAGTCAATTTTAACACCTACTAATTTTTCTACAGCAGCTACTGCATAATCAACACCACCAATAGCATGTGCAGCATTAATCTTCTGATTTCTATCATTTACAACTGCTAGAGTATCTCTAGGAATAGATATCAAACTAACTTTCTTATCAACCGCATTATAATGTACTAATATCATTGTATCTGTTCTCTTAGGATCATTAGCATTTGTAGAACCAGTTGTACCTATATCTACACCCATTACCAATATATTACTAGATTTACTATCTGACTGAATCTTTACATCATCACTACTTAGACTTGATGATAACTTTACTGCGCTATTATTAAAACCAGCTAAATATAAATAAAGCCATCCAGAAACAAACACAAGAATTACAACCAAAAAAAGAACAATTCTAACTGCATATTTTTTATAATTAAATGTTTTTTTTCGTTTTTTATTATTACTCATCTTTTCTCCTACTATTTTCACTTAATAAATAATTTCTCGCATAAACTGTATCTATATGCAGTAATTGTTTTTTGCTTATAACATATTTTATAGTATTCTCCAGACACATCATTACAGCAACATCCAAATTCACTCTACTTAAACTTCTTACCTCTTCTTTGCCTTTAAATGTCCTTAATGGTTCAATATAATCTGATATAAATATTATTTTTTCTAAAATACTCATATTTTTTCTTCCAGTAGTATGGTACCTAATAGAATTTAAAATATCCTCATCCTGAATTTCCATTATGTCTCTCGCTATTATACTTCCTACTAATCCATGAATAATTTGTGGGCTTTGTTTGCTAACTTCATCAAGCTCTATTCTATGGTCTATAGCCATCTTCATAAGTTGATCATCCGCTAAATTTTTAGCACAGTCATGAACTAATCCTGCAATCCTTGCTTTTTCTATATTTTGTCCATATATAGTTGCGAGTTCTATTGCAGTTTCACTAACGCTTACACTGTGCTTAAATCGACTTTCTTTTAAATTTTTCTTTATATAATTAAGCATTTCCTTTTCATTCCACATTTAAGCCCCACCCCCTAATATTACTTTAACACAGAAAGAAAAATCATGTATCTATTTTATTAATATATTTTACTTTTTTTGTAAATCTAAATATTATTCATATAGTTTAAGCTTATCAACAATTTTTTCTACACCTTTAGGTAGAAGATAATTAATATTTCTGCCTTCTTTTATACTTTTTCTAATACTTGTTGATGATATATCTATAATTGGCATATCAAGAAAAATTATTTTTTTATTATATTTACTCTCTAGATACTTCTTTTGTGTAAGTATTTTTTCTAAGTCAAATCCTGCCCTATTATAAACCACCAACCTGCAAGCATTTAAAATTCTATCTACATTCTTCCAATTATCTAGGTCTATTAAACTATCCGCACCAATCAAAAAATACCATTCAATGTTGGATTGAAACTTACTAAAAAGTTCAATAGTTTCATATGTATAACTATTTTCTTTTTTATTTATTTCATAATCACTTATTTCAAAGTTGCTCTCGCCTTCTATAGCCTTATTCACTAAATCATACCTGATTTTAGCATCTGTAATTCGTTTGTTTAACTTATTGGGTGGGTTTCCTGCTGGCATAAATAAAATTTTATCCAGTTGCAAACTATATAATGCTTCATAGGCAATATGAATGTGACCTATGTGAATTGGATCAAAAGTACCCCCAAAAATGGCCTTTTTCACTGTAACACCTTCTTTATATTATAATAGGACAATTCAAATAAGATAATAAAAAAAATTCAACTTTGCATAGAAGAAAAAGCATGTAACATTACATGCTTTTATGGTAATTCTATTATAGGTTTTTTTATAGATCTTTTGTACAGTACACATTTGCTACCAATGCTTTGAACTGCCTCAGCACCTATGGATTCGCAAATTATATCTGAAGCATCTCTAGCAGTTAACCCACTATTATTTAGAACCTTAATTTTAATGATCTCTCTAGCTTCTAATGCTTCTTCTACTTGCTTTAAAAAATTTTGTTCTACTCCCGCTTTACCAAGCTGAAATAAAGGTTGCAATTTATTACCAAAAGTTCTTAAATAACTTCTCTGCTTACTTGTAATCATAATATCCTCCTACGTGCCTTCTTTAATGTCGTTAAAAACAATTGTTATCTTTTATTCTAAATATTCAAATTCAAAATTTTGTAATCTTACTAAATCGCCGTCTTTAATTCCTTTTTCAGTTAATGTATTAAAAACTCCCTTGTTCTTTAAAACTTTATGGAAATATCTAAGAGAATCCGGCTCATTTACATTAACTGCACTAAGCAATCTATCAACAAAACTTCCTTCAACAACAAAAGTACCTTGAAAATCTTTCTCTACAGTATACGTAAATCTCTTTTCTTCTACTACAAATTTATCTTCTTCATTTATTACAAGTTCTGTAACTGGAATAGTAGATAACATTCTAGCCGCTTCTTTCATCAAAGCTTCTACACCTTGATTTGTAGCTGCAGATATTTTAAATATCTTACTATCGTCATAGCCTAATTCATTTAATCTTTTCTTAAAGTTTTCAAACACTTCATCATCAAAAACTAAATCGCTTTTATTTGCAGCTATTATTTGAGGTCTATCCCATAATTTAACACTATATTTACGAAGTTCTTCATTTATTTTTATAAAGTCTTCTATAGGATCTCTACCTTCTATTCCTGAAATATCAACCACATGAATAAGCATTCTAGTCCTCTCAATATGTCTTAAGAATCCTATTCCAAGACCTACTCCTTCAGCTGCACCTTCAATTATGCCTGGAATATCTGCCATAACAAAATGCTGTGCACCCTTAACGCTTACAACTCCTAAGTTTGGTTTTAAAGTTGTAAAGTGATAGTTAGCAATTTTGGGTCTTGCTTTTGACACAACTGATAGCAATGTAGATTTTCCTACATTTGGAAATCCTAATAACCCAACATCAGCTAAAATCTTAAGTTCAAGTTTAATCCATCGTTCTTCCCCTGGCATTCCTGGTTCAGCGAAATTAGGTGCTTGCCTTGTAGGTGTACAAAATTTAACGTTACCTTTTCCACCTTTTCCAGATTTACAAACCCTAAAAGTTTCACCATCATGAGCCAAATCATACATTACTTTATTTGTTTCCAAATCACGTACAATAGTACCCATTGGAACTTTAACAAACAGATCTGCTCCAGCTTTTCCGTAACATTTAGATCCAGAACCGCCCATTCCATTTTTAGCTACAAATTTTCTTGCATATGAGAAATCTAATAAAGTAGTCATATTTGCATCAACTACAAATGTTACATCTCCACCATCTCCACCGTCTCCACCATCTGGTCCACCTAGTGGTATATATTTCTCTGTTCTAAACGAAACAGACCCATTACCACCGTTTCCTGATTTTACAAAAATCCTTGCTGTATCAATAAACATATATTTCACCTTACCTTAGCACATTTTCTATTTTTTTAATCTTTTTAAATTTTAATTTAAGTTTCATTATATAAGTTTTATTATTATCAAAATAGCATATATAAATTCCTAGATTATATATTTTCATATTTATATATTGCCATTTATCTCTGTTTTCTATGTAAAATTGTATTTATACTTCATTAATTTATATTCTCCAAAAGAGAATTTTAAAAAAGCACCCTTTAAGGGTGCCTTAAATTATTCAGCAATAGACATTTCTTCATCAACAGGATAAACGCTTGCTTTTTTCTTCATTTTTCCCATTCTTTCGAATTTTACTATTCCACTAATTTTAGCGAAAAGAGTATCATCTCCACCTATTCCAACATTGTTTCCTGGATGAATTTTTGTTCCTCTTTGTCTTACTAAAATATTACCTGCAAGAACGAATTGTCCGTCTGCACGTTTAGCTCCAAGTCTCTTTGATTCACTGTCTCTACCATTTCTTGAGCTACCTACTCCTTTTTTATGAGCAAATAACTGAAGGTTCATAACTAACATAGTCTTACACCTCCTCTATTTCTACTTTTATATATTTACCATAAGTAATTTCTACACTTTTAAGTCCAAGTACCATTGTTTCAAGTAAAACTTGACATCTTTCGATATCTTCTAGAGTTTGATTTTCTAAATTTAAATTTAAAAATCCATCATCTATATCATACTTTGCTTTAATTTTCAAAACTTCCTCAATCCCAATAATTGTAGTTTGAGAAATTGCTGAAATAGCACTACAAATTAAATCCACATCCAACTGTTTTTCTTTAGGCACTGCATGACCTTTTATTTTAAAAGAAACTAATTTGCCAAGACTTCGAACAAATTCAACTTTAACCATAACTAAGCTTCTATCTTCTCGATTTGAATTTTAGTATATGATTGTCTATGTCCTTGTTTCTTTCTATAATCTAACTTTCTCTTAAACTTGAAAACTATAATCTTTTTAGCTTTTCCTTGTGCTAATACTTTAGCAACAACTTTAGCTCCTTCAACTACAGGTTTTCCAACTACCAACCCATTTTCCTTGCCTACTGCAAGAACTTCATTTAATTCAATTGTTGTTTCAACTTCAGCATTCAATTTTTCAACGAATAAAACGTCTCCTTCTTGAACTCTGTATTGTTTTCCACCAGTTACTACAACTGCGTACATAAAATACACCTCCTTGATCCAGTCTCGCCATCCCAGGTACACACCTTATGTAATATAAATAATAAGCATGTTTATAACCTTACGTGTGCGGTCTACAAAGGACATTTTAACATACTAGAACATTTTTGTAAAGTATATTTATCCATATATCTTATATGTTTGCAAATTTCTTATTTGATTTGCAAAAATTAGCGATTCTACTTTAAATTGCTCTAAATGAGGAATAAAATTGACATAAATTTTATTATCTATCGCCCCTATTTGCTTTGCAAATTCTAAAACATTATCCATAATATCCTTTTTATAAACTTCACCAATTTCAATATATATGTCTAATAGGTCCTGTTCACTGTTGATCTTAAAGATTTCACTTCTTATTAAAAATTGCATATAAGCTAATTTAACCCTACTACTTTTTCCACCACAAACCGCGCAAGGTTCCTCAATAAATTCATATATAGACTTACCTCGCCTTCTCCTTGCAATCTGAACTAGGTTAAGCTGCGTAAACGGATAAATCACAGTCTTATTTTTATCGTCCTCGAATCCCTCTCTTAAAACACTTAATATGTTTTTTCTAACATCCGGGTCATCAACATCAATAAAATCTATTATAATTATTCCACTTAAATTTCGAAGTCTTATCTGCCTTGCTATTTCTTTTGCTGCCTCGATATTAGTAGTTTGTGCGGTCTTTTGAAGTGATCGACTTTTTATATTCTTACCAGAATTTATATCAATTACATACATTGCCTCTGTTTTATCAATGACAATATTTCCACCACATTTTAATGTAATTCTGTGATTGCGTAGACTTAATAACTCTTTTTCAATTCCATAATAATCAAATAACATCCTGCTCTCATTATGAAGTTCAACCTTTACCTCAATATCAGTTCGATTTTGCGTGTGCTTTTTAGTATACTCAAAATCGCTTTCATTATTCAATACTATTTTAAAAGTATTTTTATCTAAAATATCACGCAGTGTTCTGTTTAGCGCCCCTGCATCACTAAATAATAAAATAGGGTTTCTTGAATACTCGCCTCGATTAATAACATTCTTATATATCTCATATAGTGCTTCAACCTCATTATTTAAAGTGTCAATATCGACCTGGGCAGCGTTAGTCCTAATCATTACTCCTATATCCTTTGGTTTAATTAATGATCTCTCAACCAAAGCTACAAATGCTTGATTATTTATTTTTTTCGAAAAACTAATGTTTTTGTTCATATTGACAACCACGCAATAAGTACCCGGAATACCAAAAGCACTAGTAACTTTTGCTCCTTTTTTATCTATAGCCTCTTTTAAAACTTCAACTATAAGTTCGTCGCCTTTTTTTACCTTGGTATTATGAAATTTTTCATCAAGATACATATAACAATCTTTATTATGACCAATATCTATAAAAGCACACTTAATTGCTGGAACAATGTTTTTTACAACACCTTTATAGATTTCTCCTGGAACTGGTCCACTATTCTCTTCCTCTATAAAACATTCCTTTAATTTGTTGTTTTCCTTTATTGCTATTCTAAGTATTTCTTCTTGTCGTTCAATATATATTTCTTTCATTTTGACCCACTCCTATTTTACTATTTTAGAAAAACTCGCTAAGAGTGACTAATTTTTCATCTTTATATGCATACATTTCCATGCGGGTTATATCAACAAACGTATCTTTATTAATAAACTGTAAGTTTTCCTCCAAATATTCACAAAGTAGACTAGCAGATAAATTATCACGACTACCACAAGAAATAAGTACTTTAATACACATAACAAAATTATCTACGCTGTAATCGAACTCATGAATAAATGGTTTTATATTAACCAACTTTTCTCCACTTTTTTTGCTGGTTTTAATAATATTCCATTCGTCTAAAGCACATAAACCATCCATTTTTTCTTTAATACTTTCTATATCAGTGCATTTAAATTTAATAGTGTATCTAGCTGCATCAATAATTGCCATAGCTTGCTTTTGCTTTGTTCCCTCAACTGGAATTACTTTTACAACATCTAAAATTTTAACTCCACGTGGTGTGTTCTCATTCATTTTATTCATAATATATTCTTCGTTAATATCTTCGGTAAGTACTACATCCATATATTCACCATTCGAATGTACTCCAACTGACAATGGTTGTGCAATTGATACCGCCATGTGAGGATTAAATCCTTTTGAATACCCAATTGGAAGCTCTGCTCTCTTAATTATCTTTTGGATAGTTCTCATTAAATCTAAGTGAGCAACAAATTTAATCTCACTTTCCTTACTGTACTTGATTAAATAACGCACCTTTAAAACACGTCCCTTCTTTAAAGTTAACATTAACACCACACTGCGTGCAGCCATCTTTGCAATTTTGAGTTAATTCTACTTTTTTAGCTTTTTCATTTTCGAGTATTAAATATTCCTTATTTACACCAATATCTATGAAATCCCAAGGAAGTACCTCATCGTAACTTCTTTCGCGATAAGCATAGAAATCTCCAGAGACTCCACATTCCTGCATTGCTTCCTTCCATATATCAAAATTAAAATATTCACCCCAACCATCAAATTTTGCACCCTTTTCAAATGCCTTTATTATAACATCACAAATTCTTCTGTCACCTCTAGCCATAACTGCTTCTAAATATGAAACTATTGATTCATGATAATTATAAATAACTGCCTTACTTTTTATAGCATATTTAACCGTTTTTATTTTCTCAGCTACATCCTCCATTGTGCTTTGTGGCGCCCATTGGAAAGGAGTAAATGGTTTTGGTACAAATATAGCTGAACTTGCAGTAACTCTTAATCCTCTTTTTCGTGTTTCTTTCGGAATTTTAAAGTATTCCCCTGCGACTTTATCCGCAAGCTCTGCAATGCCGCGAACATCCTCTAATGTTTCATATGGAAGCCCCACCATAAAGTAAAGTTTTATAGTTGACCAACCTGAAGCAAATACGCTACTTGCTGCTTCTAATACTTGCTCTTCTGTAACACCCTTATTTATAATATCTCGCATTCTTTGCGTTCCAGCTTCTGGTGCAAAAGTTATACCAGTTTTTTTAACCTTTTGTATTTCCTTAATCAAGTCTACTGAGAAAGAATTTATTCTAATAGATGGTAAGGACACACTAATATGTTCTTCTTTATATTTTTCTATAAGTGTTGTTATAAGATTTCGTATATCCGAATAATCACAAATACTTAAAGAGCTTAAAGATATTTCTCTATACCCTGTACTTTTTAATAATTTATCTGCTGTATCTATAAGGTTAGCTGTGCTTTTTTCTCTAACAGGTCTATATATCATCCCCGCTTGGCAAAATCTACATCCATTGGTGCATCCTCTAAATGTCTCAAGTATTACTCTATCATGAACTATTTCAACATAAGGCACTACCATTTTTTCAGGAAAAGCAACTTCATCAAGATTTGGCACAAATCTTTTTCTAACCATTTTAGGAACATCATCGTATTTAGGTTTAAATTCACGAATTGTGTTATCTTCCTTATACGATACCTCATATAATGAAGGCACATATACTCCCCTTATTTTAGATATCTCTCTTAAAAATTCTTTCTTCTTGCCTTTGTAATTTTTATAAACATCCAATACATCATTCATTATCTCTTCGCCCTCACCAAGCTCAAAGAAATCTACTATATCGTATAATGGTTCAGGGTTGTAAGCACATGGACCACCAGCCATAATTATAGGCTCATCGTCGCCTCTCTGTGAGGCTCTTATAGTAATACCTGACATATCAAGCATGTTAAGAATATTTGTGTAACTCATCTCATATTGAAGCGTAAATCCTAAAAAATCAAACTCATTTAAAGAATCCTTACTCTCTAATGCATACAAAGATATATTATTATCTCTCATTTGTTTTTCCATATCTGGCCAAGGTGCAAAAGCCCTTTCACAGTAAGTGTCGACTCTTTCATTTAATACGTGATAGAGTATTCTACTTCCCAAATGTGACATACCTACTTCATATACATCTGGGAAACAAAAAGCAAATCTTATATCAATTTTATCTATATCTTTATAACAACAATTTAATTCTCCACCTATATATCTAGCAGGTTTTTCAACCTTAAATAAGATATCATCGGAAATTTTATTCATAGAAACCACTCCTCGTTTTTTCATTTACGGTAGATAATAATTTACGTTCATTACATTATTTTATTTTAACACATGAGTCTTAAATCTCAAAACTAAAAATTTTTTATCATTTTGAACAAACCACTATACTATAGCATTTAAAATAAAATGACCAACCTAATAATAGGTTGGTCATTTGGATGTAAGATATATCATAAATTATGTTTTATTTTTTTAATGTCAATATACTCTTGTAAGCTTATATCACCATATGTTTTTATTGCCTCAATTATTTCTTCCTCATACAATGTCTCGATTACACACATATTTCCGTCAAGTATAGTGAACAAATTATATTTATTTTTATCAATTATTCCCAAAACATATAATAAACTTTTCTCACAAAAAATAGATATACTTCTATTCTCTACATACCCTCGTTTTATAAATCTATATTTTTTCTTAATAATATAACCCATAATCAAATATACTATCCTTTCCTTCTCTTTAATTGAAGATATTAAAATAAATATTGAAATTAAGCCTAAATTAAAATTACCCTTATTGGCAGATACACTTACAAAATATATAAACATAAAAACACTTCCAAGAATCATGCTAACCCTAATAGTTGCCTCATTAGCTTTTCTATAGATATTATTAAAACTAAGTATATCGCGAAGAACTCGCCCACCATCTAATGGGAAAGCTGGTATAAGATTAAATATACCTATTGCTAAATTACTATTGCAAATCAAATCAAAATATGGATTTTTGAATATTATAAATAAAATATAAAAAATGAATGCAAGTAATAAGTTTAGTAATGGTCCTGATAAAGAAATCATTAAATCCTCTTTGGCATTTGCTTCATCTAAATTTTTAAGCTTAAGCACTGCGCCTACAGGAAGTATTTCTATATCAAAACCAGAAAAGCCTAAAATTCTTGCGGTTAAATAATGCATTAACTCATGGAGGAATACAAAAACAAAAGATATTACTAGTTCACCTTTAAATCCCAATACTATTAGCAAAATAATATACGGTATAAATAATTTACTTATTTTTATCAATTAATCCCCCAAAGCAATTACTAAGATGTTGTAAACCACTCCATTTGCTAAAAATTAATATTGTTTATTCCATTTTTCTCAGGTATTATACTTTTTACTTTGTCTAAAAACTTTATAGTAATTGTTTCTACCTCTTTGAATCTAATATCTTTAGCTTTCCCAAATAAAACACTATAATTGTATTGTTTATTTATCGCTTCCTTAGAATAATTATATACAAATTGTGTTTTTGGTGTAATAACTACTTTGAGAAGCAAAACAATAATAAATAATGTAAGTACTCCAATTAACTCCCTTGTTAATCTCTTTATATATAAATTTGATAAACTTTTTTGTTTATTGTTTTCACTATGAAATTTATTTGTACCTCTTTGCCTTCTAGCTAAATTATTATAATAGCTTTGGTATTGCGTATTATAATTTCCCATTTGCCCCTCCTTATACAGTCTTTTACTATCTATATATATTTAATTTTCATAATTTATATTACAAATTATAATAAAAAATATATTAATCATCCACAATAATAAAAGCACTGTATAAATGCAGCGCTCACTGTATAAATACATTGCTCACTGTATAAATACATTGCTCTTTATCATATATTATTAATATTCACGATCTTTTAAACTTCTCATCAAAACTTCAGCTGTACCTAAATTGGTAGCAAGAGGAACGCAATGTACATCACATAACCTAAGAAGTGCAGAAATATCTGGCTCATGAGGTTGAGGTGTTAGTGGATCGCGAAGGAAAATTATCATATCCATTTCCCCCTGTGCAAGCTTAGCACCTATTTGCTGATCGCCTCCAAGTGGTCCTGATAAAAATCTAGTGACTGAAAGACCAACTTTTTCATTTATTAATTTTCCTGTTGTACCAGTTCCATATAATTCATGTTTAGATAAAATATCCTTATAACGCTCAGCAAAATCAATCATATCTTCCTTTTTTTTATCATGTGCTACTAATGCTATTCTCATATGTTTCCCCCTAATATAATTTTTATGAAGTATATTAAATCATCGCATAAAGCGCTGAAATATTATCAGAAATTTATTTTCTTTCTTCTCATCCCTACATTTAAAACAAGTCCTAATGCTATAAAGCTTGTTAAAAGTGAGCTTCCACCATAACTCATAAATGGAAGTGTTATTCCTGTAATAGGCATAAGTCCCACTGTCATTCCAATATTTTGCATTATTGAAAACAATAAATTAGATATAAACCCTATACATAATACAGTTCCAAAAATATCTTTAGAACCTTTCGCAATTTGTATTAATCTATATACGAGAATACCATATAATAATAGTAATAATAACGCGCCAATAAATCCCCACTCTTCTGCTAAAACAGCAAATATAAAATCAGTATGATTTTCTGGAACAGAATTAAATTGCACTCCATTTCCAAAACCGCGTCCAAAAATTCCTCCTGAACCTATAGCAAGTTTTGATTGTATAAGTTGAAGTCCAGAACCACTTGCATTTTCCTCCGGATGTAAAAAAGATGTAAGTCTCCCTTTCCAATAAGTTTGAAAAATTGGTGAGTTCCATGCGCCTATAACCAAAATAAGGATCGAAGTTATTCCTCCAATTATTATTTTTCTATCGAGACCTATACAAAAAAATATCCCAAGTACTATGAAAAAACTAACCATAGTCATTCCCATATCTGGTTGAATAACAATTAAAATCATTGGAACTGCAGCATAAAACAACAAATGAACAAAGTTTTCGAGATTATTAATTTTACCTTCCATTTCATCTAGTTGCTTTGCAAGCATTATTATCATACCAATTTTAGCAAATTCTGAAGGTTGTATATTTATCGGCCCAATATTTATCCAAGAATTCGCACCATTAGTAACTTTCCCAAAGACATCACCAATTATTAGTAATACAATACCAGCCCAATATATTATCACCGCATAATTTTCTATTACCATATAATCAAACACTAAAAGAAAATATACTATAATAAGACTTAATAGCATCGATGCAATTTGCTTTTCAAAGTAGTAATTTCCAGTACTACTATTGTGTGTAGCACTATAAATATTGACACATCCAAAAGTTACAATACAAATTGCAATTATAATTGTAACATAATCTAATTCTCTTAATAGTTTCTTATTAAGTCTTAGGCTTTGTAAAAATTTCATGATTTAACATACCTCCATCTTCGTGCTGCTTCGCAGCTCGCACCCAAATATGATTATATCATATAAAAATAAAATAACTATGTATAAGTTGATAATTATACATAGCTAAAATCTCTTATCGTTTTATTTTTTTAATTGGAATATTTGCAATTAGTGCTGGTGAATTTCCTTCATATTCATCCGTTGTTGTTAATCTAACCTCAATATCCCCAGTTTCTATTTCAGCGTATTTTGAAATTACCTTTAATATATCACTTTTGATCATTTCTAAAAAATCAGGTGAAATGTCTGCTCTATCATGTATTAAAATTAGTTTTAATCTATCACTTGCAATATCCTTTGAGAAAATCTTGTTAGAAAATATTTTAAATAAATTCATCTATGTCCCCCCCTTTATATTGCTCTGAACATTCTTTTTATAGTAGCAAAAAATCCAGCCTCACTTGCTGATCCATTTAATGAAGCATAGGTTACTTCCTCTCCCATTATTCTTCTTGCTATGTTTTTAAAAGCTAGTCCAGCAATCGACTTGTCATCTAAAACAATCGGCTCACCCTTATTGGTGGAAATTGTAACCTTTCTGTCGTCTGGTACAACTCCAATTAATTTAATTGCAAGGCACTCTATAATATCATCTACAGACAACATATCCCCATTTTTTGTCATTTCATAATTCATTCTATTTATTATAACCTCATGCCTATCAATTCCTTTAGAATCCAATTTTCCTATTACCCTATCTGCATCTCTAACAGAAGTAAGTTCTGGATTTACAACTATAATAGCTCTATCTGCTCCAACTATAGCATTTTCGAATCCTTGCTCAATGCCAGCAGGACAATCTATAATAACATAATCAAAATCTTCTTTTAACTCATTTACAACCATGAGCATATCTTTTATATTAATATCATTTTTATCTCTTGTTTGAGCCGTTGGTAATAAAAATAAGTTACTAAATCTTTTATCTTTTATTAAAGCTTGTTTTAGTCTACACCTTTTTTCGATAACGTCCACCAGTGTAAACACCACTCTATTTTCAAGTCCCATTAACACATCAAGGTTTCTAAGTCCTGTATCTCCATCGATTACTACAACCTTCTTATCCATTGATGCGATAGCTGTTCCAATATTTGCTGTGGTCGTTGTTTTACCTACGCCACCCTTACCCGAAGTTATAACTATAGATTCTCCCATGTGAATTCCCTCCATTATATATATTTATTAGGTAAATACGGTTCTACAATAACATTTCCATTTTTAATTTTTGCTACCTCAGGATATTTAGGTTTAATTTCATCTTCAGGAGACCTTGTTACAACGCTACCAATCTGAAGTATTTGAGGTTCTAACCTAAATGCAGCAATTATAGCCTTCTCATTTCCATTAGAACCCGCATGAACAACTCCTCTTAAAGTACCAAATACAATTATATTTCCTGCTGCGTATATTTCAGCTCCTGGATTTACATCACCAATTATAATTATATTACCAGGATAATTTATGCTTTGTCCACTTCTTATTGTTTTTCTCAAAAATTTAGTTCTTCCCTCATATATTCCAGTAAACACGTTTCCAATAGGTTCTTCTTGATTTTGAAAAATACAATCACTAATTAGAAATTCATCAAATAATACTTCCTTTAATTTCCTACTTTCCCTTTCATTTATGTACTTAAGTTCAGTAGTTATTTTCAAAGTGCTACCTTTGTAAAATTTTCTTCCCTGCGCAAGTTTATCAATTAAAGCCTCTAGCATATCATCAAAATCACTAAAATGGTCCATATTTATAACTACATTTAATCCTTCTCTATTTCCTTTAATAACTATTTTATCTGTAACCATAATTTTAACCTCCTAGCTCTCATCTGGGGTGTGCGGGACACTAAAATAAATGAAAAGTCCCTAAATGAATTATAAATTATTTTACTCCATAGTTGAACTGTTACATAAAATAACTTATCTTATTATTTCAACATAATGCAAGTAAATTCCTGCTTAATTTTAATATTAATATTTTTTTATCTATATTCATGCTTCTTAAACCAAATAAACTCCAACAAACAAATTTGTCAGAGTTTATTTATTAAGTATTATATCAACCTTTTAATTCAACTAAAATAGTCTTATTAAAATTTCCACTCACGTTTCATATATTCCTTTTGGGATAGTTTATATGTAAACTTATACATAAAAATACAAACTACTAAATTGTATATTGCTATATATACTATTACTCCCATATATATATATTGTTTTATAAAAAACAATATAGAAAATACTATTAACCCCTTTACTAAACTCAACACAAAAGATGATATTATTGGGAAAAATGATTTTTCAATAAATATGCTTTTACCTATATTTGCAGCTACAAAACACATAAGCATATTGCTTATCATATTGATTCCAAACACATTTAAGAAATACACATCCTGAAGTGCACCAGTGAAAACCCCAATTATCAGTGCATCTCTTGGAGAACTAACAATAGAGTAACACAGTGCAAATATAAATAGTAGGCTTGGACACGCACCATTTATCTTAAGTAAAGGCATTAAAGTATTATCTAATATTAGAAATAGAATACATAAAAGCACTATTGTTAATATCCTCTTCATAATCCAACCCCTAATATTTTATTTCTCCAGCTTTTGTATCTGTAGGTACCACAATAAAAACTTCTTCAATTTTTGAAAAATCAACATATGGTTTTATTATGGCACTCTTCATTACTTCGCCTTTATCCTCGTGTACACTTAAAACACTTCCAATTCTTATTCCAGCTGGATATATGCCTCCAAGTCCAGATGTTACTATTACATCACCTTTTTTTATTTTTGAATCTAAAGAAAGACGTTGTATTTGTGCAAGTGATTTATTCTTCTCATCTGTATATCCTTTAACAATACCATTATTATCTCTTGTTCTATCAACAAGACCTGCCACTGCAATATTTTCATTAGATAAACATTGCACTATCGACCAATTATCACCGACTGATGTAACTTGACCTACAAGCCCATCTCCAGTCATAGCAACCATTCCTTTTTTTATACCCTTATTTTCACCCTTGTTTATTGTAAATCCATCTGAAAAACTATTTCCACATAATCCATTTATATCAGCACCTACGTAATTGTATTGCTCTTTTTGAGATGAAAAATTAAGCATTTTCCTTAATCTCACATTTTCTTTTATTGAAGCAGTATATTCTAATTGTTTAGATTGTAACTCACTGTTCGTCTTTTTAAGTTCTTCGTTTTCTTTCTTAACATCTGATATATTCGTTATAAACTTAAAAGAATTTTTCATTTTAAAAAAGCCATTAAAAATTATACCTTGTACTGAATTTATTGTTACCCCAACACCATTTTCTACAAAAGACATTTTATCTCGGTTTACACTATAACCAATTAGTGATAAAAAGGTAACTGACAGTAATATAATAACTACTGCCAGTTTGTTTTTTAAAAATCTCATATTTACCTTCTTTTACTCATGACATCTATATTATCGAGAGCTTTTCCTGCTCCAATAGCAACACAATCAAGTGGGTTTTCAGCTATGTGTACAGGCATATGTGTTTCCCGGTTGATAAGTGCATCTATTCCTTTTAGAAGCGCTCCTCCGCCAGTTAACATAATTCCTTTTTCCATTATATCTGATGCAAGCTCTGGTGGGGTTTTCTCTAGGGTTGTTATTATTGCTTCAATTATTGATTGTACTGGTTCGCTTAATGCTTCTCTTACTTCTTTTTGTGTTACTACTATAACTTTTGGAAGTCCTGTTATTAAATCTCTTCCTGTTATCTCCATGCTCATATCGTCATCTTCTTGTTCGTATACTGATCCAAGTTCCATTTTAATATTTTCCGAAGTTCTCTCACCTATCATAAGACTATATTGTTTCTTAACAAAAGCTATTATAGCTTGATCGAACTCATCACCTGCAACTCTTAAAGATTTACACGTTACAATTCCACCTAGGGATATTATAGCAACCTCTGTAGTTCCGCCTCCAATGTCCACTATCATACTCCCAGTTGGCTCATTTACAGGAAGTCCTGCTCCAATAGCTGCTGCAAAAGGTTCTTCCATTAAATATGCGTCCCTTGCTCCTGCACTTTTAGTTGCTCCCTCTATTGCTCTTTTTTCAACTTCAGTTACACCAGACGGATATCCAACTACAATTCTTGGACTTGTAAATCCTTTTGGACTAACTTTGTTTATAAAGTGCCTAAGCATTTTTTCAGTAATATCAAAATCTGCAATTACTCCATCCTTCATAGGACGAATTGCAACTATATTACCTGGAGTTCTACCTATCATTTGTTTAGCTTCTTCACCAACGGCTAGAACCTTATTAGTATTTATATTTATAGCTACAACCGAAGGCTCTCTTAGTACAATTCCCTTCCCCTTCAAATAAACTAATGTATTTGCTGTTCCTAAATCTATTCCCATATCACGAGACGTTCCGAATATTCCCATTATAATTTCTCCTTTCTTATCTAAAGCATTCCTTTTTCTTTTAAACTTGTATAAACCCCATTACCAATAATTATATGATCAAGCAGCTCTATTCCTAGTAATTTACCACATTCTTTAAGTCTTATGGTAATGTTTATGTCTTCCTTACTAGGAGTTGGGTCTCCTGAAGGATGATTGTGACAAATAACCACGGAAGCACTACACTTTTTTATAGCTTCGTAAAAAACTTCTCTTGGATGCACTATTGAAGTATTCAAATTACCAATTGAGATATCTTTTATGCTAATAATTACATTCTTTGTATTAAGCATAACTAATTTAAGATACTCTTTTTTTAAGTATCTCATCTCCTCCATAAGATACTCTGCAATATCTTTTGGTGATGTAATTTTATACTCTTCTCCTGATTTAAAACTTCTAAATCTTTTGGAAATTTCTATAAGTGCTAAAAGTTGTGTTGCTTTGGCATTTCCAACACCTTTTAAATTCATAAATTCCTCTGCACTTGAACTAAAAAGTCCATTTAATCCGCCACACTGCGAAATTATTCTACTGCAAAGACTTATAATATTTTCATTTTTCGATCCGGTTCTAAGTATTATAGCTAATAGTTCATTGTTGGATAAAGTTTCAGCACCGTATCTTAACAATTTTTCTCTTGGTCTTTCATTTTGAGGCAAATCCATAATTTTGAACGTCATACCCATAAACAACTCCTTTATAGATTGACCCCCATCTCCCTTAGCATATAATATAATTTGTTCACTGGCAACCCCACCACACTATAGTAACAGCCCTTTAATTCTTTAACAAATAAAGATGCTCCTCCTTGTATCGCATAAGCTCCAGCCATACCTAACGGTTCTTTTGTTTTTATGTAATTATTTATTTCTTTAATTGATAACTTTGAAAATTTTACTTTTGTGCAAACATACTCAGTATTGATTTCTTTAGTCATTGTGTTTATTACCGCAATTCCTGTATATACCTCATGAGTATTGTTACTTAAATTACTAAGCATTTTGAAAGCCTCGTAATTATCTTTAGGTTTTCCGAGCACTTCACCCTTAAAATAAACAACAGTATCACAACCTATTATAGCAGTTGGTTTTTTCACGCTACTACAAATAGCCATAGCCTTGCCTTTTGCTAAGGTCATAACGTATTCCCCACAATTTCCAGAAAATAATATGTCACTCTCTTCAAAGTCACTTGCCATTATCTCAAAATTACTAGTTATCTTTTTTAGGAGTTCCGCCCTTCGCGGCGAGGCAGAAGCTAAAATAATATCCACTACATCACTCCTAATATTTTCTATATAATATTATTGCCAAAATAACTCCTATAATAGTCATAATATTAATATTAAAATTTATACCGAAAGTTACTGCAAATACTCTAAAATCTATAAGCATAGGATTACTCGTACCTATGGTGTATGTACTCTTCAAAAATTTAAGTGCGACCACATTGTCTCCTAATAGTTCACCTATGCAACTTCCAGAAATAGCTCCTATAATTATAAAAAAAACAAAATATGGATTTTTCCTTTCTGCACTTTTCAAATTGTACCCCCCACCTTACTTATATATCTTATACATTTTAACATTTAATAAATTCATACACAAGTGCATAAAATTATAATTCAAAAAAAATTTATAATTATTTTCATTTAATTGATACATTTACACCATTAACTGAACATAAAAAATACAAATAGATTTAGTACTCTATTTGTATTTTACTATTTTTGACTATTCTTAATCATTTTTGATTAATTTTCGCAAACTCGTATGTAAAATAAACATATAAATTAACAATTATATCTGTTTCTTTATAAATTTATATATATATATATATCCAGCTTCTGCTTTGTCTTTTTCTAATACTGGTGGCAAAGTCGTTAAATATGATTTTATCGTAGTCATTGAAGCATAATTTTTATTTGTCTTATCTGCACCAGCTAAAGCACCCACCCATTTTTTCAATTCCGCAGTTGTATATGCTTTAGTATTTTTTTCCGAAAGTTTATTTAATATTTTAATATCTGCACTAATCATTTCGTTAGTTTGTGCACTTGTTAAATCTTTACCATCCAATTGAAAATTGATTTTCGCGTAAGTTATTTTTTTTGCCGTAAGCTCTTTAATAATACTATCAGCCACACCTTTAGGATATACACCGAGCAAAACTTTATTCAACTTATTTTCCACAATAATAAATGGTGTACCATACTCCGCTAAACTATTTTTGAGAACCACTGCACTTTCCATTTTGGTAAAAACACCACATTGTAATGCTACATAATCTTTAATATTATTTTGAGATATATCTTTAGAAACATCTGTACTAACAGGATTTGTTTTTGTATCCTTTTCTAAACTTATTTTAGTGATTTTATTGTCTGTGCTCGCTATTTTACTATTATTAGGTATAAGCTTTGAAAAAACAGTACCCAAAGCAATTGCAGCTATTAATGTTAATGTAATAACAATCATGAAACTATTATTTTTCTTAGGTGGTTTGTAATTGTACCTTGTATATCTCACTTTAACATCCCCTAACTTAATAAGTCCTTATTTATAATGTTATTATTTAAAACTTTATTTTAGAATGAAAAAACAAATATATATAATATAAATAAAATAACCCTATAAATCTATAGGGTTATAGTTAAAATGAATTTTGTTTTTATGTTGAATAAATATTATTTTTATTCATCTTTGTACATAAGCGACACTTTAACAATTCTTGTAACTAGTTCTCTTGCATCTATATAAGGATTTCCATACCTAGTCAAGTGTCTAAATATTGCAGGGTTATATCTTTCAATTCTTTTTACAATAGAATCTACATCATTACATTGTAGACTAGGTGTAGACGTCATACTAGGTCTATCAGATTGATCTGCATCCTGATACTTATCAGTCTGACCTAGATTTGTATTTGCCTCCTCATAATCTTCCATAGCTTCATTTCTATACATTCTATTGAGTTGATTAAGTTCATTCATGGACCTTGAATACTTAAATTGATCCATACCCATGCATGGATTTATCTGCCTGTATTGGTTCATCCCCATATTAGAATTCATATCCTGCATATATCCCATGGGCACTCCCATATTTGACATCATATTCATTTGGTCATATCCATACATCATAGATTGTAGTGGAACCATGTCATATTCTTCATTCATGTCTATATCTTCACTACTGCTGTCCTCTATTTTCATAATTACCCTCCCATTCCAATATTATTAATACATTAACAATTTATGCCAAATGTAAAGTTTTGATACTAGTTTTATAAAAAAAATAAAGAGGATGTAATACATCCTCTTTATGCCACTATTTACTTAATCCACGTACAGGCTTTCTCATATTAGTATCTCCATTGATAATCACAGGATTTTCTTCTTTACTTTTGTTTGATTTCTGTTGATTTTCATTATCATTATTATTTTTATTTTTCATAAACAACACCTCTTTCTACTTTTAGTTTTTCCTTATTTCTTATTATAATTCATTTCTTATAAAATTTTTATCTATAAGTTTTGGAGTTATTTTTTCAATAAAAAAAATATCAACACTATTGTAAGTGTTGATATTACTAACCTCATATGGTGCGACAGACGGGACTTGAACCCGTATGGTCTCCCACACGTCCCTTAAACGTGCGCGTCTGCCATTCCGCCACTATCGCAAATATATTTTACTGTAAAGGATAAAATCTTATAGTCATATAGACTTGTTAATCTAATAACTATAAGATTAATTATATATTAGTTTTGTACAAATTGTCAATAGTTTTTATTTATTTTGTTCAATTTCATTACCATACAACTTTGTATAAATGCGGTAATTTATCTTTACCTTTTTTACATATTTATCTGTTTCTCCAAATGGTATATTATTAATTGTTTTACCATCACTAGAATATTCTTTATTTTGAAGCCACTTTTTAACATTTCCACGTCCACCATTATAAGCTGCAAGTACTAATTCTAAATCACCATTAAATTCAGTGTTTAAATCGTCCAGATACCAACATCCCATAGCAATATTAATTTCAGAGTCAAAAGATTTTTCAGTATTAAAGTCTTTTAATTTCATATTTCCAGCAATCCATAGTGCAGTATCAGGCATTATCTGCATAAGTCCATAGGCCCCTGTACTAGAAACAGCTTTTACATCAAAATTGCTCTCTGTTCTTATTACAGCCGCAACCAAATAAGGATCTACATTATACCTCTTCGAATATGTAATTATTTGATTTTCATACTTTATTGGGTAAAAAGTTTTTAAAATGCTTTTTATATTAATTACTATAATAACCAATAGAATTAATATTAATAATTTTATAATTTTTGAAATTTTCATAACTTCACATCTAACCTTTCGAGCTGTGAGATAATTAAATCTAGCTGCAACTTTGTGTCTCCAACACTTGTTCCATTATCAATAATAAAATCCGCAAATTTTCTCTTTTCATCTATAGGCATTTGGGCTTTTATTCTATCCATTGTTTCATCTAAATTTAAATCATCACGAAGCATAACTCTTTGTATTTGAATATCACTACATACCCATACTAAAATAGTTATATCCATACTAGTATGGAGATTGTTCTCTATTAAAGTAGGTGCATCTAAAAAACATAATTTGCAGTTATCTTCTTCACACATCTTTATTCTATGACGTATTTCTTTTGTTATAAAAGGTATCATTATATTTTCAAGTTTTTTTCTACGCAAATCACTCTTAAATATATAATTTCCAAACTCTTTTCTATTAAGTTTACCTTCACTGTCAAAAAATTCATATCCAAATTCACCTTTGATTTTTTCCATTATCTCAGGATATATTATGAAAACCTCTCTAGCTACAATATCTGCATCGATAATAGAAAACCCATCATCTTTTAACATATTGGTTACTGTACTCTTTCCACTACCAATACCACCTGTTATTCCAACTTTTAGCATTATCTTCTCCCCTACTTTTTTATAACTAAAAATTGAATGTATAACATTATGGGCTTAACTCATACCCAATAATCTCAACTACTTAGCCTCATACCATGTTTCTCCAATGCTAATTTCTACTTCAAGCGGAACTAAAAGCTTAATAACATTTTCCATCTGATCCTTAACTAAAGATTCAACTTGCTTTTGCTCATCTCTATATACGTTTAATATTAATTCATCATGTACTTGTAGAATTAAAGTACTTTTTAATCCCGCTTCCTTTAATTTATCAAATACGTTAACCATAGCAAGTTTTATAATATCTGCTGCACTTCCTTGTATAGGTGTATTCATCGCTAGCCTTATACCTGCAGCCTTTACAATTTTGTTCGCTGAATTTATTTCAGGTATAAATCTACGCCTATTCATAATTGTAGTTACACTATTATTTTCCTCAGCCTGGGTAACTATATCTTTCATGTATTTCTTTACACTGGGGTATCTTTCAAAATAAGTTTCTATATATGTTTTAGCTTCTTTTCTTGATATATTTAAATCATTTGCAAGGCTAAACTCACCAATACCATATACTATACCAAAATTTACAGCTTTTGCATTACTTCTCATAAGTTTTGTAACCTCGTTCATTGGTACGTTGAATACCTCAGATGCTGTTTTAGTGTGAATATCACTGTGATCAATGAACGCTTGAATTAAATTATCATCCCCAGCAATATGTGCGAGTACTCGAAGCTCTATTTGTGAATAATCTGCAGATAATATAACACATTGATCATTGTGTGGTATAAATGCTTTCCTAATAGCCCTACCCATTTCATGCCTTATAGGAATATTTTGCAAATTAGGTTCTGTACTAGATAATCTTCCTGTTGTCGTAACTGTTTGCATAAAGTTTGAATGTATTCTTGAATCTGTATCAATTACAGCTTTTAACCCCTCTATGTATGTAGAAAAGATCTTTGTTACTTGTCTATACTTTGTAACTTCTGCAATAATAGGGTGCTTATCTACTAGTGCATCTAGAACCTCTGCATTAGTTGAGTATCCTGTTTTTGTCTTTTTTATAACAGGTAAATCTAATTTTTCAAATAATATTTTTCCTAATTGTTTTGGTGATTTTATATTAAATTCTTCTCCAGCTAAAACAAAAATAGTACTTTCAAGTTTCGCTATATCTGCAGCAAATTTAACTCCTAGTTCATCCAAATTTGCTTTATCTACTGTGAATCCTTCGGCCTCCATATATGATATAGACTCTGTTAATGGTTGTTCAACCTTATATAGAAGTTCTTCCATTTCATACTCTTTAATTTTAGGCTCTAATATCTCATAAAGCCCCTTTAGTAATGCAACTTTATTAATTTCCTTTGCATGACCTTCGCCTGTAATGCTAATTCTAAGATTTGTATCCATAAGAGTTTCTAGGCTGTATTCCTTTTTTGCAGAGTCTAGCAGATAAGCTGCAAGCTCTATATCAAATTGTATTCCATGTAATTTGATACCTCTTTTATTAAGAGCAGTATATGCATTTTTTACAGCATAACTTACTTTTTTAATATCATTACTCTCAAGTATAGTTTTTAAATAACTTATAGTTTTTTCTTCATCTTCTTTAAATAAATCATCAAGCTTAAGGAGATAGTTTTTTTCTTTATAATTAATGTATATGTTATTTAAGCGCATTTTAGAAAAGACATTTGTGTCCGCTATGTCAAAAATTATATAGATAGTATCCTTAATTTTCGCAGTAAGCTCTGAAAGCTCCTGCAACTTATCTATTACTTCATATTCTGCAGAAAATATTTCCTGAACAGAGTCATCATCTACAGATATTCTGTCTATTAATGACTTAAACTGTAATTTATAAAATAAATCTTTTACAGCACGTACATCATAATTTTCTTTTGATTTAATTGAATTTAGATCCATTTCCATAGGCACACAAGTAATAATGGTTGCTAATTTTTTACTGAAAATAGCCTGTTCACTATATGTGTTTAAATTTTCAACAAGCTTTTTACCACTAACCTTATCAATATTCATAAGAAGATTTTCTATACTCTTATATTCTTTAATAAGCTTATATGCAGTTTTTTCACCAATTCCTGGAACACCAGGTATATTATCAGAAGCATCTCCCATCAGACCTTTTACATCTATAAATTCTGTTGGAGTTACTCCGAATTCCGTGGTTATACGGTTTCTATCGTATATTTCCTTTTCTGACATTCCTTTTTTATTTATTACTACCTTTACATTATCCGTTGCAAGTTGAAGTGCATCTCTGTCTCCTGTTATTATAAAGACTTCCAGTCCTTGCTTCTCTGCAAACACTGATAACGTACCTATTAAATCATCTGCTTCAAACCCATCTAATTCAAATATATCTATAGCCATTTTCTCTAAAAGGTCCCTAACTATAGCAAACTGTCCTTGCAGTTCATCAGGCATTTTTTTTCTACCTGCCTTATAATCTTTATATTCTTCATGACGAAAAGTAGGTGCCTTCCTATCAAATGTTGTGACAATATAATCAGGCTCAAACTCCTCTTTCATCTTTAAAAGCATAGTTGTAAAACCATAAACTGCATTAGTGTATATACCATCCGAATTTGTTAAGGCTGGTAATGCATAAAAAGCCCTATACATAAGACTATGACCATCTAAAATTAGTAGTCTTTCCTTAGACATTTTAAATCCCTTCTTTCTACTATGTTTGTAACTTTATATATAACGCTATATTCCGTATTAAAACAGTTTCTATTGTATTATAACAATAATATACCCTAAAAGTAAGGAACTTTATCATTAATTTTATATTTAATTTTAATAAATATACATATACCTATTGCAATATGCATATGTATATGGTAAAATATTTATTGTCAGACATGCCGAAGTGGTGGAACTGGCAGACGCGCTGGACTCAAAATCCAGTGGTAGCAATACCGTGCGGGTTCGATTCCCGCCTCCGGCACCAGTTATAGCAAGGGTTTTAGTAAATCGTAATGGATTTACTAAGGCTTTTTTTTATATCTCCTTCTAAAAACCAATTATAGTTTAAATATCACTATGCCCTAACTATTTCTATGATACTGTACTTATTTTATTATTCTATAATCGAGTAGGAGCTAAATAATTAGTTTATTTAGCGACCTCTCACACCACCGTGCGTACCGTTCGGTACACGGCGGTTCAATAGAAATTAATGTTTTAATAAATATGTTTC
>NZ_JAHLDV010000021.1 GCF_018861865.1 Clostridium frigoris
TCTCATCTAGTGATTATGGCCTGAAGGTAACACCCGTTCCCATACCGAACACGAAGGTTAAGCTTCAATGCGCCGATGGTACTGCAGGGGTAACTTTGTGGAAGAGTAGGTCATCGCTAGGTAATGTTCCGCGATAGCTCAACGGTGGAGCGCTCGGCTGTTAACCGATAGGTTGAAGGTTCAAATCCTTTTCGCGGAGCCATTTTTTTATAATTTAATAATAAATTTAAGATATACAAAAGCTAATTATTAGCTTTTTTTATTTTGTGAAAAATTATACTGCTAAGTAAATGCAACGAATATTATATTAAGTGTGTATAAGAAATATGAGTGTTATTAGTAATTTATTTTTGTTTTGAAATATGTATTTAAGTACCAATAATTTTATATTATTGGTACTTTTATTTTTTATAATAAATACGGATATTTTACCCGAAATTACAGAACCTAATGTTAGTAATAGTAAAAAGGGGGAAATTAAATGTCTGAATACAAATTAGATATTCCTGGGGATATTAATTTAAGTGATTACAGTAGCATTCATGATTATATGGGAATGATTTCACAAAATGATAGATTTACAATTACTTCAAGAATGAAAAATTCTGATGAAATGAGAATACTTTGTGAAATGTTAGAAAATAATAGTTTTACTATTGTGACTCAAGGAGATACGGAAAATGGTGAATACTATATTACATCGCAAAAGGAAGGATAGCTATTATGTTATAATATTAATAAAACAAATTTATGATATTCATCAGGAGGTAAATTGAAATGAAAAATATATTATTTAATATAAATAGGAAGAATCTTTGGAAAAGTTTAGAACAAAACTCAATAACATTAATATTTGCAGGGGAGGCACCATATAAATCAGCGGATGAAACATATGCGTTCACTCCAAACAGAAATTTTTATTATTTAACAGGTATTGATAAGGATAAAATGATTTTAATGATAGTACAAAGAAATGGTAAAGTTGAAGAAACATTATTTGTAGAGAAAAGTGACCCCGTATTGGCTAGGTGGGTAGGGGAGAAAATGGCTAAAGAAGAGGCAAAAGAAATTTCTGGCATAGAAAATATTGAGTTTTTGGATAATTTTAAAGATTTATTTAATGGCATTTTAGAAAAAACAAAAATTGAGAATTTATATTTGGATCTTGAAAGACAAGGGTTTGATATATCAATGTCTACATCACAAATTTTTGTGAAAGTAGTAACGCAGAGATACCCTTATTTAAGGGTACAAAATATATACCATGAAATAGTTAGTCTTAGACTTATTAAATCAGAAGAAGAAATAAAATTAATAAGGCAAGCTATAGATATTACGGATATGGGTGTAAGACAACTAATGAAAAATGCCAAAGTCGGTATGAAGGAATATCAATTAGAGGCTTACTTTGATTTTTCATTGAAAAGTAATGGTGTAACAGATTATGCTTTTCATACCATTGCAGCTGGTGGTAAGAATGCAACAATACTTCATTATGTAAAAAACGATAGTGAACTTCAGGATAGTGAATTAGTGTTGTTTGATTTGGGAGCTCAATATAAATATTACAATGCGGATATAAGCCGTACATTCCCTGTTAATGGTAAATATACAGAAAGACAAAAGGAAATTTATAACGTGGTATTAAAAGCACAAGAAGCGGTAATAGCAATCGCAAAACCTGGTATATTGTTCTCAGTTTTAAATGAAACAGCAAAAGAGGTACTTGCAGCTGGATGTATACAGTTAGGTCTTATTAAAGAACCTAGTGAATTATCTAAATACTATTTCCATGGGGTAAGTCATTATTTAGGATTAGATACTCATGATGTAGGAAATCGAGACATAAAATTAAAGACTGGTATGATATTCACTAATGAACCAGGACTTTACATAAAAGAAGAAAATATTGGGATTAGAATTGAAGATGATATATTAATTACAAAAGATGGATGTGAAAATCTTTCAAAACAAATAATTAAGACTGTAGATGAAATTGAAGCATTTATGGCGAAGTAAATTTATATAAATGATTAAATTTGAATAATTAGTAATTTTAGAATTACTATTTATTTTTAGAGCTAATAAATAATGCATTATTAGAGTTCAATAATATTACATAGGTAGTTCACTATTTTGCAGTATGTACATAAAATTAGGAATATTATAAATTTAAATGTAAAAAAATATATTACGAAAATCATAATACAAACAAGGAATAAAAATTGTTTTATAGAATAGTAAATATATAGAACAATATAATTAAGATTTTATATACAAGTATGAGTTTATAAAAAGGGTGAAAAAATTTATAATAGGGGGAACCAAATGATTAAAAATAAGAATAATATTGTACAGTTACTAGATGAAATTAGAAGGTTCACATATTTTAAAGATAATACAGAAATAGATGTAGTTTTAAAAGAGAGTGAAAAAATTAATATTAGATGTTATGATGCTAAGTGTATAGTCATTAATTTTTTTGATTATGAAAAGGGAATTTCTATGTTGTATAAAGATAGAAAATATATAAATATGAAAATTTCTTAGTGAGTTAGCATATAAAAAAACAATTTAATATGGACATATCGAAAACATTTTGGTATAAAATGTTTTAGGTATGTCTTTTTTTATTAAATAATTACAGAATGCTATTATATCATGAAATAATAAGGATAAAATTGGGCATAATTAAAGTAATAAGAAAATTTATTGCAGGTGAGGTGTTTGAACATGATGTTTAATAAATTTACAGAAAGAGCACAAAAGGTTTTGGTGTATGCTCAAGAGGAAGCGCAACAATTAAAGCATGGTTATGTAGGAACAGAGCATATACTGTTAGGAATTCTAAGAGAACAAGATGGTGTATGTAAAAAGTCATTAAATAATATGAAAATTTCGTCGGTCGAGGTAAAAAAATTAGTAATAGAATATGAAGGTGAAGGCGACGTAGAAATGCGCAGAAATGAAATACCTCTGACTCCAAGAACAAAACGTCTATTAGAACTAAGTTTAATTGAAGCAAGAAATTTAAATCATAACTATATTAGCCCAGAACACATTTTGATCGCATTAATTAGAGAATCAGAAGGAGTTGCATATACAATATTAGCTAACTTAGGAGCAGACTTTAATATACTAAAAAATGATATATTAAATAATTGGTGTTCTGAGGGTAATCCAAAGGGAAGTATATCAAAAGAAAAACAAAACCATAGTACGCCCACATTAGATCATTTTGGAAAAGACTTAACTGAAATGGCGAAAGAAGGCAAACTTGACCCTGTTATAGGAAGAGATAATGAAACACAAAGGCTTTTAGAAATTTTGTGCAGAAGAATGAAGAATAATCCGTGCCTTATAGGGGAGCCAGGTGTAGGTAAGACCGCTATAGCAGAAGGACTAGCACAAAGAATAGCTTCCGGGAGTATCCCAGAAATTTTAAAAGATAAAAGAGTTATAACTTTAGATATATCTTCTATGGTTGCAGGTTCTAAATATAGAGGAGAGTTTGAGGAAAGGCTTAAAAAGGTAATGAAAGAAATACTAGTAGTGGGAAATGTGATTATATTTATAGATGAAATTCATACTATAATTGGAGCAGGAGGAGCCGAAGGAGCTATTGATGCATCTAATATATTGAAACCAGCACTTGCTCGTGGGGAAATACAATGTATAGGCGCAACAACTATAGACGAATATAGAAAGCACATTGAAAAAGATACAGCACTCGAGAGAAGGTTTCAACCTATTATGGTAGGAGAACCAAGTAAACAAGAGGCTGTTGAAATATTAAAAGGACTAAGGGACAAGTATGAGGCACATCATAGAGTTAAGATCACTGATGGTGCCATAGAGGCTGCTGTTAGTCTGTCACATAGGTATATATCTGATAGATATTTACCTGATAAAGCAATAGATCTTATAGATGAGGCGGGGGCAAAAGTTAGAATTCAAAATTTGACTACTCCGGCAAATCTTAAAAATTTAGAAGATGAAATAGATAAAATTTCTAAAGAAAAATTAGATGCTATATCAGTACAGGATTTTGAGAAGGCAGCTAAAATAAGAGATACCGAAAAAAACTTAAAAGATAAATTATATAATTCTAAAAACAGCTGGAAAACACAAAATCAAGCGGATGAACTAATAGTTTCAGAAACTGAAATTGCTAATGTTGTATCAAGATGGATTAACATTCCAATAGAAAAATTGACACAAAAGGAATCTGAAAGATTATTAAAATTGGAGAAGATACTACACGAGAAAGTGATAGGTCAATATGAAGCGGTTAAATCTATTTCAAGTGCAATAAGACGTGCAAGAGTAGGGTTAAAGGATCCTAAAAGACCGATAGGCTCTTTTATATTTTTAGGGCCAACTGGGGTAGGAAAAACAGAGTTGTCAAAAGCTTTAGCAGAGGCTATGTTTGGTGATGAAAATAACATGATAAGAATAGATATGTCAGAATATATGGATAAGCATACGGTTTCGAGACTTATGGGTTCCCCGCCAGGATATATTGGATTTGATGAAGGGGGACAACTAACAGAAAAAGTGAGAAGAAACCCATATTCAGTTGTTCTTTTCGATGAAATTGAAAAAGCTCATCCTGATGTAGTTAACATTTTATTGCAAATATTAGAAGACGGAAGGTTAACTGATGGGAAAGGTAAAACAATAGACTTTAAAAATACAGTAATTATAATGACATCTAATGTTGGCGCGTCTACTCTTAAAAAACAAAGGTCTCTAGGGTTTGATATAAAGGAAAACGGTGTGAGTTCTGAATATGAAAAGATGAAAGAGAATATAATGGAAGAGTTAAAACTTTCATTTAGACCAGAGTTCTTAAATAGAATAGATGATATTATTGTATTTCATTCACTAGAACAGGATGATTTATATAAAATAGTAGAGTTAATGCTTAAAGTTGTGAAGGAGCGTCTTGAAGATATTAAAATTAATATTAGTTTTGACAATGAAACTAAGAAATATTTAGCTAAGTCGGGATTTAACAGCAATTATGGAGCAAGACCATTAAGGCGAGAAATAACTAAAGTTATAGAAGATAAGTTGTCTGAAGAAATACTGAGGGGTAATATTAATAAAGGTGATAATGTAAGTGTTCTTATGAAAAATGATAAATTGATTTTTAAGGTTTTACATATTTAATGTTGTTTATATAGATTAAAAAGTATATAATTATACTAAGACAATTTTTTTAAAAACCACTCTAGAGTGGTTTTTTAATTTATAGAAAATATAATTTATTTTGATATAGAACTTTAATTTATAATTTATAATTTATTAAGTAGGGAGAAAAGGATGAGAGAAGAAAAAAGTAAGGAACTTATGAGTATATTGAAAATACTGGCACCTGGTACTTCGCTTAGAGAAGGACTTGAAAATATTCTTAGAGCTAAAACTGGTGGACTTATCGTTTTAGGAAATGGTAAGGAAGTATTAGATATTGTAGATGGTGGATTTGGAATAAATGCGGACTATAGTCCTGCTTATATATATGAGTTAGCAAAGATGGACGGAGCTATAGTAATAAGTAGTGATTTGAAAAAAATATTATATGCTAATACTCAGCTTATGCCAAGTTCTACAATTCCAACTTATGAAACTGGAACAAGGCATAGAACAGCGCAAAGAATAGCTAAGCAAACAGGGTATGTGGTTGTTGCAATATCACAAAGAAGAACTATTATAACTGTTTACAAAGATGATATAAAATATGTATTAAGAGATAGTAGTATTATTCTAGCAAAAGCTAACCAAGCTATCCAAACATTAGAAAAATATGTTTCAGTGCTTGAGCGAGTAGTAAGTAATTTAAATCTTTTAGAATTTCAAGATTTAGCTACATTGTTTGATGTGATATCAGCAATACAAAGGACAGAGATGGTTATGAGAATAGTTGGAGAAATAGAAAGGCATATATGTGAGTTAGGCAATGAGGGTAGGCTAATTTCAATGCAATTAAATGAATTAATTAGAAGTGTTGAGGAAGATGGAATACTTTTAATAAGAGATTATTGTCAAAGTGGTATGAGTTATACTGATATGTATAGACAAATAGAAAATATGACTTCAGGTGAACTGATGGATTTAGATTTTATATCTAGAATTATTGGATATATAGGGGTTCCATTAGTTGATACTTTAATTTCTCCAAGAGGATATAGGATGCTAAATAAAATACCTAGAATACCTGTAAATGTTATTGAAAATCTAGTTAAGCACTTTAGAGAATTAAAAGCCACAATGGAAGCTTCTTATGAACAACTTGATAGTGTAGAGGGAATTGGAGAAGCAAGAGCTAAAGCTATTAAAAATGGGTTAAGAAGGTTAAAAGAGCAATTTATGCTAGACAAGCAAATATAGCACAAAATAAGGATTAACTTATCTTGTGCAATATTTGCTAGCGCATAGTATATTTGCCAAGTGTGCTAATTTTATCATATTCTTTTAAAAGAATATCATATAAATTCAAACCTAAAATATTACATAATGAAGTAATATAAAAAAGATTGTTCCCAAGTTCTTTTTCTAAGACCTCCCTACAGTTTTCACATAGAGCACCTTGTACAGGAGAATGTGAAGTGCCAGGGTCATCTAAATCTAAATCGTCTATATTAGGTGGTGTGTACATGTTTTTTTCTTCTAACTTAATACAGCCACAATTGGTAACAGATTTTGCAACAGCCCTATTGACTCTAGCATCAGATTCTTGCAGTTTAGTAATTACATCTAAAAGACTTCTATGCCGTAATAGGGATTCATCTACAGAATTTTGAAAATTATCAAATATACAATCTTTCATTAAGTTCAACTCCTTGTAAATATTTAATTAGTTACATTATAGGATTCAAATTACGGTTTTGTCAATAAACTAAGTACGCATTTCACCTTATGAATATATAATAAATCAACAGGAGTTTTATTAATAGGGGGAATAGTATGTTAAATGTTGGTGAAAAAATATTTATATCAGATTATGGTGCTGGATATGTAAAAGACATTGATGACAAAGTATCATCTAATACAAAATGTAAATATGTAAATATATATCTTTTATTAGACAACATGAATTTTATGATTCCAATAAATAAAATTGAAAATTATAGAGTAAGAAACATTTTAAATAAAGCAGAATTAGAGGTAATTTTGAATATAATAGGGAGTAATTCAGATTTCATTGAAAGAAATTGGAATAATAGATATAGAAGTAATAAGAAAAAAATTCAAAGTGGGAATACTTTGAAAATGTGTGAGGTAATTAGGGATTTATATTATTTACAAAAGAAAGATATGCTTCCGCCTGGAGAGATAAAGATTTTAGAAAGAGTTGAAGGAATGGTTGCTAGTGAAATAATGTTAGCTTTTGAACTTAACATGGAACAAGCATTATGTAAAATAAGGAGTTTAGTTTAATAAATTGTTGATTGTATGACATATTTTATTGAAATACAATCATTTATAGTATATATTAGATAATAACGGGATATAAATTCAAATAAGTGTTAATAATTTAAGAGGAGGTGAAATTTTTTGTTAAAAAAAATTTTTAGAGGACTTTTTACAATCATAGGACTAATTTTAGGGTATATAATAGGTGGAATACTTCTAAGCACAAGTTATTTAGCAGGGTTTAGTTATTTTAAAGAGGGGACAATTCAAGGAATAATATTCATCATTTTTTCTACTTTGATTTTTGGGGTTATTATATTTTTGCTATCTCCTATACTAGTGTCTTTTATAATGAAATTCATGGATTATGTGGTAAAAAGCACACAAAAAATGCCAACATCACAAATTGTTTTTGGTACAGGTGGAGCGATAATAGGGCTTGTAATTGCATCTTTATTTGCAGGGTTATTTAATTATAGATCGCCTTTATGGACTATTATTGTGATTATTTTTACAGTTATAATGATAGCTTTAGGAGCAGATATTTGTGCCAGAAAAAGAGATGAAATATTAGCTTTCTTTACAAGTATCAAAAAAAGCAATGGATTTAAAGATAAGAAAGTTAAAGGGTTTACTAATGAAAATCCAAAAGTGCTAGATACATCGGTAATAATTGATGGTAGAATATTTGATATTTGTCAAACTGGCTTTGTTGAAGGACCATTAGTAATACCTACATTTGTATTAGAGGAACTTAGGCATATTGCGGATTCGTCAGATGGACTTAAGAGAAATAGAGGAAGACGAGGATTAGATATATTAAATAAAATACAAAAGGAATTAAATATTGAGGTTGAGATTTGGGAAAAAGATTTTCCTAACATTGCAGAAGTAGATAGCAAATTACTTAAATTAGCTCAGGTTTTGAATGGCAAAGTAATTACCAATGATTTTAACCTTAATAAGGTAGCTGAATTTCAAGGGGTACCGGTTTTGAATATTAATGAACTTGCGAACGCTGTAAAACCGGTAGTACTTCCGGGGGAAGAAATGAAAATACAAGTGATGAAAGATGGAAAGGAATCAGGTCAAGGAATAGCTTATTTGGATGATGGTACAATGATTGTTGTCGAAGGTGGACGAAAGTATATTGGTGAGAATATAGTTGTTATTGTAACATCAGTACTTCAGACGGCTGCAGGTAGAATGATTTTTGCTAAAAATAAGGATTCTTTAGTGAAAAGTTAGTTATAATATGTAAGAGAGGTTTTTTATGAGTAGAAACTGCGCCATAATTTTGGCAGCGGGTAAGGGAAAAAGGATGGGTGGATCTATTAATAAGCAATATTTAGATATTAAAGGATACCCAGTTTTATACTATACTTTAAGGAGTTTTTCAAAAAGCCCTTGTATAGATGAGATTATAGTAGTTGCTGCAGCGTCTGAAGTAGATTATTGCAATGAAAAAATAATTAAAAAATATAAGTTTGCAAAGGTGAAAAGTGTTGTTAGCGGTGGTAAAGAAAGACAACATTCTGTTTTAAATGGTTTAAAGGCTGTAAGAAATTGTGAAGTTGTACTTATTCATGATGGGGCTAGACCTTTTGTTAGCGAAGATATTATTAGAAATGCAATTTTTTATGCTAATTTATATGGAGCTGCGGCTTGCGGAGTACAACCTAAGGATACTATTAAGATTAAAGACTCTTCTGGGTTTTCTATAAAAACACCTAATAGAGAGATGCTCTTTTGTGTTCAAACTCCACAAGGTTTTAGGTATAACCTTATTTTAGAATGTCACGAAAAAATTAGTCGTGAGGGTATTAAAGTAACCGATGATACAATGGTGGTTGAACAATATGGTAATAAAGTATATCTTTATGAAGGTAGCTACGATAATATAAAGGTTACAACGCCAGAAGATTTAGACATAGCGATGCAAATATTGCAAAGAAATCACTGTTGACAGTATCAGATATAATGTGTATATTTATTAGTAACTATAAAATATCACATATAAACTAAATATTAAGTAATGATGAAGAATAGTAAAAACCATTATACAGAGAGAAAATACTAGGTTGAGAGATTTTCAAAGGTTTTGAACCTACTTTGGAGCTGTAGTAAAACTACCGGTAATATATACCGTTAACAAATAAGCACAAATTTAGGTGGTACCGCGATGAAATTCGCCCTAAAACAGGGCGAATTTTTGTTTTTTTTGATGCTTTTATTTTAAAATAGTTATATATAAAAAATAAATCTAATAATAGGAGTGTCTAATATTAAAAAAGGAGATTAATCATGGAGTTTAATATGCTAAAGGGCAAATTCACAGTGGCGCAAGTTAGACAGTTAAATCCACTAGTTCTTGCAATAGTTGGAGATGCAATTTATGAGGTGTTTATCAGATCTTACCTTGTAGAAAAAAATAGAGATATGAATGCACATAAAATTCATGTTAAGGCGGTTTCGTATGTAAAAGCGCATGCACAAAGCGAGTTTATGAAAGTTTTGATAACAAATTTAGACGAAGAGGAACTAGGTATTTTTAAAAGAGCTAGAAATTCTAAAAGTGGTTCAACGCCTAAAAATGCAGATTTAAATGAATATAAGTGGGCTACAGGCTTTGAAGCTTTAGTAGGTTTTTTATACTTAAGTGAGAAGAATGAAAGGTTAAATGATATTTTCGAGAAAATTATAAATCTTGATTTGGGAGATGAATAATTATGCTCAAGGTTAAATTAATAGAACATACACCGAATCCTGAAAAAATTATAGCTGCAGCAGCTAAACTTTGTTATAGTCAAGTAGGAATTGATGAAATATTAGAAAATTTAGATCAAGAAAAAACAAAAAAATTTATCAATACTTTAATGAATTATGGTCATCATTCACCGATAGAGCATGTGAGCTTTACTTTTGCAGTTGAGGGGATATCTAGAAGTTTGACCCATCAATTAGTTAGACATAGGGTAGCATCATATTCTCAACAGAGTCAGAGATACGTACAGCTTAAACAATTTGAATACATAATTCCACCTAATGTTGAGAAAGATGAGCAGGCAAAGGAAATTTTCATAAAATCCATGAAGCGGATTCAAGAAGAGTACAACCAATTAGTTGAGATATTATCAAGAAATGAATTAGCTAATTCTATAGTGGAATATTTAAAGGTTGAAAAACTTATAAAGGCTGAAGATATTGAAAAAAAACAATACTTAGTGCTTAAAAGCAAAGCGGAGAAAAAAGCTATCGAAGACGCACGGTATGTATTCCCAAATGCTTGCGAGACTAAAATAATAGCTACTATGAATGCTAGAGAGTTAATGCATTTTTTTAATCAGAGGTGTTGCACAAGAGCTCAGTGGGAAATACGCCAAATGGCTAAAACAATGTTGATGCAGGCTAGGGAAGTCGCACCATCAATTTTTAGATATGCAGGGCCAAGTTGTGTTAGTGGGCATTGTCCTGAGGGAAAAATGTGTTGTGGAAAGACATTGGAAGTAAGAAAAGAATACGAGATGAAATAGATGAAATAAATGAAATGGAGAGGTATTCAAAATGAGTGATAACAAAAAATATCAAGGAAACAAAGGAAACAAAGGATTTGAAAGTAGCAGAGAAGAAAGAACAGGATTTGAATCTAAAAAAGTTAGAACTAGCGAAAAGGGTGGAAAAGTAAGTAGAGGATTTACAAGTAGTAATGAAGAAAAAAGCGGAACAATGCCTAGAAGAAATAGAACGGGCGACCAAGGTGGTAAGGAAAGTAGAGAATTTACAAGTAATAAAGAAGATAAAAACAAGGTGATTAATAGAGGAACTAGGAAAAATGAAGAGAAGGCAGTAAAAAATAAGTTCACTAGGGTAAAATCTGAAATAAAGCCTAAGAGTAGTAACGCAAGTGGAGAAGGTGAAGCTAAAATTATTAGAGAAGATTTAATTGAAGGAAGAAATGCAGTTATAGAAGCGCTAAAATCGGATAGAACTGTAGAATACATTCTTATTGCTAAGGGCGATTTAGTAGGATCCATAAGCGTGGTAATGGCACTAGCTAAAGAAAAGGGAATTGTTACAAAGGAAGTAGATAGAAGAAAGTTAGATGAAATGTCACAAACTTCTTCACATCAAGGGGTAATCGCTGTAGTAACACCGTACAAATATTTTGAAATAAATGATATATTTAAAAATGCAGAGGAAAAAGGAGAAAAACCTTTTATAATTATACTAGATGAAATTGAAGATCCACATAATTTTGGGTCTATAATACGAACTGCTGAGGTATGTGGAGCTCATGGAATAATAATACCAAAGAGAAAAAATGTAGGAGCTACGCCTACGGTGTATAAAACATCTGCTGGTGCAATTGAACATGTGAAAATAGCAAAAGTAACTAATATAAATGTAGCTATAGAAGAAATAAAAAAACGTGGAGTATGGGTTTACGGTGCTGATATGGATGCGGAAGATTATATTTTCAATACTGATTTAACTGGAGCTGTAGCACTTGTTATTGGAAGTGAAGGTAGAGGTATTGCAAAACTTACAAAAGAAAAATGTGATGTTTTAGTGAAAATACCAATGGTAGGGAAAATAACATCTTTAAATGCCTCTGTTGCAGCTGGTATAATAATGTATGAAACTATGAAACAAAAAATTAGATGAGGTAAAAAGTGAGAACACTTTTTGTTGATGGGTATAATGTTATTAATAGTTGGCCAAGTCTTAAAAAGGTTAAAGAATATAGTTATGAATCTTCAAGGCTTCAGCTTATAGGTATACTTCAAAACTACGTAGCATTTAATGGTTATAAAATGTTTATAGTCTTTGATGCACAATTAGTTAAGGGCAGTATTCAAAAAGAAGAGAGACAAGGGAACTTAGTTGTAGTTTTTACAAAAGAAGGAGAAACGGCAGATAGCTATATTGAAAGAATGGTCAATAACATAGGACGAAATATTGAAGTTTGCGTCATTACATCCGACTCTCTAGAGCAACAGATTGCATTCCAAAGGGGAGCTACTAGGATGTCTTCAATTGAATTTTATCATGAAGTAATCAGAACGCAAAAAAAGATTGAAACAGAGATCGAAAAAAAGTACTTGGAAAAAAGAAATTGGTTAGAAGAGAGAGTAGATGAAAAAACATTGGAAAAACTTGAGAAAATGAGAAGGGGCCGTTGAATTTTCTTGACTATATAAATTGCTCTGAGGTATAATCATCTATATGACACATGGTTGGTGTGGAGGGGATATTTGTTGGAAAAGATCATTAAAGCTAGCGTGAATACTTCAAGCTTTGAAGAAAGATTGGATGAGGAAGTTGTTATTGAAGCACAAATTAGCAATGTTCGTGCACAAGAATATTTAATTAATAAATACAAAAATTTTGTGAAAGCAAGGGCTAAGTCATATTTTTTGATTGGTGCAGATAAAGAAGATATTTACCAGGAAGGGATGATAGGTCTCTATAAGGCTATTAGAGATTTTAGGTCAGACAGATTATCTTCTTTTAGGGCTTTTGCAGAAATTTGTGTTACTAGGCAGATAATTACAGCAATAAAAACAGCTACTCGCCAAAAACACATTCCCCTTAATACTTATATATCCTTAAATAAACCAATATATGACGAGGAATCAGACAGAACATTGTTGGATGTGCTATCAGGTGCTAAAATAACTGATCCAGAAGAGTTGGTTATAAGTCGTGAGGAAGTAATAAGCATTCAAAATGAAATTGGTGAAGTATTATCGGAACTTGAGATGGAGGTGCTTATGTCATACTTAGATGGTAAATCTTATCAAGAAATTGCTTGCGATTTAGATAGGCATGCAAAGTCCATTGATAATGCTTTGCAAAGAGTTAAAAGAAAATTAGAAAAATGTCTAAGTAAAAGGTAAAAATGTATTGACAAAGAAAACAAACAATAGTAAAGTTAATAACTGGTGTATAGCTTTAAGTTGTACTTCAGCGGGAGTAGCTCAGTGGTAGAGCACCAGCTTCCCAAGTTGGGTGTCGCGGGTTCAAGCCCCGTTTCCCGCTCCAAAATTAAATGCCCATATAGCTCAGTCGGAAGAGCGTCACCTTGGTAAGGTGGAGGTCACCGGTTCAATCCCGGTTATGGGCTCCATAGCTATTAAGGTCCTGCAGTACACTAGGATAAGTTTACGAACGAAAAGGCGATATTATTTAAACGAGGAGGAATACAAAATGGCAAAGGCAAAGTTTGAAAGAACCAAACCACATGTAAATATAGGAACAATAGGGCACGTAGATCACGGCAAGACAACATTAACAGCTGCAATAACTGCTGTACTTGCAACTAAAGGATTAGCAGAAGCATCTAGATTTGACCAAATTGATAAAGCACCAGAGGAAAGAGAAAGAGGAATAACAATTAACACATCACATGTTGAATATGAAACAGAAAATAGACATTATGCACATGTTGATTGCCCAGGACATGCAGATTATGTAAAGAACATGATTACAGGAGCAGCACAAATGGATGGAGCAATCCTAGTTGTTAGTGCAGCAGATGGTCCAATGCCTCAAACAAGAGAACATATATTACTTGCAAGCAGAGTTGGAGTAGGTTATATAGTAGTATTCTTGAACAAAGCAGATATGGTTGATGATCCAGAATTATTAGAATTAGTTGAAATGGAAGTAAGAGAATTATTAAGTGAGTATGACTTCCCTGGTGATGATATTCCAATTATAACAGGATCAGCATTAAAAGCATTAGAAAGTCCAACAGACCCAGAAGCAACAAAATGTATATATGAATTAATGGAAGCTGTAGATACTTACATTCCAACACCAGCAAGAGCAACAGATAAACCATTCTTAATGCCAGTTGAGGATGTATTCACAATCACAGGTAGAGGAACAGTTGCTACAGGAAGAGTTGAAACTGGGATACTTAAGGTTGGAGAAGAAGTAGAAATAGTTGGACTTAGCGAAGAAAAAAGAAAAGTTGTATGTACCGGAGTTGAAATGTTTAGAAAACTTCTAGATCAAGCAATGGCTGGAGACAACATTGGAGCGTTATTAAGAGGAGTACAAAGAGCAGACATTGAAAGAGGTCAAGTACTTGCAAAACCAGGTTCAATACATCCACATTCAAAATTTGTAGGTCAAGTATATGTACTTAAAAAAGAAGAAGGCGGAAGACATACACCATTCTTCGACGGATACAGACCACAATTTTATTTTAGAACTACAGATGTAACAGGATCAATCAAATTACCAGACGGAATGGAAATGGTAATGCCAGGAGACCACATAGATATGAATGTAGAATTAATTACTCAAGTAGCAATGGATGAGGGATTAAGATTTGCAATCAGAGAAGGTGGAAGAACAGTAGGTTCTGGAGTTGTTACTTCAATAGTTAAATAGTAAGTATAAGTGTTCGGCATAAGGTAAAAAAATGACTTATGCCGAGTTCTTACAAAATATAAGATGGTACTGAATTATTGGTGTTAGAAACGTTTATTGAAAAGCACTTCTAACTAATCCATTGACATATGTACTAATTTGTGATAGATTGTTTAAGTAAAATAAAAATGCTAAAGATAGCTTAGAGCTTAATAAGCATGAGTTTTCTGAAATAGATGAAAAATCGGGAGGTGTAGATTGTGAGAGTAAAAGTAACTCTAGCTTGTAATGATTGCAAACAGAGAAATTACAATACAATGAAAAACAAAAAAAATAACCCAGATAGAATAGAAATGAAGAAATACTGTAAGTTCTGCCACAAACATACACTTCATAAAGAAACAAAATAATATAGCATAAACACAAAAACAGTGGGGATGTGAATAATATGGCTGTTACTGGGAATGTTAAATTAAAAGAAAAACCAAACAAAAAAGGTATAGCAAATTTTTTCAAGGAACTTAAGGCAGAAACAAAAAGAATAACTTGGCCTTCAAAACAAGATGTTAAAAAAGCAACTTATGCAGTGGCAAGTTTTACTTTACTTTTTGTAGTATTTGTGGGTTTGTTGGATTATGGGTTTAATAACCTCTATATGCTAATCTTTAAATAAGGTAAAGGAGGGAGGTAGGGGACGGAATTCTCCACCCCTTGAGCTATGGCAGATAAAGCTAAATGGTACGTTGTACATACATATTCTGGTTATGAGAATAAAGTTAAAGTCAACCTAGAAAAAGCAATTGAAAATAGGAATCTTGAAGAATATGTACATGATATTCAAGTTCCTATGGAAGAAGTAGTTGAAGTAAAGGATGGGAAACAAAAAATAACTTTAAAAAAAGTGTTTCCAGGTTATGTAATGGTTAAAATGCTTATGACAGATGAGTCTTGGTATATAGTTAGAAATACTAGAGGTGTAACTGGATTTGTAGGGCCTGGATCTAAACCAGTAGCTCTTACTGAGGATGAAGTTAGAACTATGGGAATTGCAGAAAAGACTATAGTTTCTGATTACGAAGTAGGCGAGAGCATACAAGTAACATTCGGACCACTAGAAGGATTTGTTGCTCTTATACAAGAAATTCATTTGGAAAAGCAAAAAATCAAAGCACTTATAAATATGTTTGGCAGGGAAACACCTGTTGAACTAGAATTTAATCAGATAGAAAAATTAGACTAGGTACTAAATAAAGCGAAAGTTTTATTAAGTGGGAGGATTTTAAATCCGATTACCACAATATGGGAGGTATAAATTCATGGCTAAGAAAATAACAGGGATGATAAAACTTCAACTTCCTGCAGGGAAAGCTACTCCGGCACCACCAGTTGGTCCAGCACTTGGACAACACGGTGTTAATATCATGGGATTCTGTAAAGAATTTAATGCAAAAACTTCTGATCAAGCAGGCATGATAATACCAGTAGTTATAACAGTATATCAAGATAGATCTTTTAGTTTTATACTAAAGACTCCACCAGCAGCTATACTATTAAAGAAAGCTGTTGGCTTAGAAAGTGGTTCTGGTGTTCCAAACAAAACCAAAATTGCTACAGTTTCTAAAGCTAAAGTAAAAGAAATAGCAGAACTTAAGATGCCAGATTTAAATGCAGCATCAATTGAATCTGCTATGAGTATGATAGCTGGAACAGCAAGAAGTATGGGAATAGTTGTAGAAGAATAATTTTGAATTAATTACGTGGGAGGTAAAAACCGTTATTACCACGAAGGAGGATACTATTATGGGAAAAAATTATAAAGAAAGCGCTAAACTTATAGATAAAAGTGCTTTATATACACCAACAGAAACTATGGACCTTGTAGTAAAAACATCTAAGGCTAAATTCGATGAAACAATAGAACTTGCTATCAGCCTTGGTGTTGATCCAAGACATGCAGATCAACAAGTTAGAGGTGCAGTAGTACTTCCTTATGGAACAGGTAAAAGTGTAAAAGTTTTAGTTTTTGCTAAAGGTGATAAAGCTAAGGAAGCAGAACTTGCAGGAGCAGATTTTGTTGGAACTGATGAATTAGTTGATAAAATTCAAAAAGAAAATTGGTTCGGATTTGATATAGTTGTTGCTACTCCAGATATGATGGGTGTTGTTGGTAAATTGGGTAGAGTGCTAGGACCTAAGGGTTTAATGCCAAATCCAAAATCAGGAACAGTTACATTTGATGTTACTAAAGCAATAAATGAAATCAAAGCTGGTAAGGTTGAGTATAGAGTTGATAAAACTTCTATAATTCATGTAGCTATTGGTAAAAAATCTTTCGGAGCTGAAAAATTGATTGCTAACTTTCATGCATTAATGGAAGCAGTAGTTAAAGCTAAACCATCAGCAGCTAAAGGACAATATTTAAAATCAGTTTCAGTTTCAAGTACTATGGGACCTGGAATAAAAGTAAATCAAGCTAAAGTTTTAGATTAGTATATACAAATAACTTTAAACGTGGTACAATGTTTAAAGTGAAATAAATGATATTCCGTAGATAGCAGGTGCGAAAGCGTAAAAGACAACATGCCTGCCGAGGATTCCAATAAATGTACTTGTGTACAGTTATTAGGTCTCTTCGCGTCTGCGGAGAGACTTTAATTTTCTTAAAAAGCAGTTAAAAACTGTTAGGAGGTGGATATACAGTGCTAAGTAATAATAGACAATTAAAAGAAGTAAAAGTGGCAGAAATAAAAGAAAAATTAGCAAAAGCTAAAGGTGTAGTACTTAGTCAATATCAAGGTCTTGATGTAGAAGAAGATACAGAGCTAAGAAAAAACCTTAGAGAAGCTGGGGTAGAATATAAAGTATATAAAAACACTTTAGTTATTCTAGCTGCTAAGGAATTAGGAATTGAAGGTATAGATACTTACTTACAAGGATCTATTTCATTAGCGTTTGGATACGAAGATGCAACTGTTGCTGCTAGAATTTTAAAGGAGTTTGCAAAAACTCACAAAAAATTAGAGCTTAAAGCAGCTTTAATCGAAGGTAAAATATTCGATAGCGCAGAAGTTAATGCTCTTGCATTAATACCATCAAGAGATGTTCTTATAGCAAAATTACTTGGAAGCTTCAAGGCTCCATTATCAAATCTTGCATATTTATTGAACTCAATTAAAGAGCAAAAGGAATCAGCACAATAATATTTTAAATATTACGTGACGATACATAGCTAACTAATTTAATTGTTTCAAATCACATCTTCTATGAGGGCAATGATGTCTTGTGTAGAGGCAAATACAAATATATATATGAAAAAAATTCGGAGGTGCATTTATAATGACAAGAGAAGATATTATTCAAGCTATAAAAGATATGAGTGTTTTAGAATTAAATGAACTAGTAAAAACTTGCGAAGAGGAATTTGGAGTAAGTGCTTCAGCACCAGTTGCTGCTGCAGGAGCTGCTTCAGCTGTCGCTGAAGAAAAAACTGAATTCGACGTAATACTTAAAGAAGTTGGACCTAACAAAATTAAGGTTATTAAAGTTGTTAGAGAATTAACTGGACTAGGACTTAAAGAAGCTAAAGATATAGTTGACGGAGCTCCAAAAACTATAAAAGAAGCTGTAAATAAAGATGATGCTGCGGCAATGAAAGCTAAACTTGAAGAAGTTGGCGGAGTTGCAGAAGTAAAATAATTTTATTATAAAAGAAGGGTACTTTTATATAAGAGTGCCCTTTTTTAAAATGTTATGTTGACATAGAATTATAATTATGATAACATAGCGTAATGTAAGAAAACTAGTAGTTTTGCATTAAAATAAATGTAATTACTGGTTATTGTGAATTAAATTAACAAATAAGGTTATAATAATATGATAAGTGTCTGAATCCAGAAGCATAATGTCCTAATGGAAAGTGTGTTTTTGGTTATTTTAGTTTATACAAGGGGTGAAAGCTGATGGTACATCCTGTCCAACTAGGTAAGAGAACAAGAATGAGTTTTTCAAAGATTGAAGAAGTAACTGATATGCCAAATTTAATTGAGATACAGTTAGATTCTTATGATTGGTTTTTGAAAGAAGGACTTCAAGAGGTTTTTGATGATATAAATCCTATTCAAGATTATACGGGAAATCTTGTTCTAGAGTTCGTAGGATATAAACTTGATATAGAAAATATCAAGTATACTGAAGAACAATGTAAAGAAAGAGATACAACTTACGCAGCACCTTTAAAAGTTAAGGTTAGATTGCGTAATAATGAAACAGGTGAAATCAAGGAGCAAGAAGTCTTTATGGGAGATTTCCCACTGATGACACCACAAGGAACATTTGTTATCAACGGTGCAGAAAGAGTTATAGTAAGTCAATTGGTTAGATCACCAGGAGTTTACTACAATTATTCAGTTGACAAGACAGGAAAAAAACTATACTCAGCTACTGTAATCCCAAATAGAGGTGCATGGCTAGAGTATGAAACAGATTCTAACGATATTGTATATATTAGAATTGACAAGACTAGAAAATTGCCAATAAGTATCTTAGCAAGAGCTATGATGGATAATGGTAGTGATTTAGATTTACATCAATTGTTAGGTGAAGAAGAAAGATTAAAGGCAACAATAGAAAAAGATAATACTAAAACAAGAGAAGAAGCTTTAATAGAAATATATAAGAGATTAAGACCAGGTGAACCACCAACAGTAGATAGTGCTGTATCTCTCATTGATTCATTATTCTTTGATGCTAAGAGATATGATTTGTCAAGAGTTGGTAGATATAAATTCAATAAAAAATTGTCAATTAATCATAGAATAGCAAATCAAATCGCTGCTGAGAATATTGTAAACCCTACAACTGGTGAAGTAATAGTTGAAAAAGATCAAAAAATAGACAGAGAAACTGCTTTAGAAATTCAAAATCTTGGAATTAATGTAGTAGATCTTCAAGTTGAGGATAAAGTAATAAGAGTTATAGGAAATAATTTTGTTAACCTTAATAAGGTAGTTAACTTTGATATTTCTGACCTTAATATTAGGGAAATGGTTCATTATCCAACATTAAAAGAAATACTAGATAATTACAGTGATGAAGTAGAAATTAAAGAGCAAATAAAAGCTAATAAAACTAGATTGATACCAAAACATATAATTAAAGATGATATGTATGCTACAGTGAGCTACGAGTTAGGACTAACTTACGATATCGGTTATATTGATGATATTGATCATTTAGGAAATAGAAGAATTAGATCTGTAGGGGAACTTTTACAGAATCAATTTAGAATTGGATTATCTAGAATGGAAAGAGTTGTTAAGGAAAGAATGACAATTCAAGACCAAGAAGGAATAACTCCTCAAGCATTAATAAACATAAGACCAGTAGCGGCAGCTATAAAAGAATTTTTTGGTAGTTCTCAACTTTCTCAATTTATGGATCAAACAAATCCATTATCAGAACTTACAAACAAAAGGAGATTATCTGCGCTAGGACCAGGTGGGCTTTCAAGAGAGAGAGCTGGTTTTGAAGTTAGAGACGTTCATTACTCGCATTACGGTAGAATGTGTCCAATAGAGACGCCAGAAGGACCTAATATAGGGCTTATCAATTCACTTGCTAGTTATGCTAAGGTAAATGAATATGGATTTATCGAAACACCATATAGACTTGTAGATAAAAAAACATCAATAGTTTCTGACAAGATTGTTTATATGACTGCAGATGAAGAAGATTCATATCTAGTAGCACAAGCAAGCGAACCAATTAGTGAAGATGGTACTTTTGTAGATGATAAGGTAACTGTAAGAAAGACAACAGAAATAATGATTGTTCCCAAAAATGAAGTTGATTTAATGGATATATCACCAAGACAGATAGTTTCTGTTGCAACTGCTATGATTCCATTTCTTGAGAATGATGATGCAAGTCGTGCACTTATGGGTTCGAACATGCAACGTCAAGCAGTACCATTACTTAAATCACAATCTCCAATTGTAGCTACTGGAATAGAATATAGAGCTGCAGTAGATTCTGGTGTTCTTCCGAAAGCTAGAAATGCCGGCATAGTTGAGTACGTAAGTGCTAACGAGATTAAAGTAAGAAGAGATTCGGATAGCGGACTCGATGTTTATAAAATTCTTAAGTTTAAAAGATCTAATCAGGGTACGTGTATAAATCAGAAACCTATAGTTAATAAAGGAGAGAAAGTCGAAGTAAACTCTGTTTTAGCAGATGGTCCTTCAACAGATCTTGGAGAAATAGCTTTAGGTAAGAATATCCGTATTGGGTTTGTAACTTGGGAAGGTTATAATTATGAGGATGCAATGCTAATATCTGAAGAACTTGTTCGTGATGATATATTTACTTCAGTTCATATTGAAGAATACGAATCAGAAGCAAGAGATACTAAGCTTGGACCTGAAGAAATAACTAGAGACATCCCAAATGTTGGAGAGGATGCACTTAAAGACATAGATGAGGGTGGAATAATAAGAATTGGTGCTGAGATAAGATCTGGAGATATCCTTGTGGGAAAAGTGACACCTAAGGGAGAAACAGAGCTTACTGCAGAGGAAAGATTATTAAGAGCAATATTTGGTGAAAAGGCAAGAGAAGTAAGAGATACATCACTTAGGGTGCCACATGGCGAGGCTGGAATTATAGTCGACGTTAAAGTATTCACTAGAGAAAATGGTGATGAACTTCCACCAGGTGTAAATGAACTAGTCAGATGTTATATAGCTCAAAAAAGAAAAATATCTGTAGGCGATAAGATGGCAGGAAGGCATGGTAATAAAGGAGTTATCTCAAGAGTATTACCAGTAGAAGATATGCCATTTTTACCAGATGGAAGACCACTTCAAATATGCTTAAATCCACTAGGAGTTCCTTCTCGTATGAACATAGGTCAGGTACTTGAGGTTCATTTAGGATGGGCAGCTAGTGAACTTGGTTGGCATATTGCAACTCCAGTATTTGATGGTGCGCAAGAAGAAGAAATTGAAGCGTGTTTGATAAAAGCAGGATATGATGCAGATGGAAAAACTGATTTGTATGATGGACGTACAGGAGAAGCACTTGACAGCAGAGTTACTGTTGGATATATGTATATCTTGAAATTACATCATCTAGTAGATGATAAAATACATGCTAGATCTACAGGACCATATTCTCTAGTAACACAGCAACCATTAGGTGGTAAAGCACAGTTTGGTGGCCAAAGATTTGGAGAAATGGAAGTTTGGGCACTGGAAGCTTATGGTTCAGCTCACACGTTGCAAGAGATTCTAACAGTTAAATCTGATGATGTTGTAGGTAGAGTTAAAACATATGAAGCAATTGTTAAAGGTGAGAACATTCCAGAACCAGGCGTGCCTGAATCGTTTAAAGTTCTTATAAAAGAACTGCAAGCGTTATGTCTTAATGTTAAGGTTCTTACTGATGATAGGGAAGAAATTAAGATTAAAGAATCAGTTGATGATGAAATGGAAGAATTAAATCTAAATGTTAATATAGAAGGTTCAGAAGATGTAGTCCCTGAATCTCCAACTGAAGAGTACGTTGAACTTATTGATGAAGATGAAGAAGTAGATGTTGATATAAATTATGATGAAGTGCCGTTAGAAGATTTTGGTGAAGATTTAGAATTGAATGATTTTAATGATGAACATTAATATGAAGGGAGGCTGGACCCTTGTTTGAATTTAATAATTTTGATGCTATTCAAATAGGATTAGCATCACCGGAACAAATTAGAGAATGGTCAAAAGGTGAAGTTAAAAAACCGGAGACCATAAACTATAGAACTTTAAAACCTGAAAGAGATGGACTATTTTGCGAGCGTATATTTGGACCAATAAAAGATTGGGAATGTCACTGTGGAAAATACAAGAGGGTAAGATATAAGGGAATAGTTTGTGATAGATGTGGTGTTGAAGTTACAAAATCAAAAGTAAGACGTGAAAGAATGGGGCATATTGAACTTGCTGCTCCAGTATCTCACATTTGGTATTTTAAAGGAATACCATCTCGTATGGGACTTATCTTAGATATGTCACCTAGATCACTCGAGAAAATTCTTTATTTTGCTTCTTATGTAGTATTGGATCCAAAAGAAACATCACTACTAAGAAAGCAAATACTTAGTGAAAAAGAATATAGAGAAGCTATTGATAAATTTGGTAATGATAGTTTTGTTGCTGGTATGGGTGCAGAATCTGTTAAAGTACTTCTACAAGGAATAAACTTAGAAGAGTTATCTAAGGAATTAAAAGAAGATCTAAAAACAAGTACAGGACAAAAGAGAATTAGAAGTATAAGAAGACTGGATGTATCAGAGTCATTTAGAAAATCAGGGAACAAACCTGAGTGGATAATAATTGATGTAATTCCAGTAATACCACCTGATTTAAGACCAATGGTCCAATTAGATGGAGGAAGATTTGCAACTTCTGATTTGAATGATTTATATAGAAGAGTAATAAACAGAAATAATAGACTTAAAAAGCTTTTAGATTTAGGAGCACCGGATATCATTGTTAGAAATGAAAAAAGGATGCTTCAAGAAGCTGTAGATGCATTAATAGATAATGGAAGACGTGGAAGACCGGTTACAGGCCCAGGAAATAGACCTTTAAAATCTTTGTCTGACATGTTAAAAGGTAAACAAGGAAGATTCAGACAAAATCTACTTGGAAAACGTGTTGATTACTCTGGACGTTCGGTTATAGTTGTTGGACCGGAACTTCAAATGTACCAATGTGGTCTTCCAAAAGAAATGGCTTTAGAATTATTTAAGCCTTTTGTTATGAAAAAACTTGTTGGTAGTGGAGTAGCTCATAATATTAAGAGTGCTAAGAGAATGGTTGAGAGGGTTATGCCTCAAGTATGGGATGTATTAGAAGAAGTAATAGCTGATCATCCGGTATTACTAAATCGTGCACCTACACTTCATAGACTTGGAATTCAAGCTTTCCAACCTATATTAGTAGAGGGTAGAGCTATTAAACTACATCCACTTGTATGTACAGCATATAACGCTGACTTTGATGGAGATCAAATGGCAGTACATGTACCATTATCTGTTGAAGCTCAAGCTGAAGCAAGGTTCTTAATGCTTGCTGCTCACAATATAATGAAGCCATCAGATGGTAAACCAGTTTGTGTGCCTACTCAAGATATGGTTTTAGGAGCTTACTATCTAACTATTGATAAGGATGGTGCTAAAGGTGAGGGAAGAGCATTCTCATCACCAGATGAAGTAATGATGGCATATCAAGTAAAAGATATTGCTATTCATGCAAAAATTAAAGTTAAGCTCTCTGGCGTGGTTAATGGTATCAGTGTAACTTCTGTTATAGAAACTACACCAGGAAAATTAATATTTAATGAAACAATACCTCAGGATTTAGGATTTATTGATAGAAGTATTCCTGGAAACGAATTAAAGTGTGAAATAGATTTCTTAGTAAGTAAAAAGAATCTTGGTAGTATCATTGATAAATGTTACTTGAAATATGGTCCTTCAGAAACTTCTAAGATGTTAGATAAAATTAAGGCTAAAGGATATCATTACTCAACAATTGGAGCAATTACTGTTGCTACATCTGATATGCAAGTTCCAGAAGCTAAAAAAGCATTGTTAAAAGATGCTGATGAAACTGTAAATAAAATTGAGAAAATGTATAGACGAGGATTTATATCCGAGGAAGAAAGATACCAAAGGGTAATAGAAAAATGGACTAAGACTACAGAAGATGTAGCAAACGCATTAATGGATAGTTTGGATAAATTCAATCCAATATTCATGATGGCAGATTCAGGAGCCAGAGGGTCTAAGAGTCAGATTAAACAATTAGCCGGTATGAGAGGCCTTATGGCTAACCCATCAGGTAAGATAATAGAGTTGCCAATTAGAGCGTCATTTAGAGATGGATTAACAGTATTAGAGTATTTCATTTCGACACATGGAGCTAGAAAAGGTAATGCAGATACAGCACTTAAGACTGCTGATTCAGGTTATTTAACAAGAAGACTTGTTGATGTATGCCAAGATGTTATAGTAAGACACGAAGATTGTGGAACAAATGAAGGTTTTGAGGTTTCAGAGATTTGTGATGGTAGTGAAGTAATTGAACAATTAGTTGAAAGATTAACTGGGAGATATTCTGCTGAAAATATTATTCATCCAAAGACAGGTAAAGTAATAGTTCCTAAGGGTGAATATATGGACATAAACTTAGCACAAGAAGTTCAAAATTCTGGTGTTAAAAAAGTTATGATTAGATCGGTATTTACATGTAAAGCTAAAATTGGTGTTTGTGCTAAATGTTATGGAATGAATATGGCAACTTCTCAAAAAATAAATATTGGAGAAGCCGTAGGAATAATTGCAGCTCAATCTATCGGAGAACCAGGAACACAACTTACAATGAGAACATTCCATACAGGTGGAGTAGCAGGATCAGATATAACTCAAGGTCTTCCAAGAGTTGAGGAATTATTTGAAGCTAGAAAACCAAAGGGACTTGCAATAGTAAGCGATGTTTGTGGTACGGTTAAAATGGAAGATACTAAGAAAAAGAGAATTGTAATTGTTATTGGTGATGCAGGAGAAGAATTAAGCTACGATATACCATTTGGTTCAAGATTAAAAGTTGCAAATGGTGATAGAATTGAAGCTGGAGATGAAATAATTGAGGGTTCAGTAAACCCACATGATATCTTAAGAATTAAAGGTGTTCAAGGTGTTAAAAATTATTTATCTTCAGAAGTACAGAAGGTTTACAGGCTTCAAGGTGTTGATATCAATGATAAGCATTTAGAGGTTGTTGTAAGACAGATGACAAGAAAAGTTAAAATTGAAGAATCTGGAGATACTGAACTACTTCCAGGGAATTTAGTGGATATATTTGCTTTTGAAGATGCTAACACAAAAGTTGAGTCTGAAGGTGGAGTACCTGCTGTAGGTAAAATTTCTCTATTAGGAATAACCAAAGCAGCACTTGCAACGGAATCATTCTTGTCAGCAGCATCATTCCAGGAAACAACAAGAGTTCTTACTGATGCAGCTATTAAAGGTAAAATTGATCCATTACTTGGATTGAAAGAAAATGTAATAATTGGAAAGTTAATACCGGCAGGTACTGGTATGACAAGATATAGGACTATAAAGATAAATACTGAAGATGAAGTTAAGGTAGAAAGTGAAAATGATTTAGAACTATAAGTTGTAACTAGTTGACAGGCGGATACTAAAATGATAAAATACACCTTGTGTGTGATTTAAATCGAGTAGATGCATCTTAATTAGATAAATCTTATGATTGTAGTTATGAAGGGAGTTAGAAATGGTAGATAAAATTGTAGGTCAGAAGGTCGTTGGAGTTAAACAAACCCTAAAAGCATTAAAGAATAATCAGGGTAAGGTTTTGTATATAGCCAAAGATGCTGATAATAATATTACTGAGCCTATTTTAAAATTAGCCAAAGTTAATTCCCTGCAAATAATATTTGTAGACACAATGAAAGAACTAGGAAATCTTTGTGACATAGATGTTGCATCAGCAACAGCATTGCGTTTTGAAGATTAAATTAATGCTAGCTACTAAATAATATAGATATATCATGTGATAACATAGCGTAAGTTGTGTTATGACACATTGATATAAATGAAAATTATCTTATAAAAATGGGGAGGTGAAACCATGCCAACTATTAACCAATTGATAAGAAAAGGCAGAAAGACATTAGCTACAAAATCAGCTGCACCAGCATTAAAAAATTGCCCACAAAAAAGAGGCGTTTGTACAGTAGTTAAAACGACAACTCCTAAGAAGCCAAACTCAGCATTAAGAAAAGTTGCAAGAGTTAGACTTACAAACGGATACGAAGTTACTGCTTACATTCCAGGTGTAGGCCACAATTTACAAGAACATAGTGTTGTTCTTATAAGAGGTGGAAAAGTTAAAGATTTACCAGGAGTTAGATACCATATCATCAGAGGAACATTAGATTCAGCTGGAGTTGCAGGTAGACTACAAAGTAGATCTAAATACGGTACTAAGAGACCAAAGCAGGCAAAAAAATAATGCTTTGAATTAAGGTACAATGTCTTCAGCATTTATATATATGATAAGTTTATATTTACATACATTTGCAGAAGTACAGAGTGCTTTGCGGTAGAAATATCGAGTACCTATGAGTTAATTAAAATTGTTAAGGAGGGAAGTAAAGTGCCTAGAAAAGGATATGTTGCAAAAAGAGATGTATTACCAGATCCTATGTACAACAGCAAAGTCGTTACAAAGTTAATAAACAATGTAATGGAGGATGGTAAAAGAGGAGTAGCACAAAAAATATGCTATGAAGCTTTTGACATAATCAAAGAAAAGACAGGTAAAGAACCTTTAGAGGTTTTTGAAGCAGCATTAAATAATGTTATGCCATTACTTGAAGTAAAAGCTAGAAGAATAGGTGGAGCTAATTATCAAGTGCCTATCGAAGTTAGACCTGAGAGAAGACAAACATTAGGATTAAGATGGTTATTACTCGCTGCAGATAAAAGAGGCGAGAAATATGCAAGAGAAAAACTTGCTAATGAGTTACTTGAGGCTTCAAACAACACTGGAGCAGCAGTAAAGAAAAGAGAAGACATTCACAAGATGGCTGAAGCTAACAAAGCTTTCGCTCATTACAGGTATTAATATCAAAACTGTTTTGGCTTTGCCAAGACAGTTTTGTCAAATTTAAAATCACTCGTTGAGGGGAGGAACAAATAGTGGGTAGAGAATATGCTTTAGAAAAGTTCCGTAACATAGGTATTATGGCTCATATTGATGCTGGTAAAACAACTACTACTGAACGTATACTATTCTATACAGGTAAAACACATAAAATAGGTGAAGTTCATGATGGTGGAGCTACAATGGATTGGATGGTACAAGAACAAGAAAGAGGTATTACAATAACGTCTGCGGCTACAACTTGTTTTTGGAAGGGTTATAATATAAACATTATTGACACACCAGGGCACGTAGATTTCACAATTGAAGTTCAGAGAGCTTTAAGAGTGCTTGATGGTGCAGTTGCTGTATTTGCTGCAAAAGGTGGAGTTGAACCACAATCTGAAACGGTGTGGAGACAAGCTGCTAAATACAATGTTCCAAGAATGGCGTATGTTAATAAAATGGATATAATGGGCGCAGATTTTTATAGAGTTGTTGAGATGATGAGAGAAAGACTTCAAGCTAATGCAGTTCCAATACAACTTCCAATAGGTAAAGAAGAAGGATTCGTCGGTATTATAGATTTGATTAGAAATATTGCAGAGGTCTATAAAGACGATTTAGGAACTCAGATAGAAGAAATAGAGATTCCTGAAGATATGAAAGAGTTAGCTGAAGAATATAGAGCAGCTATGGTAGAAGCAATAGCTGAACTAGACGAAAATCTTATGATGAAATATCTTGATGGTGAAGAAATAAGTGAAGAAGAGTTAAAAGCAGCATTAAGAAAAGGCGTACTTAATAATGAAATAGTACCTGTAATCTGTGGTTCTTCATACAAAAACAAAGGTGTTCAAATGATGATAGATGCTGTTATAGAATACATGCCATCACCACTTGATATACCTAATGTTAAAGGACAAGATATTGATAATGGTGAACCTTTGGAAAGACATCCAAGTGATGATGAACCAATGGCAGCATTAGCATTTAAAATAGCCACAGACCCATTTGTTGGTAGACTTTGTTTTACAAGAGTTTACTCAGGCATAATGAAAACTGGTACATATGTTTTAAATGCTAACAAAGGTAAAAAAGAGAGAATTGCTAGGCTAGTTAAAATGCATGCTAATCACAGAGAAGAAGTTGATGAATTACGTGCAGGAGAATTAGGTGCAATAATTGGACTTAAAAATACAACTACTGGAGAAACTTTATGTGATGAAGATCATCCAATATTGTTTGAAACCATGGACTTCCCAGATCCAGTTATTCATGTAGCTATTGAGCCTAAAACTAAAGTAGGCCAAGAAAAATTAGGAATGGCTCTTTCAAAACTCTCAGAAGAAGATCCTACTTTCCAAACGTATACTGATCAAGAAACTGGTCAAACAATAATTGGTGGTATGGGAGAGCTTCATCTAGAGATTATTGTTGATAGACTTCAAAGAGAATTTAAAGTTGAGTGCAATGTAGGTAAGCCACAAGTTGCGTACAAAGAAACAATACGTAAACAAGTTAAAGCAGAAGGTAAATACATTAAACAATCAGGTGGACGTGGACAATACGGTCACTGTTGGATAGAGTTAATACCAACTACTGAACCCTACTCATTTGAAAATGCTACTGTTGGTGGATCTATTCCAAAAGAATTTATAGGACCAATAGAAAATGGAATTAAAGAAGCATCAAAAAGTGGTATTCTTGCTGGATACCCAGTTCTTAACTTTAAGGTTAGAGTAGTTGATGGTTCATATCATGATGTTGACTCAAATGAAATGGCATTTAAGGTTGCTGGTTCTATGGCTTTCAAAAATGGTATGGCAAAGGCAGAGCCAGTATTGCTTGAACCAATAATGAAAGTTGAAGTAACAGTGCCAGAGGAATACATGGGCGATGTTATGGGAGATATTAATTCAAGAAGAGGTAGAATTGAAGGAATGGAAGCTGAATCAGGCGCTCAAGTAATAAGAGCAATGGTTCCATTATCTGAAATGTTTGGATATTCTACAACGCTTAGATCAAGAACTCAAGGTAGAGGAGTATACAGTATGGAATTTGCTGCATATGAACCAGTTCCAAAGAGTATTCAAGAGCAAGTTATAGGCGAAAAATAATAATTAATATATGAGATAATATGTAAATATAAGGAGGAATACAAAATGGCAAAGGCAAAGTTTGAAAGAACAAAACCACATGTAAACATAGGAACAATAGGGCACGTAGATCACGGCAAGACAACATTAACAGCTGCAATAACTGCTGTACTTGCAACTAAGGGATTAGCAGAAGCATCTAGGTTTGACCAAATTGATAAAGCACCAGAGGAAAGAGAAAGAGGAATAACAATTAACACATCACATGTTGAATATGAAACACAAAATAGACATTATGCACATGTTGATTGCCCAGGACATGCAGATTATGTAAAGAACATGATTACAGGAGCAGCACAAATGGATGGAGCAATCCTAGTTGTTAGTGCGGCAGATGGTCCAATGCCTCAAACAAGAGAACATATATTACTTGCAAGCAGAGTTGGAGTAGGTTATATAGTAGTATTCTTGAACAAAGCAGATATGGTTGATGATCCAGAATTATTAGAATTAGTTGAAATGGAAGTAAGAGAATTATTAAGTGAGTATGACTTCCCTGGTGATGATATTCCAATTATAACGGGATCAGCATTAAAAGCATTAGAAAATCCAACAGACCCAGAAGCAACAAAATGTATATATGAATTAATGGAAGCTGTAGATACTTACATTCCAACACCAACAAGAGCAACAGATAAACCATTCTTAATGCCAGTTGAGGATGTATTCACAATCACAGGTAGAGGAACAGTTGCTACAGGAAGAGTTGAAACTGGGATACTTAAGGTTGGGGAAGAAGTAGAAATAGTTGGACTTAGTGAAGACAAAAGAAAAGTTGTATGTACTGGAGTTGAAATGTTTAGAAAACTTCTAGATCAAGCAATGGCTGGAGACAACATTGGAGCATTATTAAGAGGAGTACAAAGAGCAGACATTGAAAGAGGTCAAGTGCTTGCAAAACCAGGTTCAATACATCCACATTCAAAATTTGTAGGTCAAGTATATGTACTTAAAAAAGAAGAAGGCGGAAGACATACACCATTCTTCGACGGATACAGACCACAATTTTATTTTAGAACTACAGATGTAACAGGATCAATCAAATTACCAGACGGAATGGAAATGGTAATGCCAGGAGACCACATAGATATGAATGTAGAATTAATTACTCAAGTAGCAATGGATGAGGGATTAAGATTTGCAATCAGAGAAGGTGGAAGAACAGTAGGTTCTGGAGTTGTTACTTCAATAGTTAAATAGTAATTAATAAGATATTTTTTATAATCAATTGATGATTTTAATATAATAAAAGCTTTTATTATTAAGGGGAAGAGGACGCTCTTCTCCTTTTAAATACGGAAAAAATCATGTATAAATATGAATAAAAATAACAAATATAAAAATAATTAAATAATAAAAAAAAATACTTGTCAAAGCAAAAGAAATGTTGTATACTTTAGAGGTTGTATTGTGGTAACAGTGATGAGGTAAGAGGTTGCCGGACTTCCGGGTAATTCTTCACCGAACATGTCCTGATCTTGAATCGGGCGACGGGGTTCCTACGATTGTTTCATGTTTTTATTTCACGAAACACCCGGAACAGTTTACAGAACATCCGCTGTTGCACGTAAGAAGTAGAGCGTGCGATGAAAAGGAGGAAATAATAATGATAAAGCAAAAAATTAGAATTAGATTAAAGGCTTTTGATCACACTATATTAGATCAATCAGCTGAAAAAATTGTTCAAACTGCTAAAAGTACAGGAGCTAAAGTAGCTGGTCCAGTGCCACTACCTACAGAAAAAGATGTAATAACAGTATTAAGAGCTCCACATAAATATAAAGATTCAAGAGAACAATTCGAAATAAGAACTCATAAGAGACTAATAGATATCATTAGTCCATCACCTAAAACTGTTGATGCTCTAATGAGACTCGACTTACCAGCTGGTGTTGATATCGAAATAAAATTATAGGCGTACATAGAAGTGCGATAAAACGTAAGTAATAGTTTGCTATTACTAACTATTATGATCACTATTGTGGTCCGCTAATAAGTAGGAGGTGTATTTTCATGAAAAAAGGAATAATGGGTAAAAAACTTGGTATGACTCAAATATTTGATGAAAATAGAAAAGTTGTTCCAGTAACAGTTGTTGAAGCAGGTCCATGTGTTGTTGTTCAAATTAAAACCGTTGAAAATGATGGTTATAGTGCAATTAAAGTTGGTTTTGGTGACATAAGAGAAAAGTTAGTTAACAAACCAATGCAAGGACAATTTGCTAAAGCAGGTACTTCTTTAAGAAGATTCGTAAAAGAATTTAGAATGGAAGATACAAGTGCTTATGAAGTAGGTCAAGAGTTTAAGGCTGATATATTTGCAGCTGGAGATAAAATTGACGTATCAGGGATATCTAAAGGTAAGGGATTCCAAGGTTGTATTAAAAGATGGAATCAGCATACAGGACCAATGAGTCATGGTTCTAAGTTTAAGAGAGCAGTTGGATCAATGGGAGCATCTTCTGATCCATCAAAAACGTTTAAAAATAAACGTATGCCAGGTCACATGGGTAATGTTAGTAGAACGGTAATGAACCTTGTAATAGTTAAAGTAATGCCTGAAAAGAACATTATATTAATTAAAGGTGGCATTCCAGGACCAAACAAAGGTACAGTTGTAATAAGAAATGCTGTTAAAGCGTAACTTTAAAGAAAGGAGGATGCAGAATGCTTAAATTAGATTTATTTAATAAACAAGCACAAAAAGTTGGAGATATTCAATTAAATGAAAGTATATTTGGAGTTGAAATCAATGCAGATGCTATGCATCAAGTTGTTGTAGCACAACTTGCAAATAAAAGACAAGGAACTCAATCAGCTAAAACAAGAGCTGAAGTTCGAGGCGGTGGAATTAAGCCTTGGAGACAAAAAGGAACTGGTAGGGCAAGACAAGGTTCTATTAGAGCGCCACAATGGATACATGGTGGTATAGTATTTGCTCCAAAGCCAAGAGATTACCGTATGTCTGTACCAAAGTCAATGAGAAGAGTTGCTTTCAAATCAGCTTTATCAGCTAAAGTAGCTGAAAATGAAATGATAGTAATTGATAGTTTAGAATTTGACTCACCAAAAACTAAGGCAATGTTAGAGATTTTAAAAGCTTTTGATGCTAAGAAAACTTTAATAGTTGTTGAAACTTCAGATGAGAATGTTTATAAATCAGGAAGAAATATACCTGGAGTACAAGTTACACCAGTAAATAACTTGAATGTTTATGACATACTTAAATATGAAAAATTCATAGTTACAAAGGATGCTGTATCTAAGATTGAGGAGGTGTATATATAATGAAGCTAACTAGCCATGATATTATAAGAAAACCAGTAATTACTGAAAAAAGTATGGCGGTAATGGCTGATAAAAAATACACCTTTATAGTTGATATCCATGCAAATAAAACTCAGGTTAAAAAAGCAGTAGAAGAAGTATTTGGAGTTGTCGTTGAAAATGTAAGAACTTTAAAAAATATAGGTAAAACTAAAAGAGTTGGAGTTCACATTGGAAAAAGAGCTGACTTTAAAAAAGCTATTGTTACTTTAACAACAGAAAGTAAAACAATTGAGTTTTTTGATGGTATGTAATTATTAAGCTAGTATTGGCAGAAGCCAGATAAGCGAGAAAAAAGGAGGGAATTCACATGGCAATTAAAAAATTCAGACCCACCACACCTTCAAGAAGAAATATGACTATGTCTGATTTTGAAGAAATAACAACAGATAAGCCACTAAAATCACTTCTTGTAAGTACTAAAAGACAAGGTGGTAGAAATAATCAAGGTAAAATAACTGTTCGTCACAGAGGTGGTGGAGCAAAACAAAGTTATAGAATAATTGATTTTAAGAGAAACAAAGATGCAATTCCAGCAAAAGTATCTACAATTGAGTATGATCCAAACAGATCTGCTTACATAGCTCTTGTTGTTTATGCTGATGGTGAAAAAAGATACATAATTGCTCCAGTTGGTTTAAAAGTTGGAGATGTAATTGTATCTGGTGCCGATGCTGATATAAAAGTTGGAAATACACTTCCAATAATTAATATACCATTGGGTTCTACAATTCATAATATAGAATTACAAGTAGGAAAAGGTGCTCAACTTGTAAGATCTGCAGGTTCTTCAGCTCAGCTTATGGCTAAAGAAGGAGAATATGCTCAAGTAAGACTTCCAAGTGGTGAGGTAAGATATATTAGAGTAAACTGTAGAGCTACTATAGGAACAGTTTCTAATTTAACGCATGACATTGTTAACATAGGTAAAGCAGGAAGAAAAAGACACTTAGGATTTAGACCTACAGTCAGAGGATCAGTAATGAATCCGAACGATCATCCACATGGTGGTGGAGAAGGTAAGTCACCAGTTGGTCACGCTAGTCCAATGACACCTTGGGGTAAACCAGCATTAGGATATAAAACTAGAAAGACCAAAAAATACTCTGACAAATTTATTGTCAAAGGTAAAAATAGAAAATAGTTTGAGGAGAATTAATTCTTTTGAAAGCTATGTTTATTGTGTATGAAGGGAGGCCACAAAATGAGTAGATCAGTAAAAAAAGGACCTTATGTACAAGAAGTTCTGTTAAAAAGAATAAATGAAATGAACAAAAATGGTGAGAAAAAAGTAATAAAGACTTGGTCAAGAAGTTCTACTATTTTCCCACAAATGATAGGGCATACTATCGCAGTTCATGATGGAAGAAAACATGTGCCAGTTTATGTTCTTGAAGATATGGTAGGACATAAATTAGGAGAATTCGCATTAACTAGAACATTTAAAGGACACATTGACAGAGAAAGAACTAGCAAAGTAAAATAGTGCTGGAAGGAGGAAACATCAATGGAGGCTAAAGCTATAGCTAAATACGTAAGAACTTCTTCAATGAAAATGGGGATTGTTCTTGGGTTAATAAGAGGTAAAAATGTAAATGAAGCTTTTGCTATATTACAATACACTCCAAAAAATGCAGCTGAAGTAATTAACAAAGTACTTAAATCAGCTGTAGCAAATGCAGAAAACAACTTAAATTTAGATATTAATAGACTATTTGTTGCTGAAGCTTATGCATGCCAAGGTCCAACACTTAAGAGGTTTAGACCGCGTGCACAAGGAAGAGCTTATAGAATAAGAAAAAGATCTAGTCATGTCACTATTATAGTTACAGAGAGATCATAAGAAGGAGGGTTATAGCGTGGGACAGAAAATACATCCACATGGCTTTAGAGTCGGTGTAATAAAGGATTGGAGTTCTAAATGGTATGCAGATAAAAAGAATTTTTCAGATAATCTTGTTGAAGATTTTAAGATTAGAAAATTCTTAAAAAGTAAACTTTATACAGCTGGAATTTCTAAAATTGAAATTGAAAGAGCGGCTAAAAGAGTTAAAATCAACATACACACTGCTAAACCAGGAATGGTAATTGGTAGAGGTGGCTCTGGTATTGAAGTTATAAAACTTGATATGAAAAAATTAGTAGCTGATAAAAATGTTTTAATTAACATAGTAGAAGTTAAACAAGCAGAAAATAATGCTCAATTAATGTCAGAAAATGTTGCTTCTCAATTAGAAAAGAGAATTTCTTTTAGAAGAGCAATGAAACAGACAATTCAAAGAGCTATGAGATCTAATGTAAAGGGAGTCAAGATTGCTTGTGCAGGAAGACTTGGCGGAGCTGAAATAGCTAGAACTGAACATTATCATGAAGGTACAATACCATGCCAAACATTAAGAGCTGACATAGACTATGGATTTGCAGAAGCAAATACAGTATATGGCAAAATAGGCGTTAAAGTTTGGGTATATAGAGGTGAAATTCTTCCTACAAAGAAAACTGTTAAGGAAGAAGTAGAAGCGTAGAAGCGTAGAAGTGTAAGGAAGGAGGAATAAGACATGTTAATGCCTAAGAGATCTAAACATCGTAAGGTTCAACGTGGTAGAATGAGAGGAAAAGCTACAAGAGGAAACTTTATTGCATATGGTGATTATGCATTACAAGCTATGGAATGTGGTTGGGTTAAAAGCAATCAAATTGAAGCTGCCAGAGTTGCTATCAATAGAGAAGTTAAAAGAGGCGGAAAGGTTTGGATAAAAATCTTCCCTGATAAGCCAGTAACTGAAAAACCAGCTGAAACTCGTATGGGTTCAGGTAAAGGATCAGTAGAATATTGGGTAGCAGTTGTTAAGCCAGGTAGAGTCTTATTCGAAATCGCAGGAGTAACAGAAGAAGCAGCTAGAGAGGCAATGAGACTTGCTTCACACAAACTTCCAATAAAAACTAAGTTTGTATCTAGAAAAGATTTCGAGGAAATGGGTGGTGAAGTCATTGAAGGCTAATGAATTAAAAGAATTAAGACAAAGTAATCCTCAAGATTTACTAGTGAAAATGTCTGATCTTAAGGCAGAATTATTTAACCTTAGATTTCAGTTAGCTACAGGGCAACTAGAAAATCCTATGAGAATTAAGCAAGTGAAAAAATCTATAGCCCAAATTAAGACCATCCTTAGGCAAGAAGAAATAAAGGCTTTAGAACAGTAAAACTGAAAGGAGGTTGCTTTTGTGGAAAGAAATAATAGAAAAACACGAACAGGTAGAGTAGTTTCTGATAAAATGGATAAGACAATAGTTGTTGCAATTGAAACAAAAGTTCGTCATCCATTATACGGAAAAATAATTAATACAACAACAAAATTTAAAGCTCATGATGAAAATAATGAAGCTAAAATCAATGATAAAGTTACAATTATGGAAACTAGACCATTATCTAAAGATAAAAGATGGAGAATTACTGGTATAGTTGAAAAAGCTAAATAACATTTCAGTTCAACGACTGAAAGGAGGGTATTCGATATGATACAACAGCAAAGTAAATTAAAAGTCGCAGATAATTCTGGTGCAAAAGAAATTATGTGTATTAGAGTATTAGGTGGTTCCAAGAGAAAGTGGGGAAACATCAGTGACACAATAGTTGCTAGCGTAAAAAGTGCAACACCAGGTGGAGTTGTTAAAAAAGGTGAAGTTGTTAAAGCAGTTATAGTCAGATCAGTAAAAGGGTTAAGAAGAGCAGATGGAACTTATGTTAGATTTGATGATAATGCTGCTGTTATTATAAAAGACGACAAAACCCCAAAAGGAACTCGTATATTCGGACCTGTTGCAAGGGAGTTAAGGGATAAAGACTTCACTAAGATCTTATCACTAGCGCCTGAAGTTCTATAAGATAGGAGGTGTCTAACATGGCAGTTAAAAAAGTACACGTGAAAAAAAATGATTCAGTAATGGTTATTTCAGGTAAAGACAAAGGTAAAATAAGCGAAGTCTTAGCTGTATATCCTAAAACTGGCAAAGTTTTAGTGAAAGATGTTAGTGTAATTACAAAACATCAGAAACCAAGCAAACAAAATATGCAAGGTGGTATAACTCACAGAGAAGCGGCTATTAATAGTTCTAAGGTTATGTTATATTGCACAAAGTGCAAAAATGTAACTAGAATAAATAGTAAGATTCTAGAAGATGGAACTAAAGTAAGAGTTTGCAAAAAATGTGCAGAAACATTTTAATTCCTGAAAGGAGGTTTAACATATGAGTTCAAGACTACAAGAAAAATATGAAAAAGAAGTAGTTCAAGCTTTGATGGAGAAATTCGGTTATAAAAACATAATGGAAGTTCCTAAGCTTGAAAAGATAGTATTGAATATGGGAGTTGGAGAAGCTAAAGATAACTCTAAGGTTTTAGATGCAGCAATAAGTGATATGCAGATTATTGCAGGTCAAAAGCCGATTATAACAAGAGCAAAGAAATCTATAGCTAACTTTAAACTAAGAGAAAATACACCAATAGGGTGTAAAGTTACTTTAAGAAAAGCTCAAATGTTCGAATTTGCCGATAAATTAATGAACGTTGCATTACCTAGAGTTAGAGATTTTAGAGGAGCTTCTTCTAAAGCATTTGATGGTAGAGGGAATTATGCTATAGGAATTAAAGAACAACTTATTTTTCCTGAAATAGAATATGATAAAATTGATAAAATTAGAGGAATGGATATAATATTCGTTACTACAGCAAAGACAGACGAGGAAGCAAGAGAATTATTAAGATTCCTTGGAATGCCATTTGCTCAATAATTAGGAGGGAAACATATGGCACGTAAGGCTTTAATAGAGAAATGGAAAAAAGAACCTAAATATTCAACTAGAGCTTATACAAGATGCAGACTTTGTGGAAGACCACATTCAGTATTACAAAAATTTGGTATATGCCGTATCTGTTTTAGAGAACTTGCACACAAGGGAGAAATTCCTGGTTGCAGAAAAGCAAGTTGGTAATTAGAACATTCTAATGAAAGGAGGCACGAAAAATGGTTATGACTGACCCAATCGCAGATTTGCTAACACGTATAAGAAATGCAAATGTTGTAAGACATGAAATAGTAGAAGTACCTTCATCAACTATAAAGAAGGAAATAGCAAATATATTACTTCAAGAAGGTTACCTTAAAAATATCGAAGAGTACAATGATGGTGTCGTTCCTATGATGAGACTTGCAATGAAATATGGTCAAAATAAGGAAAGAGTTATTACTGGACTTAAGAGAATATCTAAACCTGGTTTAAGAGTATATTCTAAAAATGAAGATATTCCAAAAGTATTGAATGGATTAGGAGTTGCTATAATATCAACTTCTAAAGGATTAGTAGCAGATAGAGAAGCTAGAAAATTAGGCTTAGGCGGAGAAGTTATTTGTTATATTTGGTAGTCTAATAATTCTAAGTCATAACGGTTATAACTTGTTATGTACATAGTGATAATAGATAATTAGTTAACAATTAAAAAAGATATATGAGATATAATTATGAATAATAGTTATATGTCTGAAAAGAATACAGGAGGTGTAAGTATGTCAAGAATCGGAAGACTTCCAGTAGTTATACCTAATGGAGTAACTGTTACAGTTTCACCAGTTAATGTTGTTAATGTAAAAGGACCAAAAGGTGAGCTAACTCAAAACATGAGTACTAAAATGAATATAGCTATGGAAGACAATACTGTGGTAGTTACAAGACCAAGTGATGTAAAAGAGCATAGAGCTCTTCATGGATTGACAAGATCATTAATAAACAATATGGTTATTGGTGTTGTAGAGGGATATGAGAAAACACTTGAATTGGTTGGTGTTGGTTATAGAGCTCAACTTAAAGACGGTAAAATAACATTAAGTCTTGGATATTCACATCCAGTTATAATAGATGCAGTTCCAGGAATCCAATTTATATTACCAGATGCTAATAAAATAATAGTAAAAGGCATTGATAAGCAATTAGTTGGAGCTGTTGCAGCAGAAATAAGAACTTGGAGAAAACCAGAACCTTACAAAGGCAAGGGAATCAGATATTCTGGAGAAATTGTTAGACGTAAGGAAGGTAAAACAGGTAAATAAGTAGGAAGGAGTGAATGATGTGTTCAAGAAAGACGATAGACAAAAGTCAAGAGTTAAGCGTCATCTTAGAGTTCGTAAAAAGATCTCTGGTACAGCAGAAAGACCAAGATTAGCTGTATATAGAAGTGAAAAGAACATATATGCTCAAGTAATAGATGATGTTGCAAAAATCACATTAGTTTCTGCTTCAAGCATAGATAAAGCTTTTGAACCAAAAGTAGGAAGCAATAAAGATGCGGCAAAATTAGTAGGTAAAATGATTGGCGAAAGAGCACTTGAAAAAGGAATAAAAGAAGTAGTATTTGACAGAGGCGGATATGTATACCACGGTAGAGTACAAATTCTCGCTGAAGGAGCAAGAGAAGCTGGACTTAAATTCTAAGAGAAGGAGGGAAACACATGAAAATTGATCCTAGCACATTAGATCTTAAAGAAAAAGTAGTTAACATAAACAGAGTTGCTAAGGTTGTTAAAGGTGGAAGAAACTTCAGATTCAGCGCATTAGTTGTTGTTGGAGACGAAAACGGACACGTTGGCGTTGGTATGGGTAAATCTGTAGAAATTCCTGAAGCAATTAGAAAAGGAATAGAAGATGCTAAGAAAAATCTAGTAAACGTGGCTATGGTTGGAACAACTATACCACATACAATTGATGGTAAGTTCGGTACTTCGGTAATACACATAATGCCGGGTGCTGAAGGTACAGGAGTTCTTGCTGGTGGTCCAGTTAGAGCGGTTCTAGAATTATCAGGATTAAAGGATGTTAGAGCTAAGTCTTTAGGTTCTAGTAATCCTAGAAATGTAGTTAATGCTACTATTGATGGTTTAGCGAGATTAAGAACAGCAGAAGACGTTGCTAAATTAAGAGGTAAGACTGTAGAAGAAATTTTAAGATAGGAGGGGAAAACCTTGGCTAAAGTTAAAATAACATTGGTTAAAAGCTTAATTGGTAGAAAGAAAGAACATATTGCTACTGTTAATGCTTTAGGATTAAGAAAAATACGAAAAAGTGTTGAGCACGAGGAAACTCCTCAGATCAAAGGCATGATTAACAAAGTTATATATTTAATAAAAGTAGAGCAAGTATAAAAAAGAGGAGGTGTTGACATGAAACTTCATGAGTTAAAACCTGCGGAAGGTTCAAAAAAATCTCCTAAGAGAATCGGTAGAGGTACTGCTACTGGATGGGGAAAAACTGCGGGAAGAGGTCAAGATGGACAGAACTCTAGATCTGGTGGTGGAACAAGACCAGGATTTGAAGGAGGTCAGATGCCTTTATATAGGAGATTACCTAAAAGAGGTTTTACAAATATTTTTGCAAAACAATACTCTTGTATAAATGTAGATAGACTTAACGTATTCGAAGATGGTACAGAGGTTACACAAGAATTGTTAGTAGAGAAAAGAATCATAAGAAAGATACATGATGGAGTTAAAATACTTGGTAATGGTAATTTAGAAAAGAATTTGACTGTAAAAGTATCTAAACTCTCGAAAGCAGCAGCTGAAAAAATTACAGCAGCTGGGGGAAAAGTTGAGGTGATATAAATGCTATCAACCATACGTAATGCCTGGAAAATTCCTGATTTAAAAAAACGTATGATATTTACGCTACTTATGGTTGTAATTATGCGGGTAGGTATTTTCATTCCTGTTCCCGGTGTAGATGCTAGCAAGTTAGCAAGTTTAACTAGTAATGGAGGAACATTATTTAGTTTTTACGATATGCTTTCAGGTGGTGCATTTGGTAAATTTAGTATTTTCGCAATGGGTGTTGGTCCATACATAAACGCATCTATTATAATGCAATTACTAGTAATTGCAATTCCATACTTAGAGCAACTTTCTAAAGAAGGACTTGAAGGACGTAAGAAAATACAAGATTATACTAGATATGCTTCAATAGTACTAGGAGCTTTGCAAGCTTTTGGTATGTATGCAATTATTGCAGGTACTGGGGCATTTTCGGATACATCTAGTTTAACCATATTTTTAGTGGTACTAACGATGACTACTGCATCAACATTTTTGGTGTGGATAGGTGAACAAATTACAGGTAAAGGTATTGGTAATGGTGTTTCATTGATAATATTTATTAATATTATATCTGGATTACCTGCACTTGCATATAAAATTGCTGGACTTCAAAAGGCAGGCACTGTAAATTTTGTAGAAGTTATATTGTTTGTTTTAATTGCTGTGGCATTATTAGTTGCAGTAGTAATCGCAAGTTTAAGTGAAAGAAGAATCCCAGTTCAATATGCAGGGAAGGCTGTTGGAAACAAAGTTTTCAAAGGACAATCAACACATATTCCTATTGGAGTAAATGCATCTGGAGTTATCGGTATAATCTTTGCAATGTCAGTAATGACATTCCCAGCAACAATAGCACAGCTAAAACCGACATCATCAATTGCAAAATTCATCACAGGAAGTCCTTGGAGCATATTTGAAGCAAATAGTTGGAAATATGCATTGGTGTATTTTGTATTAATAGTATTTTTTACATGGTTTTATACTCAGGTAACATTTAAACCAGATGAAATGGCAGAAAATATGCATAAATCATCAGGTTTCATACCAGGTATTAGACCAGGAGAAAATACGGCAACATATATCGATAGTGTACTTACTAAGGTTTCAATACTTGGAGGAATTTTTGCAGGTGTTATAGCATTGTTTCCTATTATTACAGAAGGTTTTACTCAATTCAAGGGAATATACTTTGGAGGCACAATGTTATTAATTATGGTTAATGTTGGTATCGAAACATTGAGACAACTTGAATCACAATTGGTAATGCGTCATTACAAAGGATTTCTTAAATAAAATAATACCAGGAGATGATACTATGAGAATAATCTTGTTAGGTCCTCCGGGAGCTGGAAAAGGAACTCAAGCAAAATCAATTAGCAACAAGTTCTCCATACCACATATATCAACAGGGGATATATTCAGAAAGAATATTTCTAAAAAAACCCCTCTTGGAATTGAAGCTAAGAGACATATTGATAAGGGACATTTAGTTCCAGATAAATTGACTATAGATATAATTAAAGATAGGTTAGATAATGAAGATTGCAATAATGGATTTTTATTAGATGGTTATCCTAGAACTGTTAATCAAGGTGAAGCTTTAAAAAGTCTATTGGGTGAAAAAGGTATTCAACTTGATGTAGCATTATTAATAAAAGTTCCCAAAGAATTCATTTTAGATAGAATGACTGGTCGTAGAGTGTGTCTTGCTTGTGGTGCTAGTTATCATATTACATTCAATCCATCGAAAATAGTTGGTAAGTGTGATTTATGTGGAAGTGATCTTGTTCAAAGAGCTGATGACACTGAAGAAACCGTTAATGAACGGATAGACATATATGAAGCTCAAACACAACCATTAATAAAGTATTATGGTGACAAGAATTTATTATCAGAAGTTGATGGGACACAAGAAATTAACAGTGTATTTGACAGTATCTGTAGTATCTTAGATGAGATAAAAAAGTAGTAAATACAAAAAAGAATGTGGAAATTTAATTTATGAGAGATGCGGGTAAGGTGGTTTCAGAAACTCTTGCAATAATTAAGAGGTAATAAAACCTAGAATAACCACTGCAGAACTAAATAAATTAGCTGAAGAGTTCATAATAAAACAGGGTGATAAACCATTTTTTAAGGGTTATTGTGGATTTCCAGCGTTCATATTTACATCTGTTAATGATGAAGTGGTTCATGGAATTCCATCTAACCGGGTTTTACTTTAAGGAGACATGATGATATAAATTATGTTCCTGAAATATTAGCATTGAACTAATTGAGGTGAATGATTTGGAGAATAATAGCCTTGTAGGTAAGGTGGTAAATTCTAAAGCGGGCAGGGATATGCACAAAACGTTTATTGTTGTAGGTATACTTAATAATGAATATGTGTATATTTCTGATGGAGAGTTAAGAAGAATAGAGAAACCTAAAAAGAAGAAGGTTAAACATCTAAATTTTACAGGCACTGTAGCTGAAGAAATTAGAGATATAATTTTATCTAAAAAAGATGTTACTAATTCTAAAATTAAAATATTTTTGCAGTCTGCAGATATTGGTAAGGAGGTTTGATTACCTTATGTCAAAAGATGATATAATAGAAATGCAAGGTGTGGTATTAGAAACTTTGCCCAATGCAATATTTCAAGTTGAATTGGAGAGTGGGCATAAAATATTAGCTCATATTTCAGGTAAGTTAAGAATGAATTTCATAAGAATATTACCAGGAGACAAGGTTACAGTAGAACTTTCCCCATATGATTTAACACGTGGGAGAATAACTTGGAGAGACAAGTAATAAGGAGGGTTAGCTATGAAAGTAAGACCATCAGTTAAACCTATGTGTGAAAAATGTAAGGTTATAAAGAGAAAAGGAAGAGTAATGGTTATCTGTGAAAATCCTAAGCATAAACAAAAACAAGGTTGATCGGTTTTATTTATAAGAAGTATTAACATAATTAGTAAATGTAGAGTTAATATTTTAATAATAAATCGTTATTACATCGTTTTAGAAGCTTGAGATGTGATAAAATTATAACAACAATTACGTGGGAGGTGTAAACAGTAAATGGCAAGAATAGCAGGTATTGACCTACCAAGGGAAAAAAGAGTTGAAATAGGTTTAACATATATATTTGGTATAGGGTTAACAAAATCACAGGGGATTATAAAATCTGTTGGGATAAATCCTGATACAAGAGTTAAGGACTTAACTGAAGAAGAAGTTAATGAGTTAAGAACATACATTCAAAAGAATTTTATAATTGAGGGTGACTTAAGAAGAAGAGTTGCATTAGATATAAAAAGATTAATGGAAGTTGGATGTTATAGAGGTATAAGACATAGAAAAGGTCTTCCAGTAAGAGGACAAAAAACTAAAACTAATGCAAGAACAAGAAAAGGCCCTAAGAAAACAATGGCGGGTAAGAAGAAATAGTAAGGAGGGAATAACATGGCTCAAAAAGTTAAAAGAAGTAGAAGAAAAAAAGAAAGAAAAAATGTTGAGCACGGTTGTGCACACATAAAGTCTACTTTCAATAATTCCATCGTTACACTTACAGATGTAGCTGGTAATGCTTTATCTTGGTCTAGTGCAGGTGGATTAGGGTTTAGAGGATCTAGAAAAAGTACTCCATTTGCAGCTCAAATGGCAGCAGAAGCTGCTACAAAAGCAGCTATGGAGCACGGACTAAAGAGTGTTGACGTATTTGTTAAAGGACCAGGAGCAGGTAGAGAAGCGGCAATTAGGTCACTTCAAGCGGCTGGATTAGAAATTACATTAATCAAAGACGTTACTCCAATTCCTCATAATGGATGTAGACCACCAAAGAGAAGAAGAGTTTGATTTATAGTTTATAAAAACAGGAGGTGTAATTTGAATGGCAAGATATACTGGAGCTACTTGTAGACTTTGCAGAAGAGAAGGTATGAAGCTGAACCTTAAGGGTGATAGATGCTTTACAGATAAATGTGCATTTGCCAGAAGAGGCTATGCACCAGGACAACATGGACAAAGTAAGAAAAAAATGTCCAATTACGGATTACAATTGAGAGAAAAACAAAAAGCTAAGAGAATATACGGAATACTTGAAAGTCAATTTAGAAGATACTATGAAAAAGCTGACAAGTTAAGAGGAATAACAGGTGAGAATCTATTGAAACTCTTAGAAGTTAGACTTGACAACGTAGTTTATAAATTGGGTTATGGTAATTCAAGACAAGAAGCTAGGCAACTAGTAACTCACGGACATTTCTTAGTTAACGGTAAAAAGGTAGATATTCCTTCTTACAGTTTAACAGTAAATGAAGTAGTATCTGCATGTGAAAAAAGCAGAGCTACTGAGAAGTTTAAGGTTTTCCTTGAAAACCCTAAAACCTTACCAAATTGGTTAGAAGCTAACTTAGAAAAATTTGAAGGAAAAGTTTTAGCAATACCAACTAGGGAAGATATAGATGTTCCTGTTAATGAAACGTTAATCGTCGAATTATACAGTAAATAGTCATCAATATAGAATCAGTTGCCCTCATAATAGGTTGCCAATTAAAAAAGGGAGGGTTTATATGTTGGAAATAGAAAAGCCAAAAATAGAATGTGTAGAAACAGCTGAAGATGGTTCTTATGGTAAATTTATAATTGAACCATTGGAAAGGGGTTATGGTATAACTTTAGGTAATGCATTAAGGAGAATTCTTCTTTCTTCTTTACCTGGAGTTGCTACAACAGCAGTTAAGATTGATACAGTACTTCATGAATTTTCCACAGTTAAAGGTGTTAAAGAAGATGTTACAGAGTTAATTCTAAACATCAAAAGCTTGGCACTGACAATGGAGGGAGAAGGTCCTAGAACAGTATATATTGATGCTAAAGGACCGGGAGTAGTTACTGGAGCAGATATTAGCACTGATGGAGATGTAGTGGTAGTTAATAGTGATTTGCATATAGCAACATTGGATGACGATGCTAAATTATATATGGAACTAACTGTTAATAAAGGTAGAGGATATGTGTCTATGGCTAAAAACAAGACAGATGAATTGCCAATAGCTACAATACCAGTTGATTCAATTTATACTCCAGTTAAAAGAGTGAATTTTACTGTTGAAAACACAAGAGTAGGCCAAATTACTGATTATGATAAATTGACAATTGAAATTTGGACTAATGGAACAATTAGACCAGATGAGGCTATTGGTTTATCAGCTAAAATTCTTATTGAACACTTTAAATTGTTTATGACATTAACAGATCATGCTGATAATGTTGAAATAATGGTTGAAAAAGAAGAAGATAAGAAAGAAAAAGTTCTTGAAATGACTATAGAAGAGTTAGATCTTTCAGTTAGAAGTTATAATTGCTTGAAAAGAGCTGGAATTAATACAGTTCAGGAACTAACAGAAAGATCAATGGATGATATGATGAAGGTTAGAAATTTAGGTAAGAAATCACTTGAAGAAGTTGAACAAAAACTTCAAGCTTTGAGTTTGAACTTAAAACTAACTGAAGAGTAAGGAGGAAAATATATGGCAATGTACCGTAAATTAGGACGCGCCACTGATCAAAGAATTGCAATGTTTAGAAGTCTTGCAACTAATTTGTTGAAGTATGGTAAGATCGAAACTACAGTAACTAGAGCAAAAGAAACTAGAAAGTTTGCTGAAAGAATGATAACTCTTGGAAAAAGAGGAGATCTTCATGCTAGAAGACAGGCACTTGCATTCATTACTGAAGAAAGCGTAGTTAAAGATTTATTTGATAATATTGCACCCAAATATGCTGAGAGAAACGGCGGATATACTAGAATCATGAAAATGGGTCCAAGAAGAGGCGACGCAGCAGAAATGAGTATAATAGAATTAGTATAGTTTGAGCAAAGGGGATTAAGTTGGAACAAACTTAATCCCCATTTTCTTATTAATATTTAATTGATTTTGGAAAGATTTCTACTGAAGTTGTAATTAACTAATTTAGTAGATTTTAATTTTATCATATTTATAAACGTTGGGAGTGACACTTATGGGTGAAAAAATGGTTATATGTAATAAACTTGTTTATAAGTACCCGCAAAGTGAAGGCGAGGAACCTAAGGTGGCTGTAGATGGATTAGATCTAGAGGTTAATATGGGTGAATTTTTAGTGGTACTAGGCCATAATGGCTCAGGAAAATCAACTTTCGCTAAGCATATAAATGCACTACTAATACCAACAACCGGGGAAATTTATGTGGATGGATTACAAACATCTGTAGAAGCTAATTTATGGAAGATTAGAAATGTAGCTGGTATGGTATTTCAAAATCCAGATAATCAAATTGTTGCAACCATAGTAGAAGAAGATGTAGCATTTGGTCCAGAGAATTTAGGATTAGATCCTAAGGAAATTAGAAAAAGAGTGGATGATGCTTTAAAAAGTGTACATATGTACGAATATAGAAAACATGCTCCACATTTACTTTCGGGTGGTCAAAAACAAAGAGTGGCGATTGCAGGCATTCTTGCTATGATGCCAAAATGCATTGTTTTCGATGAACCAACAGCGATGCTTGATCCATATGGAAGAAAAGAAGTTATGAGAACTATAAAAAAGATAAACAAAAATTACGGGATAACAATCATTCTAATAACTCATAATATGGAAGAAGCAGTAGAAGCGGATAGAATAGTAGTTATGGATAGTGGTAAAATTGTAATGAACGGAAAACCAAAAGAAATATTTAAGAATGTAGCTACTATGAAAAAAATAGGTTTAGATGTTCCGCAGGTAACAGAGCTTGCGTATGAACTTAGACAGAATGGTATTAATATAGAATCTGGTATACTAACTATAGATGAGATGGTGAATGCATTATGTCAATTAAAATAGAAAATTTAACTTATATATATATGCCAAAAACTCCTTTTGAAAAAAAAGCTATAGATGATGTATCTATAGAAATAAAGCAAGGAGAATTTGTGGCACTCATTGGGCATACAGGCTCTGGTAAATCGACCCTAATTCAACATATAAATGGGTTACTAAAACCAACATCGGGTACGATTTTAGTAGATGATATTGATATAACGAAAAAAAAAGTGAAATTAACAAGTATAAGAAAAAAAGTTGGATTAGTATTTCAATATCCCGAATATCAACTTTTTGAAGAAACTATTGAAAAAGACATTTCATTTGGACCACGAAATTTAGGTCTAGATAATGATGAGATAAATAGAAGAGTTCAAAGCGCCATGAAAATTGTTGGACTTGATTATGGAGAATATAAAGATAAGTCACCTTTTGAGATAAGTGGTGGTCAAAAGAGAAGAGTAGCTATTGCAGGAGTAGTAGCTATGGAGCCAAGGGTATTAATTTTAGATGAACCAACCGCAGGACTTGATCCAAAAGGAAGAGATGATATCTTAAATAAAATTGTTGAGCTTTATAAAGCAAACAATATGACTATAATTTTAGTATCACATAGTATGGAAGATGTAGCTAAAGTTGCAAATAGAATTTTAGTAATGGATAAAGGAAAATGTATCTTAGATGGAACACCTGAGAAAATTTTTAGAGAGATAGATACATTAGAAAGCGTTGGGCTTGCAGTACCACAGGTAACATATTTAATTAGGGAACTTCGTAATAGAGGATTTGATTTATCTCAAGATATATTTACCATAGAAAAAGCTAAACAAGAGTTGCTTAAGATACTCAATAAAGAGTAATGTAGCTCTTTTGCTTGAATAAAAATCATATTTGGAACCGTAATATGTTCTTTTTACAGCGTTTGGAGGAATTTGTATGATCAAAGATATTACAATAGGACAATATATACCAGGAAATTCTTTTATACATAAGTTAGATCCAAGATTTAAGATATTAATATCTATATTATTTATTATTGACCTATTTCTAGTTAATAATTTTATAGGCTACTTATATGTACTTATATTTATTTTAGTCACAATACTAATTGCAAATCTATCTGTAAAGTATATTTACAATGGCTTAAAACCTATTTTAGTTTTATTACTTATTACGGCAATACTAAATATTTTTATGACTGGGGGAAATGGAAGTCTTCCACTTATTCAATGGCATTTTATAAAAATTTATAAAGAAGGTTTAATTATTGCCGCGTTTATGATTATTAGACTAGTTTTTTTAATTATGGGAACATCTATATTAACACTTACAACATCGCCAATAGAACTAACTGATGGCATAGAGAGCCTCCTTAATCCATTTAAAAAAATAGGTGTGCCAGCTCATGAGTTAGCAATGATGATGACTATAGCATTAAGGTTTATTCCGACGTTAATGGATGAGACTGATAAAATAATGAAAGCACAAATGGCCAGAGGTGCTGATTTTGAATCTGGTAATTTAATAAGCAGGGCCAAAAGTTTAATTCCTATTCTAGTACCTTTATTTATAAGTTCTTTTAGGCGGGCGGATGAATTAGCGATGGCTATGGAATCTAGATGTTATAAGGGGGGAGAAGGAAGAACTAGAATGAAGCAACTAAAAGTAACTAAAAGAGATTATATTGCAAGTTGTTCATTTATACTACTGTTTGTCATTACTATTGTTAGTAGAACATAATATTCTGCTAAAATACAAAGGGTTGTTAAATCCTAGGTATAAATAGAAAGGGGCGTGATGTAGTGAGAAACATTAAGATTATTATAGAATACGATGGAACAAATTACTCAGGATGGCAAAGACAAAATAATGTTATGACTATTCAAGAAAAAATTGAGAGCGCTATAGAGGAACTTACACGCGAAAAAACCCAGATTACAGGTTCTAGTAGAACTGATGCCGGAGTTCATGCTAAGGGTTATACAGGTAACTTTTATACTAATAGCAAAATAATGATAGAAAAATTCACAGGAGCTATTAATAGTAAGCTCCCAAGGGATATTGTTATTTTAAATTCTTTTGAAGTTCCATATGAGTTTCACTCACGGTATAATAGTATAGGTAAAATGTATAGCTATACTATAATTAATAGGCGAGAGGCTATTGCAGTAGGACGTAATTACATATATCAACATAGGCGAATATTGGATGTAGAGGCTATGCAACTAGGGGCTGAGTATTTTATAGGTACCCATGATTTTTCTGCTTTCAAAAATTTGGGAAGCTCTGCAAAAACTTCAGTAAGAACTATTTCTAGGTTAGATATTGTAAAGAATGAAGAGTTTATAAAAATATATGTTGCTGCTGATGGATTTCTATACAATATGGTTAGAATAATAGTTGGAGCATTAATCAGAGTTGGAGAAGAGAAAATAAAACCAAGTGAGATTAAAGATATAATTGAGTCGAAACAGAGATCAAAGGCTGGAAAATCGGTTCCAGCGAATGGATTATGTTTAGAAGAGGTTTTTTATTAAAATAAAAGTAATAAAGTTGTAATATGCTTATGTAAAAGCATTGACACACCCGGTAGAATGTATTATACTTATAAATGTTTGTATAAAATATCGTGTATAAGATCCACTAGCCCCGGATCTTTAGCATAGAGTTTTAATTGTTAAAAGTTCAGGGAGGGAAAATAATGAAATCATACTTAGCAAAACCACTAGAAGTAGAAAGAAAATGGTTCGTTGTAGACGTAGAAGGAAAAGTTTTAGGAAGAGCAGCTAGCCAAATAGCTTCAATATTAAGAGGAAAACATAAACCAACATTTACACCATCTGTAGATACAGGTGACTTTGTAATTGTAATTAATGCTGATAAGATAGTTTTAACTGGTAAGAAATTAGACCAAAAAATGTTAAGACATCATTCTCATTATCCAGGTGGATTAAAAGAAGTTCCATATAGAATTGCACTAGCTAAAAAGCCTGAGTTCATTTTTGAAGAGGCAGTTAGAAGAATGCTTCCAACGGGACCATTAGGTCGTCAAACACTTAAAAAAATGATTGTTTACAGAGGACCAGAACATAAGAACGAAGCTCAAAACCCAGAAGTACTAGTACTTAAATACTAATTAGATTCGAAGGGAGGATATATAATGGCAAAAGTTCAATATATAGGAACAGGAAGAAGAAAGACATCAGTTGCTAGAGTAAGACTTGTACCTGGAGAAGGTAAAATTACTATAAATAAAAGAGCTATAGAAAACTACTTTGGATTAGAAACTTTAATTCTTATAGTTAACCAGCCGTTAGTATTAACTGGAACTAAAGATAAATTTGATGTTTTAGTTAATGTTAATGGTGGCGGATACACAGGTCAAGCTGGAGCAATAAGACATGGTATTTCTAGATCTTTATTAAAAGCTGATTTGAATTTAAGACCAGAACTTAAAAAAGCAGGATTTTTAACAAGAGATCCTAGAATGACAGAAAGAAAGAAATACGGTCTTAAAAAAGCAAGAAGAGCATCTCAATTTTCAAAGAGATAATAATAGCAAAGTTGAAAACCCTACAAACATTTATGTTTGTAGGGTTTTTTAGTGTGCCCGGCATGGGCGTTTACTCGTCGGTGAAAGTCCGATACGGGGGCCGATAGTGCTAACCGTTAGCTTAAGATAAGGGTGTCCACCGTGAGGTGGAATCTGAAGGAAGTCGGCAGCAAAACTCTGGTCTGACGAACAGAAACTACATATAAGGCATATGCTTGTGGGTAAGTTTGCTAAACAAA
>NZ_JAHLDV010000022.1 GCF_018861865.1 Clostridium frigoris
CAACAATTATACCAAATAGAGGGGGTCATTGTTTTTTGTGCTAAAAACAGCTACAATCCTTGCAATAGCAGGGTTTTAAATAAATAAAACAAAGATAGTGTTAACACTATCAAATTAATAGAGGAGGAAAAATTATGAAAAAAGATATAAAAATCGAATCATTATTAATACACGGTGGGATAGATGGGGATGCTCGTACTGGTGCAGTAAATGTTCCCATTTATCAGACATCTACGTTCAAAAAAGGTAAATTTGATTCTGATAATGCTTATGAGTATTCAAGATCAGGAAATCCAACACGCGAAGCCGTCGAAAAACTCATTACAGATCTTGAACAAGGTTATGCAGGTTTCGCATTTGCTTCAGGTATGGCAGCCACAACTGCTACATTGTCACTATTTAAAACAGGAGATAGAATTTTAATATCAAATAATATTTATGGTGGAACATTTAGAGTTATAGACAAATATTTCAATAATTTTGGTATACATTATACTTTATTTGATTCATCTGATATAACTCAGTTAGAAAACAAAATTGATGATAGTGTAAAAGCTATTTTTATAGAAACACCAACAAATCCTTTAATGGGTATTACAGATATTGTTGCAGTTGCAAAAATTGCTAAAAAGAATAACTTACTCTTAATTGTAGATAATACGTTTATGACTCCATACCTACAAAAACCAATTACCCTTGGTGCTGATATAGTTATTCATAGCGCTACAAAATATCTAAGTGGACACAGTGATTTAATTGCAGGCCTTGTTGTCGTAAATAATAAAGAACTTGCAGAAAGAATTGTATTCATACAAAACTCTACTGGTGGAATTTTATCACCATTTGATTCTTTCTTATTAATAAGGGGTATCAAAACTCTAGCACTAAGAATGGACAGACACAACTCAAATGCAAAAGTTGTATCTGAATTCTTAAGAGATAGAAAAGAAGTAGAAAAAGTATATTATCCAGGATTTGTTGACCATCCTGGACATAAAATACAAGAAAAACAAGCAAACGGATATGGTGGTATCATTTCTTTTGTTCTAAATAAAGATTATGATTATAAAAAGTTCTTAGAAAGTTTAGAATTAATAACTTTTGGAGAAAGCCTAGGAGGAGTAGAATCATTAATCTGCCATCCTGCAACTATGACACATGCTGCAATTCCATATGAAATTAGACAAGAAATTGGAATAACTGATCATTTAGTAAGATTATCAGTGGGTGTTGAAAATGTTTCTGATATAGTTGCTGATTTAACAAGAGCATTAGAACTATAATTTTATAAAAGTAAAAACCACATTCCTATATTTATAGGAATGTGTTTTTTAGTCCATATTAATTAGAATTATTTTTCTTTAAGTATAACCAATGCACACTGAGCCAGTTTTGCAAAGTAATTGGCAGCTGGCAAAAGTGCATCATCATCTACATTAAATTTGGGATGATGAAGTGAATATGATACACCTGTACCAATATTTACAAATGCACCCGGTATTTTCTCTTGGTAAACTGCAAAATCTTCACCAATTAATGTGTCCGGAAGTTTTTTAATAACATATCCTTGAATCTGTGCAACGTCTAATGCAACTGCTGTCCAATCTTCATTGTTATTTGTTGCTGGTGGGCCGCTGTACCATTTAAGCTCAGCAGTTGCTCCAAATGAGTCCGCCATTCCTTTAACTATTTGTCTCATTTTATTTGGAACAAACTCACGTGTTTTAGCATTAACGGTACGTACAGTCCCTTCAAGATAAGCCTTAGTTGGTATTACATTCCACGTGTTACCACCTTCAATATGAGTGACACTAATAAGTACTTGATCAAATGTGCTAACATTACGGCTAACAATTGTCTGGAGCGCTGTAATTATGTGAGCCGCAACAATAATTGGGTCAATTCCCTTTTCTGGTGATGACGCATGAGTACCAATACCCTCAATTTCAATTTCAAACCTATCAACGGCTGCAGTCATTGCTCCCACCTTTGTTCCAAAACTTCCCACATCTAAATCTGGTGCACTATGGAGTCCAAAAATTGCAGCTACGTTAGATAATCCACCACTTTCTATGACCTTTTCCGCCCCGTGTCCTAACTCCTCCGCTGGCTGAAATATAATTCTTACCGTTCCTGCGAGTGTTGATTCTTGCTGCTTTAATAAATAAGCTGCACCTAAAATAACAGATGCATGAAAATCATGACCACATGCATGCATTTTACCAATAACTTGTGATTTATATTCTAAATCTGTTTCCTCAAAAATAGGGAGTGCATCAATATCTCCACGAATAGCAATAATAGGTCCTTCCCTATCTCCCTTTATTTCTGCAACAAGTCCTGTTTCTAGTGGTAAATTAAGTACACGAATTTCAGCCTCGTTTAGTAATTTGCGTAAAGTTTTAGTTGTTTCAAATTCCTCATTAGATAACTCTGGATGTTTATGCAAGCTATGCCTTATACTTATAAGTTTTTTCTCTAAATTATTAATATTCTCTGATAATTTCTCATTTCCCATAATATTATACCCCTTAATTTTTTTAAATCTGTATTATCATTATATCCTACTAATATAACTCTCTTTGCTTTTGAAATAATAATATATGCATCATACCACATAAAATAGCCCCACCAAATGGATTTTATAACTATTTAATAGTTATGTCCATTTAATGGGGATCACATATATTTAAATCGCTCTCTTTTTTAAACTACCATTAATTCTTTTGCTAATATACCAGGCTTCGTCATTAATTCTATATCTAATATATCATTAAGTTCATTTTCACTTAAAATCCCATCTTTTAATATTAATTCTCTTACTGATTGTTTACTATTTAAAGCAATTTTTGCAATTTCAGCAGCCTTTTTATAACCAATATGTGGGCAAATTGCTGTAATAATACCAACACTATTTTCCACCAATTCTTTACATCTTTCTCTATTTGCAGTTATTCCAGAAACACAGTTAACAACAAAAGTGTTTACTCCATTAGTTAGAGTCTCTATAGATTGAAATAAATTATAGAATATAACTGGTTCAAAAGCATTTAGTTCCAATTGGCCAGCTTCTGCAGCCATAGTTATTGTTATATCATTTCCTATAATATTGAAAGCTACTTGACTTATTACTTCTGGTATTACAGGATTTACTTTTCCTGGCATCATAGAAGAACCATTTTGTTTTGATGGAAGATTAATCTCACCAAATCCCGTTCTTGGCCCTGATGACATAAGTCTTAAATCATTTGCTATTTTTGATAAGTTAACTGCGCAAGCTTTAATAACACTAGATACTATTACAAAGCCATCTAAGTTTTGCGTTGCATCTATTAAATCTATAGCTTGTTTTAATTCTATATTTGATATTTTAGAAATATTTGGTACTATCTTGTTAAAATATTGTATATCAGCATTCATACCAGTTCCGATTGCAGTACCACCCATATTTACAACTTTTAATTCTTCCTTAGCTTTTTCAAGTCGTAAGATATCTCTCCTTATAACTGAACTGTAAGCTTTAAATTCTTGTCCAAGCCTTATTGGAATTGCATCTTGCATCTGAGTTCTTCCCATTTTTATAACATCATCGAACTCTTTTGATTTTTCGTTAAAAGCATCATAAAGTTTAGAAAGTTCAGCTATTGCCTTTGGAATAAGTTTTAAGGCGGTCATTTTACCTGCTGTAGGAATAACATCATTTGTAGATTGTCCATAATTTATATGGTCGTTAGGGTGAACTATACTATAATCTCCCTTTTGTCCTCCAAGTATTTCTATAGCTCTGTTTGCAATTACTTCATTAGAATTCATATTCATACTTGTACCTGCTCCACCTTGAATAGGATCTACTATGAATTGATCTTGCAGCTTACCCTCTATTATTTCATCACAGGCCACTATAATAGCTTCTTCAATCTTTTTATCTAAAAGCCCAACTTCATTATTTGTTATTGCTGCTGCCTTTTTTATTTCTGCAAGGCTTTTGATAAATTCCTTTAACATTCCTAGTCCTGTTATTTTAAAATTCTCAGCACACCTTAAAGTCTGTACCCCATAATATGCCTCCATTGGTACTTGTTTTGATCCAATTGAATCGCTTTCTAATCTAAAATTCATTTAAATTACCTTCCTCTCTATATTTTTTATTAATCTTACTTTATAATCTAATTAATAATTTCACTTGGTATAATAGAATAATTATTTTTTATTGTAGAAAGAGAAACTGTAGTCTTAGTTTTTTGAACACCTGGTATATTTTTTATTTTGTTTAAAATTCTTTCTAAGCTTTCTGTACTCTCTGTAATAATTTTTAAAACATAGTCATAATCACCAGCCAAATAATGACATTCTACAATTTCGTTATCTACTAGAATCGTATTAATAAACAAATCTGTAAACTTCGGTGATTCAAGTGATACAAAGGTTATTATCATAAGATCTTTGTTGAATTTTTTAGCATTTAATATTATAGTATATTTTTCAATAATGCCAGCATTATCAAGTTTTTTTAATCTATCTCCTACTGCAGGTATGGATAAATTAATTTGAGTGCTTATTTCAGAAGCTGTAACTCTAGAATTTTGTTGCAAAAGTTTAAGTATTTTAATATCGATATTGTCCATACAAAATCACCTCTTAAATAATATTATTAGGTATATTATATCATATGATTAAATAAATTAAATACATTATCTATATTTGCATAATTATTTAATAAAATACACGTTTTTCCCTTATATTTTTAATTGTTTACGTTTACTGATATTAATTAACCTAAAAAAATTAGGTGCTTAGCCTTATATATATGTTATAAACTCATCCCATGGGTCGCTTCAATATTAACAATTTTAATGATATCACCTTACATAGTAAATAATATCAGTACTTTTTTGTAAATTTAGTATATACTAACTATAACTTGCTTAAATATTGTAAAATGGTTAAGCTTCATATATCTCTAAAATCATTTAGAAAAAATAATATACATTTTTAAAGGAGGTTTTTGTTATGGAAAAAAAGTTATATACAAAAAAAAGTAAAGAACAGTTAAAAAAAGAATTAACACAAATTCAGTTTGAAGTAACTCAGGAAAATGCAACTGAAAGATCTTTTGACAATGAATTCTGGAATAACAAAGAAGAAGGAATATATGTAGATATAGGCAGCGGCGAACCATTATTTACTTCTCTTGATAAATTTGATTCAGGTTGTGGATGGCCTAGTTTTACTAAACCTGTGAATAATGATAATGTTAAAGAAAATAAAGATATAACCCTTGGGATGATGAGAACAGAAGTAAGAAGTTTTTATGGTGACAGCCATCTAGGTCATGTTTTCGATGATGGTCCTCGTGATGACGGCGGATTAAGATATTGCATAAATAGCGCATCATTAAAATTTATACCAGTTAACAAACTTAAGGAGGTCGGGTATGAAAATTATTTGAAACTATTTAAGAAGGAGTGATTTCGCCCAATCCGGGCGCATAAGTAAAATTAGCCTAAAGCAATCGCTTTAGGCTAATTTTGTTATAAAGAACTATTGACCATTTTTTAAATTAATATATGTCTTATAATTAGGTGAGTCCTCACTAATTAGTTTATTTATTTTCCAATTATATCCATCGGTTTCATCATAAACCAGAAAGTAAACTGCTACAATAGAAACATTTCTATCATTATTTTTATTGTTTTTATCATCTTTATACGTAATATTTCCATAAACATATTTTATATTTTTTAAGCCTTTTGTGGATAATGTCTTATCAGTTTTAAAAGTCTTCGATTCTTCCTCTGTTACCTTGTGGTTATTAGACCACCAGAAAAGCAGATTACTTCCTTCAATTTCACCATTAGTAATAGAAGGTATAATTAACGACTCAGGAATATTGTTTACCGAGGCACTATCAACGGTAGTTTCTGATCCGTTTAATAAAGATATATCGCTTAAAGATATCGAGAAAGTATAATTAGTTGATAATACTGACTTTATTTCTCCTGCTACATTTTCTCTCTTGGCAGTAAGATTTAGTGTTCCTTTTTTTGCATTAAACGTTTTTTCTGATATATTAATACTCTTAGTAAATCCATCCTTTACAGTGAATCCTTTGCCTCCAAAAAAATCAGAATAGGATACCGTTTCCGCAAGTCCTTGATTTCTTATAAGTTGAATAACCTTTTCATCTGAAAAAGCTGGCGATAGTGCTAGCTTAAAATCATCTACGCTATTTGCTTCTATAGAATTAATACTCCAAGCTTCATTCTCAAAAACAAGACTACATTTTATTTTTCCAGAGACCTTAAGAAGCCCGCTATCTATAGTCGTTGCAACTAAGATTTTTTCTTTTCCGTTTTGAAGGTCTGGTGTCCTTAATGTTATCTCAATATTTTTAACATTTTGTCCATCTAATGCTTCTTGTGTATTCCCGATAGTCATTTTTAATTTTTTTAATTCAGCTAAGAATATCTTATCATTTATTCCTACCACTGGTTTCACTGAAGTAATATTAAGGAGTACTGGTTTTCCATTAGCTTTCCATTCGTTTTTACCTCCTCTAAGATACACTACCGCTAACAGAACCTTTGCCTCAACAGCATCATTATTTAGAGTTACCGATACGTTTATTTCATCTTTACTCTTTTGTGTATTCCGATTACTTATAATTAAGCTTTTCATGTTATCTTTGTTAATTCTTATGATTGTCCCCTTCGGAAGTGTTACAACTGTTCCTATAAGGTCTTCCTTTATTCTTACATCATCAATAGGTCTAACGATAAAAAATGAGTATGCAAATACTAATACTGTAATTACAGAAATTATTGCTATCATAGGTATAATTACTTTCCTATGTATAAATGTTTTCTTAACCCAATCAAAAATTTTATCTCTTTTATACTTTCTTATATCTTTATCTGATATTACAGGCATAGTCGAAGTATCTTGCTCTTTTTTCTCATCTAAGGGCGGCTCAACTATATTTTTTTCATTTCCAGTTCCTTTATCATTAGGAATAGTTTCACTTTGCGCATCTATTTTTTCTTCTATTTTTTCTCCACAATATGGGCAAAACTTTAATCCATTAATATTAATAAATTCATTATTACAGCTCTTGCAACGCATTTGGTCCCTCCAAACATTAATATAAATCTACAAAACAAACAAAGTATCATATTTAATATAATATAGCTTGTTTACATACTATATTATAACTTGAATGCATCCTATATTCAAACATATTCTCAACATCTTTTTATTCCAGTAACGTACAAAAACTCACTCCAAAATAGGAGTGAGTAAATAACAATCACATTAACATTTTAGTACAAAGAACCTTACTCGCCAAGATATGCACTTCTTATAGCATCATTAGTTAATAACTCTTTCGCACTACCTTCTAAAACTATTTTTCCAGTTTCTAAAACATATGCTTTATGTGCAATCGATAGTGCCATATGAGCATTTTGTTCTACAAGCAAAACTGTAGTTCCTGACTTATTTATTTCTTCTATTATAGAGAATATATTTCTTACTACCAGTGGTGCGAGTCCCATAGATGGCTCATCTAACAGTAATATTCTTGGTCTTACCATGAGGGCTCTTCCCATAGCAAGCATTTGCTGTTCTCCACCACTTAATGTTCCAGCCATTTGCTTTATTCTTTCTTTAAGCCTTGGAAATTTGTCAAAAACCATCTCATAGTCTTTTGCTACATCGCTCTTATCTTTTCTAATATAAGCTCCTAGTTCTAGATTTTCCATAACTGACATATTAGCAAATATTCTTCTCCCCTCTGGCACATGTGCAATACCTAGCTTTGAGAGTTTATAAGCGGCAGTATTATGAATTGGTTTGCCTTCAAATAAAACGCTACCTGACTTTATAGGAATAAGACCTGAGATAGCTCTTAATATTGAAGTTTTTCCAGCCCCATTAGCACCTATAAGTGTAACTATTTCTCCCTCTTTTACATGCAAACTAATATCATGTAATGCATGTATTGCACCATAGTTTACATTTAACTCATCAATTTTAAGCATCAGTTACCTCCTCTCCAAGGTATGCCTCAATTACCTTAGGGTTGTTCTTTATTTCATCAGGCGAACCCTCTGCTATTACCTTACCGTAATCTACGACTATTATTCTCTCGCAAACTCCCATAACTAGTTTCATGTCATGCTCAATTAATAATATAGCTATCTTGAATTCATCCCTTACCCAATTTATGAGCCCCATTAATTCATGAGTTTCCTTTGGATTCATACCAGCTGCGGGTTCATCTAGTAATAATAATTTAGGTTCTGCGGCAAGAGCTCTCGCTATTTCAAGTCTTCGTTGTTCTCCATAGGGCAGATTGCATGCAAGCTCATCTCTCTTACCTTCAAGATTAAATACCTTAAGAATTTCAAGTGCTTTCTCTTCAATCTCAGCTTCCTCTTTATTAAACTTTGGAAGCCTTAATATTGAATGGAACAAATTATATTTAACATTATAATTAAATGATATTTTCACATTATCAAGAACTGTTAAGTCCTTAAATAATCTTATATTCTGAAAAGTTCTAGCAATTCTTTTTTTAGTAATATCATAAGGTTTTATGCCTTGTATAAACTCTCCATTAAATTCAATAGTTCCAGATGTTGGAGCATATACACCTGTTAACATATTAAAAATTGTAGTTTTCCCTGCTCCATTAGGTCCAATTAACCCTACAAGATCATGGTCAGAAAGGTTAAGTGTGAAATCAGAAACAGCTGTTAGCCCACCAAATTTAATTGTAAGATCATTTACCTTTAAAAGCTGCATCTTTATCACTTCCTTTTGAAAATTTATCAAATATTTTCATAGATAATTCTTTTGTTCCCATTAAACCTTGTGGTCTAAATCTCATAATAACAATAAGAGCAAGTGGATAGATAATCATTCTATAATCATTCATAAATCTTAGGAATTCTGGAAGAACTGTGAGTATTCCTGTTGATAATACACTACCTGTTAAACTTCCCATTCCGCCCATAACTACATAAGTAACTAAATCTACTGATTTTAAGAACCCAAATTGTTCTGGTTTAATATACATTAGATAATGTGAAAATAATCCACCTGCAATACCTGCAAAGAATGACCCTATAACAAAAGCCATAATCTTATACTTTGTAGTGTTAATACCCATAGCCTCTGCAGCTATTTCATCCTCGCGTACTGACATCATAGCTCTACCTTGCGAAGAACGTGCTATATTGTAAATTATTAAAATGGTTAGTACCATTATAAAAAACACCCAAGCAAAATTAGTTTTAGGAGGTATTCCCGAAAGTCCACGTCCTCCTCCAAGCTGTTCTATATTTGTGATAACAACTCTTATTATTTCTCCAAAACCTAAAGTAGTTATGGCAAGATAATCACCCTTTAAACTTAAAGTCGGAAGACCAATAAGATATCCGATTAACCCAGCAGCCAATCCACCAAGAAGAAGTGCTATAGGAAACGGTAAATTTAATTGAATTGTAGCCATTGCCGCTGCATATGCTCCTATAGACATAAATCCTGCATGTCCAAGTGTTAACTGTCCTGTAATTCCTATAATAAGATTTAAACTTACTGCAAGAATGACATTAATACAAATTAGAATTACTATTCTTGCATAATATCTATTTAATATTTCAGTATCCATTAAAAATGATAAAGTGAAAAACAATATAACTCCAATAACAAGTAATATAATAGTATTTTTAAGTTCTTTCCTCATTTTCATCACCTACACTTTCTCTCTGGTTTTCTTACCAAGAAGTCCAGAAGGCTTAACAATTAAAATAATAATAAGAATTGAAAATGCTATAGCATCTGAGTAACTAGATGATATATAAACCTTACTAAAAGTTTCAACTAGCCCCATTATTAGTCCGCCCCATAAAGCACCTGGAATTATACCAATTCCGCCTAGGACCGCTGCAACAAAAGCTTTTAGACCAGGCATTATTCCCATATAAGGGTCTATACTTGAATACAAAATCCCTACAAGAACTCCTGCAGCTCCGGCTAAAGCTGAACCAATTGCAAAAGTTATTGAAATAATTGAATTCACGTTGATTCCCATAAGAGCTGCTGCATCCTTATCAAAAGAAGCTGCTCTCATTGCTTTACCTGTTTTAGTTTTGAAAACTATAAATTGAAGTATTATAACAAGTACTATCGATATTCCTATAATTATAAGTTGACGATTATCAATGCTTAAACCTGCAAAATGAATAACATGTGCTGGCAAAAGCGTCTCTGGATATGTTTGTGGATCAGTCGTCATCTTGAGTCTTACTAAATTCTCAAGAAGTACTGACATTGCAATAGCTGTTATTAATATAGATAGTTTTGGTGAATTTCTTAAAGGCTTGTATGCTATCTTTTCAACAACCACACCTGTTAATGCTGCCGCACCCATTGCTATTAATAATGTAGGTATAAAACTTAAATGTAGCATGGTTGCAGCGAAAAAGCCAAAATATCCTCCGACCATAAAAACATCACCATGAGCAAAATTTATAAGTCCAATAATTCCATATACCATTGTATAACCAATTGCAATTAATGCATACACGAAACCTAATGATAGGCCATTAATAATCTGTTGTAAAAGTTCCATATATTTCCCCCCATTTCCATTTGTTTATATTTTAAAATACAGACATACCCCAATTTATTAATGAGGTATGTCTACTAACTTTATTTATTAAGGAACAAGCTTCTTAACAAAATTGAACTTACCGTCTATAACTTTTAAAATTACAGCTCCTTTAATTGCATCTCTGTTCTTATCAAAAGTTACTTTACCAGATATTACTTCAAGATTTGTTTTTGCAAGTGCTGTTATAATACTTGGACCATCCGTTTTGCCAGCAGTTTTTATAGCTTCTACCATTATTTTTGCTGCATCATAATTTAAAACTGCCATAGCATCTGCTTCCAAGTTGTATTTTGCTTTGTATTCTTTCCTAAATGTAACAGCTAGTGCTGCTTTGTCCTGTGCTGAGTAATGATCAGATAAGTAACATCCATTAACTGCAGCTCCACCAACTTTAAATAATTCTGCAGAATCCCAACCATCTCCACCTAATAATGGAACATTAATATCGATTGCTCTTGCTTGTTTTGCAATGTTTCCAACTGTTGAATAATAATCAGGAAGTAATACTACATCGGGTTTTGTTGGTTTTATTTTTGTAAGTTGAGCTTTAAAGTCTTTATCACCTGTAGCATAAGTTTCTTTAGCAACTATTTTTCCACCTGCAGCTACAAAAGCCTTCTCGAAGTACTCAGCCAAGCCTTTAGAATAATCATTACCATTATCATAAAGAATAGCAGCAGTTTTTGCCTTTAAATCTCCTGATGCAAATTTTGCCACAACTGTTCCTTGGAAAGGATCTATAAAACACGCTCTATAAACATATTCTCCTCCTTTAGTTGTAACGTCTGGATTTGTTCCTGTTCCTGTAATCATTGGCACCTTACTTTGAGTAGCTATTGGTCCTAGTGCTATAGCAGATCCGCTTGTTAATGGTCCAACTATTGCTACAACATTATCACTACTAATAAGTTTTGTACCAACTGTTGTTGCTGTATCTGGTTTGCCCTCATCATCTTCGTAAATAAATTTAATCTTTCGTCCATTAATTCCACCGTCTTTATTAACTTGATCTTCTAATAATTTTATTCCATTTTGTCCAGATTTTCCAAAAGATGAAACCGCACCTGTGAGTGGTAACACAACTCCAATTTTGATATCCCCTGTAGTTGATGCACTTTTGGCACCGCATCCTGCAAGTAATCCTATAGCCATAGCCATAGATAGTAATAAAGACATTTTCTTTTTAAACATTTAATAACCCCCCCTAAATTTCATATTATTTCAGATAAATATTACTTACACATTTCCAAATAATTGTGTATTAATATCCTGTAAAACAATTACCACACGATTGCAAATTATGAATAATTGATTTATACATTATTCATAATTTGTAATTTTTATTAATAATATCATATAATTTTACGCTTTTCAATGTTTTTTGAATTAATTAAAAATAAATATTTCAAATCTTTTATTTTTATAATAATTGCATGACTCGTTTAATTTAATTTAAAATTGTAAATCTAATTATAAAAAAAAGCTGCAATTTATGCAGCTATTCTTTATATTATGCTTATTCGATTATAAGTGTGACTATTGTTTTGTTAGAAATTCAGATATATTAAAAGTATTTTATTTTGTATATATATTAAATATTTTGTTTTAATTTATCCTTAACGAAAAACAAGCGGGAACAAAGTTCCCGCTTGCTAATTATCCGAATATGAAATTGGAACATTATTTATTCCAAGTTCCTGTGCTGCTGCGTATTGATCATGTCCTGATACAATGACGAGACTTCCTTTTTTAACGACAATTGGTTTATTAAACTTATTATTATTTTTCATATAATTTAATGCCTTGTTTTTTGATCGTTTTAAAGACATACTTTCATTTTCATTTACTAGCTTTGATATATCCATTATTTCATCAGTTCCAGTTGGCATTTCACAATTTAAATCTATTTGCCCATTTTCGTCTTTTAACAAGTGAAATATTTTTATTGATGTTGCTTCTACTGAAATAAAAGGTGTACCTTTTCGATTTACACATGCTTTAAGTTCTCCTTTAATCACAAAATAATTTACATCCTCCATACCTATTACAGCATCTCTCCAATAATCTTTTTTTACAACTACTCTATAAACTGATTCCATATCATCATAAGTTCCTATTTTAAAGAGTAAATTAACATCTCCACTCTCTAGCCTATTTGTTTTTACAGGTAGTCCCTTAATTATAATTTCGCTTTTATTCATAAATAAATTCTCCTTTTAGTCCTTTTTATTTTTTAACAAAGCATAACATAATAATAAATAATATTTTAAAAATTTCACATATCACAAATTTCAAAAATAAAACACCTAGAAAGCGAGTTCCGCTTCTAGGTGTTTTCTGAATAAATTAGATTTTAACCCCATATTGATTTTAACGCAGGTAAGTTTATCTATGTCTATGTTTGATGTTGTTTCAGGTTTTTCAGTTTCAGAAATTTTATTATAGGCTAACACAGACCTCACCCCATTAATTATTTTAAAATATTTTTCACAAAATTTATTTATTATATTTACTTTTTATTATGAGTTCATTGTATCATTTTACAGATAAAATTACAATTTTAATCTTATTACCTTTTTTATTATTAACCTATATTATTTACATATAAAAGCATGTAATTTTAATAATATTTATCTACAAATGAGATATAATAAGTTCCATTGTACCAAAAGGTAATTCTATTGGGATAACATAGCTTGAATATATTATTTTTCCAAAAAATTCTGCCTGAGGCTCCATGTCAAGTTCTATGCCTATATTAGACATTCCTACAAGATATAACCCATTGTTTAAATTCAAAAATTCACCTACAGAATCTTTAGCCATTTCATCTACAATTAATAATTCCTCCTCTGCATATCTAGATGCTACTAATGCAAAAACATCTTCCTTTGCATTAATGTAAGTGGAAAAATTAATTGAATTTTTTATTCTTTGACTTACACAACATTCTGTCTTGAATTCTTTAACTTTCATAATTTTATTCGTATAAACCTCAGAATCAATAAACCGAATTACATTTCTCATAAATAACGCTATGTAATTTTTTATTTCTGTACCACATTTATCATTTTTTAAATTTACATAAATATCTATAATCTCATTTACATCATCTCTTTGCAATTTATCAAACTGAGCTTCCGAAATATTATATTTTTTCTTATACTCGTAAATTGCCTCTTCAAACTTTACTAATGACATATAATTTTTATCAATTAGTGCTTGTGCAAGCAGAAGATGTCCAAATCTTTGAGATGAAAGCAATTCATCTACTTGTTCTTCTTTTAAATATTCCATATCAACCGCTATTTCTCCAAACCGCCTATCAAGTTTTGTTTGCATTGAATGTACATTATTTGCTTGATCCGCGTTCATATATCCTGCATTTACTGCCAAAACCCCTAGCTTTAATCGTACTGATTGTTGGTATTCTACTGCCGTCTTTAATTGCTCAGTTGTTAAATATTTTTCATTTAATAAATATTGACCAAAATATTGACTAAACATTGCATGACCTCCTCACTTATTTTAGATTAAGAAGAATTTTATTGATTTGTTCCTTTTCCCAAGGTTTTTGAACAAATTCAAATGCTCCTGCTTTTATCGCAACTTTTACGTGTTCTTTTGTTCCAGCTGAAGAAGCCATTACTACCCTTGCATCATTATCAAATTCTATTATTTCTTTAACAGCCTCAATTCCATTTTTAAAAGGCATAATGATATCCATAAATACCAAATCGGGATTATTCTCTTTGTAACTGTCTACGGCTTCTTGCCCATTAGATGCTTCTAAAATATTAGTGTACCCACAACTTTTTAATACCTCTTTTAACTTTTTTCTAATTAGCATAGAATCATCACAAACCAATATTTTCAGCAAATTTTCTGTCACTTTAACCCCTCCTAATATAATAACAAACATTAAATTTTCTTTTCTATATTTACTTTCGTCACAATTCCAAAAAAAACCTTTTTTTACTGTATATTTTATCAAAAATAGTAAATAAAAATATAGACTTACTAATTTGTAAGTCTATATTTTTTAATATCTAAATTTGAGTACTATTAAATTAAAAATAACACATGTAGTTATCATAATGTAATTTTAAGAAAATGCGCTTTTTTATAATCATAACTCTTTATATATGTTTCATTAATTTGATTGTATGAATGTTGAGATATTCGAGGTTCCTTACTTCCGGACTCTTCTATAAATGATGTTATTATTGCAGCATGAAAAATAGAATTATTATAGTTTTCGTAAAATACTACATCCCCAATTTCAAGTTTACTTAAATCCTCTATCTCAGAACCCTTAATAACATTTCTATTTAGTTTTTGATTGGTTTTTAAATACCAGAATAGGGAATTAGCAACAGCCCAACAGATTGATGCTTTACCGCTCCCCTCATACCACCAAGGTCTAATATTATTGTAATCCATAGTTGCTCCCCCGGCCCTTAAACACTGAGAAACAAAATTAGTACAATCCCCTCCACTTCCATTCACAAATTCGTAGAACTTATATTTTTTGTTTGCCTCAAGAGCGTACTTCAATGCATAACTTGTTGCTAGTTTTCTATCATACTTATTTGCCATACTACTACTCCTTTAGATTTATATCAAAATAAACTTATAATTGTGCTCCAAAAATAGCTATATTCTGATTATACAAATCAAATCTACTATTTTCCCATTTTAAAGTATTTAATATATACCCTAAAGAGTCGGCATTATATCTACCAGCAATCTTTTGATATGCTAATAGCTCATACACATTATTTGAGTCGAAATCTACAGGATATAATCCACTAATTGGATTTACAAATCCATTGATTGGTCCCTTTAGTTTTCCATTTTCATAATATATTTCATCTAAATAATCAAATCCTTTGTTTGATATATCAATAATATATTTTTGTTTATTTGTTTTACTAATAACTTCAACCTTATAATTGTCTTTATATATAACATCATATTTGTATAAATCGTTATATACATTAAAGTCAAACAGCAAATGTTCTTTATTGTTAATAAACGAATAAATATAGTAATACATTATTCCGCCACTGCCTCCTGAATTAATACCTATCAAAATATCATCTACATGGTTACCTGTAAAATCGCCCAAAAATATTGTAGGGTTATATCCTGCATTATCATTGAATGTTATATTAGTAAACTCCCCGGTCATGCCATTTTGTATTTCAAGTGTTATATTTTCAATGAACTGACTACCTTTTGTCTTTATACCAGTTAAATAAACATTATCAGAAATTCTGTCCCCATTTAGATCTCCACTTGCATAAGCTACAATTGTTGACTTTATCATATTATCTCTAAAATAACTATTATACATAACGGCTCCTTTATTTTATAAGCTCTATATCATATTTTATGAAACGAAGTTAGAACTGTACCAAATTATATAAATAATGCTATAAATTCAATTTAAATAGCTATAGAATAAGTTCATTTAAAATGCACTTACCCTATAGCTATTTTTTATTATATAAGACTTACAATATATTTCTTAACAAATCAATATTAGTAATTACATACTCCATACATCCCATACCCATTGAAAATATAGATAATATTATTATTAGAATTATTGCAGCAAAATCATACCTCATAATCTCATCTTTATTTATTAAATATGACACAATAATTTCAACTCCTAATAAAATTAAAATCATTGGCCACAGTGATGATATTTTTAAATAATCAATGCTTGAATATATTAACTTGAGTAAAAACATTCCACCAAACATAACTAAAACTATGCCAGTCGTAAACGTACCTACACGGCGTCCCTTAATCATTCATATCACGCTCTCTTTTCTTACCTATAATAAGCCTTGCACCAATAACAACTATTACAATACCAACTATTATCTGTGGAGCAATCCTAATTAAATCACCTATATAATTATATACATTCTGTGGCATATATTGAGATAGGCTATTAATAATATTGTTAAATATCAAGTAGCCACCAAGAAGTATTAATAATATTCCTGAAAACAGGCTATGTTTTTTTAATACATTTTTATCTATTTTTACAATTTCATCAAGAGAAAATAAATACTTATCTTCTAAAAGTAAAAATTCTTCATCTGTCGAATACCTCTTGTTTAAGCAATCAAAAAATGAATAAAACCAAATTAACGGCAAAATAAAGAGAAGTGGTCCTATAGAAAGAAAACTTGATAGAAATATTATGAAGAAAAATATTGTCATTAGTGATAGTCCCATCTTCATAAATCCCAAATACATATGCCCTGCACCAGGCATAAGTGAAAACCCAAAAGTTAAGAATTTATTTTTTTCCTTTTTCATTATTAAATACCTCCATATTAATTATTTTTCTCGAGAAATTGTTAAGACTTACACTAACTGTGTTTATTGAACTTAAACTTATAGGGGTTACATCCAAGGGTTTATTTTTTGTATTTGCTAAAAGATTTAATGAATTTGAAAAAACAAATATTAACGCTATACTTGCTGCTGTTATTACCCTAAGAGAATAATATACAAACTGAGTATTACTTTTTTTCTTGTTTTTTATTTTACTTATCACCTCTTGCTCAAATCCTAAAGGAGCATCTGCAAGTTCATTATCATTAAAACTCTCAGCTAAAACATCAGCACAGGTTTCACACAAACATATATGTTCTGACATTAAAACTAGTTCATTCTCACTTAAGGAACCATCTTTAAATTTTTGTAGCAAAGCTTTAGTTAAATGACCGTTTTCATTAAATAATGTATAACTCACATACACTCCTCCTTCCATAAATTTTTAAGAAGCTTTTTTGATCTATAAAGATGGGTTTGTAACGTTTTTAAACTTATCCCTGTATCTTTTGCCATATCTGAGAGTTTAATATCTTTACAAAAATAATTTACTGCAACTGCTCTATAAGGCTCTTTTAATCTTTCACATAAATTGTGTATTTTTTTCTTACTATGTTTCTCTAAAAGCACTTCCTCAGGCGTATCTCCTTTATCCTTTAAACACTCAAAATCTTCATCAGATAAACTATAAATTGCTCTTGCAGGACTTTTAAGAAAATCTTTACATTTGTTTATAGCAATTCTTGTAATCCAGGCCTTAAAATTAACTCCATCAAATTTACTATAATTCATATAGGCAGACAAAAAGGTTTGTTGCGCTAAGTCCTCTGAATCAAAATAACTTTTAGTAAATGAAATACAAATAGTGATGATTAAACGTTCATATTGTTTTATATAGTTTGAAAACTCTTCTTCTTGAATAACCATCATCCCCCATTTTTGTCCCTACACATAATATAACGATTAAAAAATAAAAAACACTTCAATTATAAAATATTTCTACTTAATAACGATAAAGTCATAATTAATTGGTATAAAACATACACAAATTTTATTATTATTCATACTATATTAGTAGATATTAATACTGTAGGAGTTAAACATAATGAGTAAGAAAGTATCAATTACTCTACCAGAGCATGTCTATAGTTTAGCATTAAAAAAATCTAAATTAACTCATGGGGATAATAATTTTTCTTCTTATTTACGTGAGCTAATAATCAAAGAATTTACAGAGGATGAGCTTAAAACAGAGCTAATTAAACTTACTGAGCCCCTATGGCTTGGAATTACAAAAACAGCTGATTACAGCTCAACTTGTAAGGTATGTACTAACCCAATTTCTCCCGGTGACATAATTTGTTATACAGACCTAGGATTTCAAGAAGTATATAAAAATTGGGTCCATAAAAATTGTTGCAGAAAAGAATAAAATGGCTATATCAAAATAATTCAAATAATTATTTTTATATAGCCACCATTTTGTTTTTGTTTATTAAAGTAATATCAATTTTTTTTTCTAACTAAAATATATTAGCTTTCTAATTTTTAAAGCTATGTATAGGTGCTGGAATCCTTCCACCACGGTTTATAAAATCGTCACTTGAAAATTCACTTACCTTCATAACTGGTGCACGTCCAAGAAGTCCACCGAATTCTACACTGTCACCAACCTTTTTACCTGGCGCTGGTATAAGCCTTGTTGCAGTAGTTTTATTATTAATCATTCCAATTGCACACTCATCTGCAATAATTGCTGATATAGTTTCTGCAGAAGTGTCTCCTGGGATAGCAATCATATCAAGTCCTACTGAGCAAACACAAGTCATAGCTTCGAGTTTTTCAATATTTATAGCTCCCTTTTCTACGGCTTCAATCATTCCCTCATCCTCACTTACTGGTATAAATGCGCCACTTAGACCACCAACAGAACCTGAAGCCATTATTCCACCTTTTTTAACTGCATCATTGAGCATTGCTAGTGCACAAGTTGTTCCGTGAGTTCCACATGCCTCAAGACCCATTTCCTCGAGTATTCTAGCAACACTATCACCTATTGCAGGTGTTGGTGCCAATGATAAATCTACTATTCCAAAAGGTACATCGAGCCTCTTTGCAGCTTCCATTCCAACTAATTGACCCATTCTTGTTATTTTAAATGCAGTTTTCTTTATTACCTCAGCTACAACACCAAAATCAGCACCCTTTACTTTCTCTAGGGCGACTTTTACTGTACCTGGGCCACTTATTCCTACATTTAATGTACACTCAGGTTCTCCCACTCCGTGAAAAGCTCCTGCCATGAAAGGATTATCATCTACTGCATTTGCAAAGACTACAATTTTCGCGCAACCAAGACCATCTCTGTCTGCAGTTAATCTTGCAGCTTCCTTAATAACTTGACCCATTTCACGAACTCCATCCATATTAATTCCAACTTTAGAACTTGCAACACTCACTGATGAGCATACCCTTTCAGTGACTCTCATAGCCTCAGGTATAGATGCAATTAATCTATGATCACCAGTAGTGTATCCTTTATGAATTAATGCAGAAAATCCTCCAATAAAGTTTACTCCTAACTCATTTGCAATCTTATCAAGCATTATTGCATACTCTACATAGTTCTCATCCGTAGACGCTCCTGCAATCAAAGAAATAGGTGTAACTGATATTCTTTTATTTATTATTGGCACACCATATTCTAGAGCCAAATCGTCTCCTACCTTAACTAGGTTTCCAGCAAGTCTCATAATTTTTTCGTAAATTCTAGCTCTAGCCTTTTTACCGTCAGAATCACAGCAATCAAGTAGAGATATCCCCATAGTAAGTGTTCTAATATCTAACTTTTCATCCTCTAACATTTTTACTGTTTCCGTTATTTGATTAATATTCACTTTCTACCTCCTATACAAGATGCATTGAATTAAATACGTCCTCATGTTGCATTTTTATTGAAACTTTTAAATTTTTACCTTTCTCCATTAATAATTCGGTTAGTTCCTTTAAAGAAATATTAATATTATCCAAATCTACAAGCATTACCATAGTAAAAAATTCTTGCATAATAGTTTGACTAATGTCTAAAATATTAGCATTTTTTTCAAATAATAAATTGGATACATTTGCAATTATACCTACCCTATCTTTCCCAATTACAGTTAATACAGCCTTCATTTTTCTCCTCCTCTTTTAATCACAAAAAAAAGCCGAATAGATAATATTCGACCCTTGAAATCAATATTATCCCCTGTCCTTTTACCTGAGAGTTTCACTAGCTTTCACAAGTTTTCTCCTTCGGTGCTCAATTTGAGTCTCTCCAAGGGCTCGTCCTATAACAGTCATATCCGTGCGGTACCTAAAAGATTTACTTTTTGGGTGTATAGATATTCTATACTCTTCTGCTATAATCATCCGAACTATTTAGTTGTAAGTTATTATTGTTATAATAACAGTTTTACTAACTAATTTCAACTTATTCTATTAAATTCTATATTTATTGAGTTAAAAAAGATGCCTATAGAGGCACCTTTTATAAATATCTTATATTTGATTTGCTTTAATTTTTATTTCTGAAGAAATATCAGGATTAAATACATGTTCTATTCTAGGTAGTGATATTCCTAGTGTTTCACGAAGAACATCCTCTACTGTTTCTACAGTTTTAATAGTTAACAAACTCTTAACTTCTTCTGGCACCTCCTTTAAGTCAACTAAATTTTCCTTAGGAATTAATATTTTTGTTATACCAGCTCTCTGAGCTCCAATTAGTTTTTCCTTAAGTCCACCTATTGGAAGTACTGCTCCTCTTAACGTAATTTCTCCAGTCATTGCAAGTTTTGGATCCACCTTTATGCCTGTTACAAGCGAAGCAAGTGCTGTTAATAATGTAATTCCAGCTGATGGACCATCTTTAGGAACAGATCCTGACGGAACATGAATATGAAGATCTCTTTCCTTAAAGTTTATAGAATTCATTGGTAACCTTGATTTAAGTAAACTTAAAGATATCCTTGCAGACTCTTTCATAACATCTCCTAATTGTCCTGTTAATATAACTTGTCCACTTCCTAACATGTCAGTAGCTTCAATAAATAGTATTTCTCCACCTACCGATGTCCATGCAAGTCCTGTGACTACTCCTGGTGGGTTATCCTTTTGAGCCTTATCATGACTTGAAACTTTTCTACCAAGTAAATCGTCTAGCTCAGTTTCAGTAACAGTAAATGGTAACTCTCCCTTATGTGATACAATCTTTTCTGAAGTAATTCTTGCAAGGGTAGCTAGTTGTTTTTTCAGTCCACGAACACCAGCCTCCATCGTATATTCACTAATTATTTTTTGCAAAGCTCCATCTTCAATAACTAACTGTTCTTTATTTAATCCATGTTCTTCAAGTATTTCAGGTATTAAATGATTTTTTCCAATATGAAATTTTTCATTTATAGTATAACTAGATATTTGGATTATCTCCATTCTATCAAGTAGAGGCCTTGGAATATTCTCTAAAGAGTTAGCCGTTGCTATAAAGAATACTTCTGATAAATCATAAGGTAAATCCAAATAATGATCAGTAAAGCTATTGTTTTGCTCTGGATCTAATACTTCAAGTAAAGCACTAGCTGGATCTCCATTATAACCAGTCATTAGCTTGTCTACTTCATCTAAGACCATAACTGGATTCATTTCTCCTGCTTTTTTAATGCTTTGAATGATTCTTCCTGGCATTGCGCCAATGTAAGTTCTTCTATGTCCTCTTATTTCAGCTTCATCACGTATGCCACCTAAACTTAATCTTATATATTTTCTATCCAGTGCCTGTGCAATACTTTTACCTAAACTAGTTTTGCCAGTACCTGGAGGTCCAACTAATAATAAAATAGAACCTTTTTTATCTTTTTTAAGCTGCATTACCGCTAAATGTTGCAAAATTCTATCTTTAACCTTATCTAGCCCATAATGCTGCTGGTCAAGTATTCGCCTTGCTTCTCCTAAATTAATAACCTTTTGTTCAGACTTTTTCCAAGGAAGTTTAACTAATAAATCCAAATAGTTACGTACAATATTATATTCAGCGCTATTCTCGCTTTGTCTTTCTAATTTTTCAAGTTCATCTAAAGCAGCGTCTTTTATTTCAGTTGGCATTTGGGCCTCTTCAATTTTATCTATATACTTTTTATCTTTCTTCGCACTTTCACTTTTACCTTCATCCAATTCACTTTGAATCGCTTTTAGTTGATCTCTTAATACTGACTCTCTATATCCTTTATTAGCTTTTTGAGTGAATTTTTCTGCCATCTCAAGTTGCAATTTTAGAGCCTCCTTTTGTTTTAAGATGTAATCCATAAACTTAAGGCTTCTCTCTTTTAATGATTTAATTTTAATTAATTCATATTTTTCTGAGTTTGTTAGTGGCATAAATTGAGTAAGATGAGCCATTAGTGCATTTAGTTCCTTTTGCTCTTCTACCATATTCATAAACTGATCTGATCCCTTAAATCTTTCGCTAACCTCACGAGTAACCTTTTTAATATACTCGATCATTTCTTCTTGACCCTTTTCATTAAGATCAATAATATCTGGTGTTACCTCAAATTCTACGCGTATAAAACCACTCTCAATAGTAAGCTCACTAACTTCAACCCTATCTAATGTTTTAATTTTTACTTGATATCCTTTTTCTGTTTTCTCAACTTCATTTACATGAAAGGAAACGCCAACTCTATGAAAATCTTCTTCTTTTAACTGACTCTGATTAAAGTTTTGTTTTAAGGGTAAAGCGATACTAAATTGCTCCTCATCATCTAAGTTTTTTAGTTCTTCTTCACTAATCTTATTTAGTTTTAAAGTATAAGCCATTCCTGGCAATAAAACTATATCTGCAACAGGAATTACCATTCCCTCTTTATTTTTTATATCTAAACTCATCATTATAATCATCCTTCCTTTTGATAACATTCATAAGTGAATGTTCGTTTAATTAAACTAATAAAGCATCTTGTATTATTGTAATCAGCTCTTTTAGTAAATTATCTTTTTCAACTTCTCTAATGCATTGGTTACTCGCAATAGACTTTACTGGAAAAAAAAGTATTGCTATCAAATTATCATTTTGAATATTCTTAAGCACTTTTTTCTCCTTCATTTCCTCAAACAAATTATTCAAATTTTTTATGCCTTTTCGATCTAAACAATGACAAGCTAAGGCTGGACAACTGGAGAATTGATCCACAAAATGAAATATTTCTCCATTTTCTTTAATGTAGGTATAGTACCCTCTAGCCAATATTTCAATAAGCTCATGTCCATCCATATTCTTATAAACCATACTTAGTAAATAATCAAATATCTCTTCAGAATACTCATAATATATATCTTGAAACATAATTTCTTTATTCTCGTAATAAATATAAACAGTAGCTGGGGAAACCCCTGCCTCTTTTGCAATTTTTGAAATAGAAGTACCATGAAAACCTAATTCAAGTATTAGTTTAACAACTGCTTCCTTTATACTTTTTTCTTTTTCATCATCTTTTCTTCTCATCTAAACACCTCTACTAATTTCTATAATAAACGATCATTCATTTATTGTCAAGTGTTATATATTAAAATTTATATTATAATTTTATTTTTAAATAACTAGGAATTAAAACCAATAATCTGGTTTCTACCCATGTCCTTGGCTTCATATAAAGCATTATCTGCAATCCTTACAAATCAGTAATTGTAATCTCATCATTCGGTATAACAGATAAAACACCTAATGTTACAGTTACGATATCCCCTACCTTTGAAAATTTATGAGGCATTGATAGCTCTTCCACATTAATCATAGTCCATTTTAGAAGAAATATCGATTGCTTTAGAAAAATATTTTTCACATTCCACATAATTTGTTTTTTTCTCATGTATTAAAGCAATTATCCCATATGCTTTTGCTAAACCAATTTTGTGATCATTATTAATTAAATATATAAGAGATTCATTTAAATATTCCAGTGCTTTATCAAAGTTACCGAGTTGGTACTGTACATTACCAAGATTCAAAAGTACACCACCAAAGGTAGCTTTGTAGTTCAACTTTCTGTCAAGATTAACAGCCTAATTGTAATATATAATAGCCTCTTCATAACATCTAAGAAGTCTATATATCTCAACAATTCTATTCTAAATTTTTGCAGTATAGTATTCATACGTATTCTTAAAATAATTTTTACTATCTGTTATTTTGTTTGCAATTTTTTCGGCATAATTATAGTATTCTAAACTCTTTTCGTATTCTCCAGCATCAAAATAAGTATCCCCTATAGTTAAATATATAAGTATTTGCAAATCACATATACTTTGTCTTTGAGATATCTTTATTGAATCAAATAAATGTGGCATTGCCTTTTCATATTTGCTCATATTTAAATAAGCGTACTGTCAACAATATTCTTACAATACAGGACTGTCTTTTGTTTTCTTTATACTCCTTGATAAAAAACATGCGGTAAGAGCCGTTGCAATCAAATCAGCACAAGGTTGTGAAAACCATAACCCATCCAATTTTAAAAACAATGGAAGTATAAGAATAATAGGTATTAATACTATGACTTGTCTTAAAATACTTAAAGTCATTGATGTTTTTGCCTCATTTATAGCTTGAAAATAACTTGCGCCTAGAATTTGGAATCCTAAAATAGGTAAAACCATTAAATCAATCCTAAGTCCATGTGCTCCTAATTTTATTAATTCAGAATTATTACCTACAAATATTGCAATAAGTTGATTTGCAAATAATTGCACAACAATAAACCCAATTACAGCAATACAAGTTCCAAAAATTATAGCAAGTTTTAATATTTTAAAAACTCTATTATATAATTTAGCACCATAATTATATCCTATTATAGGCTGTATACCTTGACTAATACCGAATATGGGCATAAAAATAAGCATTGATATACTATTTAATATCCCCATTGCAGCAATTGCAGGATTCCCTCCATAAGTACCAAGACCTTTATTATACAAAATAGCTACAAGACTTGAAGCTATTTGCATAGAGAACGGTGCCACTCCAATAGCAAAAATATCCTTAACAATATATTTGTTAAACTTTAAGCTGGTTTTGTTTAATTTAAGTACACTTCCGCTGTTTTTTGCTGTAAAATATCTAATTACTAATAAAGTGTTAAAAGCTTGAGAAATTATAGTTGCTATTGCAGCACCTTGAATTCCCATTTTAAATACAAATATAAATATTGGATCTAATATAATATTAATAATTGCTCCAAATATCATTGTAAACATTGCCATTTTAGGATTTCCCTCGGCTCTAATTATGTTATTAATACCAAATCCTATATTTTGAAAAACAGCTCCCATAAGTATGATTTGTATATATGCTTTTGCATAGGGCATGTTATTTTGATCTGCACCAAACAATATTAAAATTTTATTCAAAAATAAAACTCCAGAAATCCCAAGTACTACCGATATTATTGTTAAAAGCATTACAGCATTCCCCAAAATATTATCTGCTGCCTCAATGTTTTTTTCTCCAAGTCTTATTGATATCACTGAACAAGCACCTATACCAATAAGCATCCCAAATGCCATTATAATAACTGATATTGGAAATGTTATAGCAAGACCCGATAATGCATATGATCCCACCCCTTTAATATGCCCTATATATATTCGATCTACAATGTTATATAATGCATTCACTACCATTCCCGTTATAGCTGGCACACAAAACTTAAAAAGTAATTTGCCTATGTTTTCTGTTTCTAATTTTACATTCATAAAAAATTTCCTCCATTTTAAAATATATACTTTTATAACATCATAATCCATTTAATATTATATCATCCACTATATATCATCCACTATATATTATAACATCCATTTTATATATATTAATTATCTTATAAGAATAAATACATCTAATCTAAATTAGAAATTAAAGCTTTCTGAAGTCACTTTGTAATAAATGTTCTTTAATAACTATTATTGTTTACATCTTTATGAAAATACTGTATTATAATATATAAGAAATAAATATAAAATTTATAATTTAAACATAGTATTAAATCATCTCCTGCGGAGCTGAAATATTAACAACTTTGGAAGCAGATGTAGACTGCCACCAAAGCAATTTTACTAAGCTAGACAACTGTCACTTATAGAAGATGGCAGACTTGAAGCTTCCAAAATGTTGTTAAAAATAACTATTTTTTAAAACCATTTTATATGTAATATCTGTTTTATGCATAACTTAATTATAATATATTTTAAAGAGGAGCGATTAAATTGAAAATTGAAAATTTATTTGAACAAAAAACATTAGATTCAACTATAAATGTAAAAAACTCTATAGTTATGGCACCTATGACTACTTTTTCTGCAAACCCTGATGGAACAGTATCTGAGTCAGAGTTAAGCTATTATAAAACAAGATCAAAGGGTGTAGGAATAGTAATTACTGCAGCAACTACTGTACGAGAATCCGGCAAGGGATTTCCTGGGCAATTTGCTGCCTACAACAATAGCTTTTTACCCGGGTTAAAAAAATTAGCCCAAACCATAAAAGGAGAAGGAGCATTAGCAATTCTTCAAATATTTCATGGTGGAAGAATGGCAATTCCTGCCGAAATACCCAGTGGTCAAACTATTAGTGCAAGCGCTATAGCCCCCGAGAGATCAGGGTCAATAACTCCTCGTGCAATGACAGAAGCTGAAATTCAAGATATTATTAAATCTTTTGGTGAAACAACAAAACTTGCAATAGATGCAGGTTTTGATGGTGTAGAAATTCATGGAGCCAACACATATTTATTACAACAATTTTTTTCTCCTCATTCAAATCGAAGAGACGATATGTGGGGTGGAAACATTGAAAAAAGAATGAATTTTCCACTAGCTGTTATTGCACAGGTTAAGAAAGTAATAAAAGAAGATGGCATAAAGAATTTTATAGTTGGCTACAGGTTTTCACCAGAGGAACTAGAAATTCCTGGTATAACTTTAGAACAAACTCTTTCATTTATAGACATTTTAGCAAATCAAGGATTAAGTTACTTACACAGCTCCATATCGGATTTTTGGCAAAGTTCAATACGGAATGCTTCCGATACTAAGCCTATCATTTGCAATATACTTGACAAAATACATGGCAGAGTACCCTTCATTGGTGTTGGCTCTATCCACACTCCTGAAGATGCTATAGAGGCATTAAATAGTGGTGTCACATTTATATCTCTTGGTAGAGAGCTAATCATGGAACCCGACTGGGTCAGTAAGGTTCAAACTGGTAATTTTTCAAAAATACGTACTACTTTAGATAAAACTCAAAGAAAATCTTTAGATATTCCGGAGCCACTTTGGAACGCAATTATAAATACGCCAGGTTGGTTCCCAATGTCAAAATAATTACTTTATCACTACTTATGGATATTAAGGTAATTACTTAACACATCTTATATAACAAAAGTACCAGATATGAAATAAAACATATCTGGTACTTTTCATTTTGATTACTTACTTTTTAAAAATCCTATATAAAAAAATTCTTTCTGCGCCTAATGTACTCTTTAATTTCATAGAAATAAATAATTAAATGCAAAGATTTATTCTTTATCATCTTACCGACTATTTTTTTTTGAAAACCTCCAAAGTTAAAATACTTTAAATTGTGAGCCAAAATGTTGTCTTCAATAATTCGTGATATTTGCTTCTTAATTTCTAATTTATCGCAATCTGAATCTTTATAAAACAAATTGTTTAAACTCATTATAATGCTATCAGTGAATTTCATTTCTACTATATCTTTATTTGTATCTGTATATGCATTATTATTAATTAAAAATTTTCTTACTGCTTTGTACATGTTATTTTGATTATTATATAATTCCTTATTAAATGTAGATGTAATAGAATTATCATTATAATTTACATAATTATAAAGTTGTTTATCAATTATAGTGATGTTACCACAATGTTCTAAATATTGGAGATTGAACATAAGGTCCTCACCCCAATTTATTAAGCTATCAAATTCAATATTATATTTTTTTATAATATCAGCAACATATAATTTATTCCAAAGATAGTTAATATAATAATTTTTAAAAAGAATACCAAATTCATTAAAGAATGTTTTTTTTGTAATACTAACTTGATTGTTTAAACTGATGGCATTGAAGTTTATTTTACCATTTTTATCCTTAGATACTCTTGTGTATCCACAAAACACCATATCAATGTTTCTATTTATTTCATTAGTTAAAGTTTCAATCATATTAGGTTCAATATAATCATCAGAATCAACAAATTGAATAAATTTTCCTGTGGCTACTTTTATACCTTTATTTCTAGCAGATGACACTCCCAAATTTTTCATATGTACTACTTTAACACGATTATCTAGTTTTGCAAAGATATCACACAAATCTCCACTATTATCAATTGACCCATCATTAATAAGAATTAATTCTATGTATTTATATGTTTGATTTAAAATACTCATAATACATTTCTCTATATATTTTTCTGAATTATATACAGGAACTATTATACTAACAATCCTATTATGATACACTTTCTTCATCCAATCCTAAATCTTTTTTTATTTTAGTGGTTGATATTTCTGGCGTTCTTGATAGATATACCACATCACAATATTCTTTTAAAAAATCAAATTTTCCAGACCAATCATTCCCAATAGTAAACACATCAACCTTAAATTCCTTAACATCATGAACTTTTTGTTCCCAACTATCTTCAGGTATAACCAAATCCACATAACGTATAGCTTCAACAAGCTTCTTTCTTTGATCATACGAGAAATAGCACTCTTTACCCTTTATAGCGTTAAATTCATTAGTTGACAATGCTACTATAAGGTAATCACCTAGTTCTCTAGCTTTTTTTAATACATTTATATGACCATAATGTAACAAATCAAAAGTCCCATATGTAATTACTTTTTTCATTAGTTTTGTCCTCCCTTAATGATATCATTCTATAAACCTAATTCATTAAATAACCTTTTAGTATTGTTAAAGTCTGAATAACTATTTGTTTTATTATTAACTTTTTCTCTAATATCTTTAAAATCGTCTATCTCATTATTTATATTTTTTATGTAAGTTTTTAACTCAGATACATCTTTAATAATTTGTCCTGGAATCCAATCATAAATATCTTCAAAAACAAACCCTCGACTACTACTATATTCTTTTAAATCGTCCATTACAAAGCCAATAGGTTTATTAAGCAACATAAAATCAAAATAGACTGATGAATAATCAGTAATAAAGGCATCAAATTCTTGAAATACTGAATATAGTTGCTCACCTATGTTTTTAAAATTACAATTTGCAACTATTTTAATGTTACTTAATTTACTAAAGTCCTCTTTTTTAAGATAATCCATAGGATGTAACTTAATTACAAATAAATCATTATTATCTCTTAAATATTCATTAAACTCTTCTAATTCTTTATTAGATAATAACGGTAATTTTCTATTTTTGTGCTTACCATCATTTCGTTTTCCATCCATAACTGATTTTCTAAATGTCGGCATCCATAATATTTTCTTATTATAAATCTCCCCATTTATATTTAATTTAGATAATATATTTTTAAACTTATTTATATCATCATTTCTAGGCAATCCAGTAACTAATACTTTACTCTTACTTACCCCAAAAACCTTCGATATGACATTTTGAAATTCATCAGATGTAGCTATAGTATATGTAAAATGAGGAATATTCTTTTCATCTTTATTGTCTAGATATCCTATGTTTTTAAGTGGCATACCATGCCATAAATTAATTACAATTTGCTTTTTAAGATTTTCTACCCCATTAAAAGGTGTATGAGTATAAAATATATACTTCGAAGTCATGTAATTTAATAGCCCCAAAAGAGAATTCTTTTTTACAACCTTAACCTTAAATGAAAGTTGTAATTCACTAATTTTATCTGGAATAGATAAGTCATTTACTAACCACACAATTTCATATTGAGTCAAATTTTCTTTAATTATATAATTGAATACACCCATACAATTATCAGAGAAATCTGGAAAACTAATTAAACAAAGCTTATTTTTTTTCTTTATTAACATCTTATTTAATAATGAGCATATTTTTAAAATACATATGTTTATCAAAAAACCATTCCTTTTTTAAATATTTATTGTTTTATATAATATTACTAGTAACTATATTATATTTACACCATTCTTAGTCTATCCTTATATTAACATACAAATCGTTTTTTGTCGATTGTTGTCGACTAGTATTATCTCATTGAAAAAACTACAAAAAAGCAAAGAAATGTTTAGAGATGTAAATTACACTTTACTTCTCTAAACATTTCTTTAAAATTATTTTTATATCTGTATATATTATAATTTAGCATATTTTATATTAATTTTCATCATCATCATGATATACGAAGTTACAAGGTCCTCCTTCACAATTTGGTACTTCTTCATCATCTTCACCAGTATACATTTTTTTATTACTTACATCATTTCCAATTGATGTACAAATCAATTTTTCAATGTCTGTTGATATATCTTCTGGTGTAGTTGTTGGTTCATATCTATGTTCTACATTACCATCCCTACCAATAAGAAATTTTGTGAAATTCCATTTTATTGAATCACCTACTAATAATTCAGGGAATCTTTTCTCAAGCATATCATTAAATTTTCTTTCATTAGCTTTATTAAGATCAAATCCCTTAAATCTTGCTTTTTCTGTAAGATATTTAAAAATCGGATGGGCATTTTCTCCTCTTACATCAGTTTTCTCAAACAATGGGAAACTCACTCCATAATTAATTTGACAGAATTTTTTTATTTCACTACTTTCACCAGGTTCTTGCTCCAAAAATTGATTGCTTGGAAAACCTAATATTTCTAGGCCCTTATCTTTGTATTGATTGTAAAGTTTTTCTAAGCCCTCATACTGTGGTGTAAATCCACATTTGCTTGCTGTATTAACTATAACAAGCACCTTTCCCTTGTACTCATTAAGAGAAACTTTTTCACCATCGATTGTAATTGCTTTAAAATCATAAATTGACATTTATCATCCCTCCATTTCTATATTTTTAAATAAAATACTAAAAAATTTTATCTACTAAAATAGTATGTCTACATAACTTAATTATCATTCGACGAAATTTTTTATACTAATATTTTGTATTCTTCAAAATGTTTTACTTTCTAATAGCTTGTACTTTATAATAATCATTATTACTTTTATAAGATTATTGTACCATATAAATAAATAAAACACAATATGGTTTGGAGTTTATTTACATCACTATGGATATATATTATTAAATAATCATTAACTTAAATATTGTATTTAATATATTAGCTAAAAATGTGCTATAATAAATCTTTAATGTCTTTACATGCATAAATAATTTATATATATCTACTTTCTTTATGCATATTAAATACCATTATAAATGGAAAATTTGTTAGGAGTGAAAAAACATGAAAAGTACAATATTAACACCTAGTGGAGTAATAAAATTAGAAGAAGAGTTAACCCTACGAACTGGAGAAAAAAGAAGAGAAATAACTGCAGCAATTAAAGAAGCAAAAGGTCACGGCGATTTAAGTGAAAATGCAGAATATGATGCAGCTAAAGATGAGGAAGCAACTAATAACGATAGAATAATTACAGTTCAAGAGTTACTTCGGAACTCGACAGTAGTAGATGACGATAGCAGTGATGAACAATTAGGTCTTGGAGGTCAGGCAGACATTAAATTTCTTGATACTGACGATATTGTAAAAGTACGTTTGGTATCAACAGTAGAGACCAATCCAGATCTTATGAATATAAGTATTGAATCACCACTTGGAATTGCAATCTACAAAAAGGCACTTGGAACCAAATGTACAGTTTTAGCCCCTGAAGGTAATTACGAAGTAGTTATAGAGAAAATTTACGAATAGTAAAAAAAAGAAAAATTTAAGCAGAGAGTAATCGCTACTTAAATTTTTCGCATTATTAATGAGCTTTGTCAGTAGATGAAGCTTTAAAACTTTTTTCAATAATTTCTACAACTTTAGTATATTTACTCTTCTCACTAGTTGGAAATTTAAAAATGAAAGTATCAATTGAACCTTTTCCAACTACTTTCTTTTGATAGACTATTTTGTCGCCTTCAATATAAGATATTACAAACCAGTTACCAACTTTGACTTTATAATACATATTATTATTTTTTATAGCTTTGTTATATATTGAATCAACTGTATCGTGTGATACATTATTAGTTCCATAAATCTGAAGTGATATACTTTCATCATCTGATTTAAACATATTCCCACTAACAGTTTCTTCAACTACTTTTAGTTCACTAGGATATTTAATCGAACATAAAAACTTTGCATTAAGGTAATTTTTATATTTAACGTCTTTGGTTAACTCACTTTGATCCTTTGTATTGGATATTTTTTTAGTCTCAAGGGCCTTTGCATCTGACAATTTTTTATCTGCTAATATTTTTGCCTCTACTATTTTCTTATCTGCTATTATTTTAGCATCTAATATCCTCTGGTCTGCTACCTGCTCTGGTGACCCTATTGTAGATTTTGCATTTTCTGCTGACAGAGCTGGTAAAACTACTATATATATAACCAGTATTACACTAATCATTACTATAACTGATAAACTTATAATTACTTTTATTGACTTTTTCATTAGTTTTTCCTCCTAATATATTCTTCTTTAGTTACAATTCTATTATTTAATTTTTCATTTGAAAAATCTAATATCCTCCTCACTGTCAGTGATATTTCTAGCAATCCTAATCACATTGCTTAAATGTATTCAAATTTATTATCTTTATTTACTTTGTAAATGAATATCCAAGCTCAGTATACATTATTCTGTTGTCTTTCCAAAGTCAATAAGTTACATTTTCACTTAGTCAATCCTTATTACTTTATATCAATTCAGGATTTATAAAGCCACGCACCAAATAAACTCATGGCTAATAAGACATCTTGCCATGAGTTTGTAAAATATAATATTATTAAAGTTATTTGTAATTCATAATTTTGTAGTAAAATTTGTTTTATATTTTATTGCATTAATTTCTGTCAATGGCTTACTAAAAATATAGCCTTGTATTTTATCACATCCTTGACTTGTAAGTACTGACCTTTGAATTTCCGTTTCTACCCCTTCTGCAACAACTTTTAATCCCATCCTATGTGCAAGCATAATAATAATAATATCAATAAAATTTTTATCCTTATTATTATTAGCAATATCATCCACAAATGACTTATCTATTTTTAGTACATTCATCGGCAATAAATTTAGATATTTTAATGATGAATAACCTGTTCCAAAATCATCCATAGCAATACTTAGACCAAATTCTTTAAGCACATTAAGTTTTGCAATGTTAATATCAAATGATTCCATTAATGAGGTCTCAGTAATTTCGATTTCAATAAGATTTGGTGACACGCAACTTTTATTTATAATGTCTTTAACCGTATCAACAAATTCATATTGCATAAATTCAATTGGTGAAATATTTACTGATACAACATATTTATCTTCATTTTTAATATTGATTTTATTACAGAAGTCGCAAGCTTGTTTAAGTACCCATCTTCCGAGTGGCACTATTGTGCCATTTTCTTCTGCAAGTTTTATAAATTTATCTGGTTGAACAAAACCATATTTGGGACTTATCCATCTTATTAATGCCTCATAACCACAAAGCCTACCTGTTATTACATCAATTTGGGGTTGATAATATAATACAAATTCATTATTTTCTAATGCTTTTCTTATACTACTTTGTAGCAATATTTTATTCATTATAACATCACTCATAACTTCATCAAAAAATTCATAACAATTTTTTCCTAATTCTTTTGCCTTATGTAATGCTGTATCCGCATTTTTAAGCAATCGCTGAACTGTATCCCCATCTTTTGGGAATATGGCTATTCCCATACTAATCGTTATATAAAATTCATTGTTTTCAATTATTAGCTTTTTTTCAAATACTTTTAAAATTCTTTTTATATAATTACGAACGAAATCAAAATCACTAAGCTCCTTTATAAGAATTACATATTCATCACCGCTAACTTTAGATACAAACACTTTCTCACTTTTTTCAAAGGTTTCTTTAAGTATTTTACTTATATAAATAAGTACATTATCCCCAGTTTCATGCCCAAAATATTCATTTATAAGACTAAAATTGTCTATACCAATAAAAATAATTGCTCCACAAAGGGAATTCTTGCTACAATTTAATAATGCAATTTTTAATTTTTTATTTAAATATGCTCTATTAGGGAGACCGGTCAAAATATCATGATACGCTAGTTTTCTTATTTTAATATCTTGAAGTTTTCTCGCTGTTATATCAGTATGTGAACCTGCAATCCGCTCGATTATACCTTTATCATCACGCACTACTATACACTTTTCCACAAAATACCTATATTCTCCATTTTTCATTGTAATTCTATATTCACATGAATACTTTTCATGATTTGTTTCTTTAATTAATCTTTGATAATTTAAAAATATACCCTTATCATGAGGATGTATATGTTGAACCCAGTTTTTTATTTTCAAAAAGTCATTTTTTGAAAAACCATATTCTGTATACCAGCTATCAGTAAATAGTCTTATGTTTGTTAATAAATCAAAATCCCAAGTTCCCCCTGTACTTGCTTCACATATTAATCTATAACTTTCCTTAACATGAACTAATTTTTCATCCTGAATTTGTATTTTTTCATATTGTGCCTTTAGCTGCAATGAGGACACTTCTAATTCCTCATAAGTTGATCCAAGAGTAACATTTGCTTCAACTAAATCTTTTTCGGCCCTTTTTCTAATTTTGATACTTCTCAATAAATACACAATACAAAACATCATAATAACAAAAACAATTAATAGTAACAATATATAGTTTTTATAATTATCGTAAAAAGTAACTTTTTTATTTAAAATTATGCTATCTGCTGGAAGTAACTTCTGATTTATATCAAATTTTTTTAACATGTTGTAATCAAATATATATTTATTAGGGCTTTTATCTATAATCGGTATGTCCTTAACTGAAGTTCCTGTTAGTATTTTCTGCACCATTTGAGCTCCAACTTTACCCTGCGCAGTATGACTAACAACCTTTCCTCCTAAAAGACCACTTCCTATTCCGTGAAGATATAAATCAAATAAAGGCTGTTTACAATTATCATAAACAAGCTTAACTCCTGTTTCAAAATCAATTGGATTTCCATTTAAATCTCTAAACGCTGCTATAAAAATTACGATAGTATTATCATCTATATTTTTTAACTTATTCTTAAAATCATCGATAGTAAATTCACCTAAATTTATATCTGAAAATTTAAGATTAGGAAAATATTTTTTTTGACTATAAAAACTCTTTACATCTTGAATACTAGTTTCAGTTGAGTCTCCTATTGCCAAAATGTTAGTGGCCTTAGGATTTATAATAGTTGCAACACTCAATGTATCTCTCGCAGAAACATCCTCTGCTACCCCTGTAACCAAATTTTTACTTTTTGAATTTAAGGCCTTTTGAATATCATTTACTCCAAAAAAAACAATTGGAATATCATTAAATAGTTCCTTTTGATATTTCATAGCAAAATCATATGCATTATCGTCTCCTACCATAATTGCATCGTATTTTTCAGGACTATTTTTAATTTTATAATTTAATAAATCATAAAAATTATTAATATTCTGCTCCTGATAAAATCTTTTGCTATCCATAAATTCTAAATCCAATATAGAATTTTTATCCGTTAAAACAGATTTAATTCCCTCTATTTGTTGAAAAAATACTGGGAAAGAAGAATTATAAGAACTTATAAACAGTATTCTATCTTTATGATCAACAGAAGCAAAAGTATTAAATTGAAAACTATTAAAAATAATATATATTGCGAAAATCATTGTCATTATCCTCTTCTTCATCTCAAACCTCTTTTCATATGTTCTTTCTAATATTATACCATTATTGTAATAAAGTTCCTATAAACAATTTCTCTCCCTACCATGTTATAGTGCTAGTTTTAATTATTTCTATTTTCTTTTTCTATGTTTAAAAGTTTTTCTTTCACATCTAACCCACCTGCATATCCAACCAATTTACCATTAGAACCAATAACACGATGACAAGGAATAAATATCAAAATCGGATTTTTATTATTTGCCATTCCTACCGCACGAGCTGCTTTTATATTACCAATATTTTTTGCTATATCCTTATAGCTGTTAGTTTTACCATATGGGATTTCTCGAAGTGCATGCCACACCTTTTGCTGAAATTCGGTACCACTAGGTGCAAGTGGTAAATCAAATACTTTTCTTTTTCCTGAAAAATATTCTTGAAGTTGTCTATTTGCTCCCTTTAGCAAGACGGTTTCGTTAATATTTGTACCTTTAGGCATTTTTTCAATAAAATTCATTTGGGTAATAGCAAAGCCATTCTCAATAATTCCTATTTTACCAATTATTGTTTCATAATAAAATATATTATTAATATTACCACCTCTAATTTTAGTTTCTATATAATATATCTTACTCTATTCTTTTGTACCTGTCTTCATTGAATGTTATTTTAATATTTTATATATTAAGAATACCTATGGTGATTGCAATACACAAAATAATTAATTATCAATATAACAACTGTTCTTAGTAACAAAGCAATTTTACTTACATAATATATGTTGAAAACTATTTTTAATGGAGGATATATATGTACCAGTACCCTTATTTTTATAATATGATGCTATTAAATAGATATATACAGATAAACAATAACATAAATCTTGTTTTAGATTCTCAAAATTACTATAATATTCCTAAAAATTTTCGTAAGTCGTCTACTTTATTAAATACCCAAAACAATAAGGATTTAAATCTTAGTGGATTAAACACATTAAACATTTCTGGTAGTCAACAATTTTCAGAATATAATCTGCCTATAGTAATAAAAAGTATAAACACCTTATTACCAATTACTATCATTGATTTAAGACAAGAATCACACGGATTTATTAATGGATTACCTATTAGCTTTGCTAATGCGAAAAATGATGCCAACGTAGGACTAACTAAAAATAAAGTTTTACTTGATGAATACAATAAACTAAGTAATATAAGACTAAATGTTCCACTTACATTTTATAATCATAAAAATATAACTATAGTTCCAACGAAAGTTGAGGATGAACAACATCTTGTTAATTCTAAATCATTATCATATAACCGCATCACAGTTACTGATGGTAAAATACCTAATGATGATATGGTTGATTACTTTGTAAAGCTTGTACTTTCACAGCCTAAAAACAGTTGGTTTCATTTTCACTGTAAACAAGGTATTGGAAGGACCACTACCTTCATGATTATGTATGATATGATTAAGAATTCAGGCAACGTTTCAGCCAATGATATTATAGAGAGACAATTATTACTAGCAAATTTTGATGACAGTCATATCAAGTCTTTTAATAATAATGAAAGAACTAACTTTTTAAATAATTTTTATAAATACTGCAAGGAAAATATCAATGAGTTTTATTAAATGGAGTGACTTTAGAAAAGCTCTAGATGCTAATAATTATATTAAAAACCCCATAACTGCAACTTACTTATATGTTATATCTCAAAATACAATGACACTAGCTGAGGCAGCGATGATAGCTACTCTTCAAGGACTTGTTAATAAACAATCACCTATTCAAATATATACACTTAGTTCCTCACAACCTGATTATCAAATATGGCTTGATAATTTGAAAGAAAGTTATAGGGTTTCCTACGAAAATGTATCAAACCCATGGCACTTATTAGATATATTTAAAGATTATATTGAAGGATATGTACTCTATAATAAATCACTAAATGATCCTTCAATAAATAATGCTTGTTCTCTTGCCTCATTAACTAATTGCATAGCGATTGATGAAACTATCCAAGATAAAGCTGAGATTTACGGGATAACAAAAATTATAGGAGACTGCAGAAATACAGATGAAAACTGGGCCTTTGATAATTTATGGAATTCTGGACTAAATCACTCCATAGTAATACAATTATCGCCTGGTAATTCTTCCGCCTTAAGAGACTATGGCATAATGACGAAATCTCTAATATTTTATGAAGATAAAATTGATGTTACAGCTCTTCGAGATAAAATATTTTCAGCCATGGATAAAGACTCCCTTTGCCTGGGTTGGGGACCAGATGAATTTATTAATGTAAGTACAGCTTCAAAATATGGTGTTAGTATAGTTGCTGCAGATTGGTCTTATAATTTAACTGTGTTAAGTTCATTTCCTTCATTACCTATAAATCAAAAAACTTTATTACCAATGCCAATTAAAGAAAATGTTCATAATGTAACCTTTATAATGTCTGATGGAGATAATCAGCAGTGGAACCTTGGAACTAATTATAGTTCTCACAAATGGTATGGTTCTCCCTATAAAGGAAAATTCAATTTGGGTTGGTCATTAAGCCCTTCCTTATATTATCTTGCCCCTACAGTATTTAAACTATATTATGAAAGTGCAGCGCATGGATCTACCAACGACTATTTTTTAGTACCGCCCTCTGGAAATGGCTACATGTACCCAAGTAAATTTGATAAGAAATCACTATATATATATATTAATAGATTAAATGATTATATGGAAAATGTAGATGAGAAGTATGTAGCAATTATCGATGACTCTTCTTTTTATAATAAGGATCTTTGGGATAAATTTACTATAAAACCTAATATACAAGGATTATTTTATCTTGATTATCATAAACATGACAATTACCACGGTGAAATTAATTGGTCAAATAATAAACCAATAGTGTCATGTAGAGATTTACTTTGGGATAATATTGAAAGTGAAGATGATCTTATAAAAAATATTAATCAACGAGTTGATTCTAATCAAGTAAATATTAGTAATTATAATAGTTACACTTTTGTTTATGTTCATGCTTGGAGCAAAGATCTTAGCAATATTGAAAAGGTTATTAATAAATTAAAAGAAAATCCTAAAGTGGCAATAGTAACCCCTGAAACATTTATGAAATTGATAGAAAAGAATGTTAAAGATTAGGTATTCTAATGATTGTAGATATTTTCATCTGCTTAATCTAAAATTATAGAATAAAAGGCCAGGACGTAACGTCCTAGCTTTTTACTCATTAATTTGTTGTTAACTTAACAATTTTATATCTTTATAAATTTAATTTTATAAAAATTCTTACAACACATATGTAAAAATTATTATTAATATTAATGTTCTATTAATATTGAGGTTCTTGACTTTGAATATATTTTTGTCTTCCTTTTAAAGTATCCATAACAGAATCAAGTTGTACTGCTATTTGTTCAAAATCATTTTTTGCTGTCACATCCTCTGTTTCTAGAGAAAAAGTCTTCATTGTAGCAGAAGCGCTTTGTATTCCAGCAATCGCTTGTTGCATTTGAGTTCCTACGGTCATTGTTTTCACCTCCTTTAAATATCTTCTAAGATATTTAAAGCTCTATGAGAGATGGCTAACCGCTCTTCAAGCGACGATTATCCCTTTGGTTTGAATAATATTGCGCCAATAAAGCCAAAAATTATTGCAGCAGATATTCCCGAGCTCGCCGCCTTAAAAATGCCTGTAAATATCCCTATAAATCCCGTTTGCTCAGCATCTATTAAGGCTCCTGATACAAGCGTGTTTCCAAAGCTACTTATTGGTACAAATGCACCTGCACCTGCTATTTTAACCAAGGGATCATATAGTCCAAGCCCTCCTAAAATCGCTCCTATTACAACTAAAGTACATGTAGTATGTGCAGGTGTAATCTTTAAAATATCCATTATAAGTTGGCCAATAACACAAATTAAACCACCTACTACAAAAGCTAAAATAAATTTTTCCATAAATAAACTCACACCTTTTTTTTTACATTTCTATAGAAACTGCATGAGCAATGCAAGGTATGCTTTCCTTTTGTTGATAGGATATCAGAGACATTAATGCACCTGTTGCAACAATTAATATTCTCTTTAATTCCCCTCTACGCATACGGTTAAGAAAGTGCCCATAAGTTACTGTAGCCGAGCATCCACATCCACTACCACCCGAAAAAACTGGTTGATTTTTTTTATATATTAAAAATCCGCAATCTGTAAATATATTACCCGGCATATCAATGCCATGATCTTTTAATAAACTAATTGCAATTTCATGTCCTACTTTGCCTAAATCACCAGTAGCAATTAAATCATAATAGGAGGCATCAATATTTAGATCTCGAAAATGTGCCTCTATAGTATCTACTGCTGCTGGTGCCATAGCCGCTCCCATGTTAAAAGGATCTGATATACCCATATCTATTACTCTTCCCATTGTAGCAGAAGTGACTTTAGGACCAATTCCTTCGCAGCAAAGCACTGCAGCTCCAGCCCCAGTTACTGTCCATTGAGCAGTAGGAGGTTTTTGACCACCATATTCTGTAGGATATCTATATTGTTTTTCTGCAGTTGCATTATGACTACTTGCAGATGCCATAACATATTTAGCTGACTTACTATCTATTAATTGAGCAGCTAATGCTAACCCTTGCATTGAACTAGAACAAGCACCAAAAATCCCTAAATAGGGTATCCCCAAACTCCTCGCCGCAAAACTACTAGATGTAATCTGATTCATCAAATCACCACTTATAAAAAAATTTATATCTTCTTTTTTATACTTGATTTTTCTATTGCCCTTGCACAAGCGTGTTCAAGCATAACCTTTTCAGCTTTTTCAAAACTATCCTGTCCAACCCATAAATCCTCATGAATTATATCAAAATCATTTGCTAAGGCTCCATTGCCCTCAAATGGGCCCCCAACTGCTGCTGAACCCAGTATTGTAGGTTTAGAATTATATATCCATGATTGATGTCCTTTAAGCACCTACATCACCCCCAACCATTTTATTGTAATTTTTATAGTAGCAACCACAAAAGCAGAAAAGACTCCAAAAACAATAATTGCTCCAGCTAACCTAAACATGTTTCCAGCTACACCAAGAACAAAACCTTCACTTCTATGCTCTATTGAAGCTGAGGCTATTGAATTTGCAAATCCTGTAATTGGAACAGCAGATCCAGCTCCAGCCCATTGTCCAAGATGGTCATAAATCCCAAGTCCAGTAAGTAGGGCCGCAACAAAAATTAAAACAACTAAAGTTGGCCCAACTGACGTTTTTTCATTAAAATTAAAATAAGTAATAAAAATCAATTGCAACCCTTGGCCAATAGTGCATATAATTCCACCTACAAAAAAAGCTTTAATACAATTTTTTAAAATAGGTCTTTTGGGTTCTATGCTTTTTACGAGCTTATCATATTTTTGTTGAACTGGTGTTAGTTTTTTCTTTTTCATATTAGACATTATTTCACCCTCTAACGTAATAAATATGGTTCTAATTTTTTCATAACATTATCTAATTCTTTTGCATTTCTTAAATACATAGATTTTGCTGATTCATTTTTCGTTTCTAATGCAAAAGACACAAGGTCAGCCTGACTTTTTTGGATACTAGCATATAACATCTCTTTAATCTGCGATTTTGGCACTTGTACCACGTCATCAAAGAGGTCCAAATATAAATCACCAGAAGAATCTACCTGACCTATAAATACATTTTCAAGTACTACTCCTTTATTTTCTAGCTCAGTTTTAAGCCAATTTCGATTAAGTCCACTATTGGTAAGTCCTTCGTTTAATATATTTCCATCTAAGATAACTGTCTGCGGTTCCACCTTTGATGCAACTTTTATTCCTAAGTCATAAGAGGTAACCGGGGTTTTATCAGCTTTTAAACTAACATTTATATCTCCTGTTGTTTCCATAACCGCAAACTCAACATCCGCTAAATTAAATGATTTTTTTGAACGTAACTCTTGTAGAAACTCTTGTCCAGTCATTCTCTCTTTAGCTAAGTTGTCTTCCATAACCTTGCCTTCTTTAATTAATACTCTTTCCTTACCATTTATTATGTTGTAAATCCATTTGCTTTTCATTGAAGCGTAATCTAAAATAATAGGCATCAGTGACCAAACAGCTAATGATACTAGTCCAAAATAGATATTTGATATAATGTCTAATGAAATTAAAGTTACAATAAGAGCAATAACTACATATGAAATAAACTCAAATGGTGTAACTTTAGATAAGTTTCTTTTTTTCATAAATCTTGTAACAACTAATGTTAAAAAAAATAATAATATTGAATTGAATAATATTATAAGCCAACTATTCATTATTTCACCTCACTCAATTCCCTTTGTATTGTGGTTCCTCAAATTCTATAGATCTTACTCTTTTTTCTAAACTTATTTTTATTTTACTTATTTCTTCAAATGCTTCTGTATAAATAACCCTAGCTTCTTTATCACGTTCCTGCAATGAATATAATCTTAAAGTAGCTTCGCATCCTTTTAAAGAAGCTACTGTTTGTTTCACTTTAGAACTAACTGTCATATGAACCTCCTTTTATTTATTAAGCCTCATATAAAATAGTTTACCTAATATGCCTAATTTTAATTCATTTAATATAAAAAAACATTAATATGACTCACAGTTGTCAACTTATAATTGTTATAATGATATATAGCTAAAAGGAGGATTGACACATGGCCGAAGCTTTAAAAAACATGTATAATAAAGTATTTTTACAACAATTTGGTGAGAAAGTATATAATGTCTATAATCATTTTGACATTAATGGATTTATAACTAATGTAATAGATGATACTTGGATTGAACTAAAGTTAATGGAGAGGATGAATCGAATTACAACAACTCTTAAGGCATATTTACCAGAAAGCTATGATGATGCAATAGATATACTATTTCAAATTGATGAATATTGCGAAGGATTTCCATATTTATTTTTCCCGAATTTTGTTGCAATATATGGTAAGGCGGATAAGGACTTTGAACTTTCAGTGTTAGCGCTTAAGCGATTTACTATTAGGTCTTCCTCTGAGTTCGCAATAAGGCCATTTATTATGCATGATCCAGAGCGAATGATAGCTAAGATGCTAGAATGGTCAAAAGACACTAATGATCATGTAAGAAGGCTCGCAAGTGAAGGCTGTCGTCCACGTTTACCATGGGGAACCTCCCTTACTATATTTAAGCGCGATCCAACAATGGTGCTCTCTGTACTTGAGCAACTAAAAGAGGACCCTTCTATTTATGTACGTAAGAGTGTTGCTAACAATTTAAATGACATTTCAAAGGATAATCCTTTTGTGATTGTAGAAACAGTAAGACGTTTAATAGGAATAAATAAGTACACTGACTGGATACTAAGACATGGTTCTCGAGCATTGATTCGCAAAGCAAATCCTGAAATAATGAAACTATTTGGATATGGAGAATCTATAGACAGACCTATTGCCACTCGTGCTGTCTTATCTATAGATCCACCTAATGTGAAAATTGGAGGGAATTGCAACATTAAATATGAACTTTGTATTCGTGAAGGTGACTCTATACATATACGAATAGAATATGGAATTTACTTTGTACGCGCAAGAGGAAAGACCTCACGTAAATTATTTTTGCTCTCTGATAAAATAGTTAATGGTGGACAATGTCTTACTGGAACTAAAATTCATAAATGGGCAGATCTTACTACAAGAAAACATTACCCAGGAGAACATCAAATTGTTATACTTATTAACGGCGCCGAAGTAGCTACATCAAGTATGAATTTAATTTTTTAGCTTCATATTCGTGTATTTAAAAAACTTAAAAAAGCACTCTTCTAACAATTTAGTTAGAGGAGTGCTTTTTTACTTTACGCAAAGTTACACACAATTAATTTTTTTATGTAAGTTATTCATTTAGATCTTTGTTTAACATACAAAATATTTAACGAACTATTTTTTTAATAAAGTCTTCTGATTTCACTATATATCTTATATGAGTTCCTTCACCTATTTTGCCCATGTCATCAAATGCTTCTACCTTAAATGTTAATTTTTTACCTTCTGCCTTTTCAAGTACTGCCTCAGCTCTAACCTTAACTCCAACTGGTGTAGGCTTTATGTGCTTAACACTAATCTCTATACCAACTGTTGTATATTCCACAGGCAATTCCTTCTTAATACCATTTTTTGCTGCATTCTCCATAAGAGCTGTCATAGCAGGAGTAGCATAAACATCTAAATCTCCAGATCCATAAGAATTTGCTGTATCACTTTTTCCTACGACCTGCTCCATAACAGATTTCAGTCCTTCATTAAAATTAAATTCCATTTTTATCACTCCACTCTTTTATTATTTATACTTTATTATACTAATATAACATCATTATGAAAGTGTATCAAGTGATTTGACATGCTTATTGTTAAAAATATATCAAAAAGATATATTTCTATCTATAGGTTGTGACAAGGTTATAAAAGTATCTGTACTTTGAACTCCTGAAATTACCTGGAGCCTATTCATAAGTAGATCCTGGAGATTAGAGATGCTCTTACACATTACTTTGATAAAAATAGAATATGCTCCTGTTGTGTAATGTAGCTCTACTATTTCTTTTATCTCTTTCAATTGTTCTAATACATCTGGATATGAGGATGCTTTATTAAGATAAATTCCAATAAAACAACATACATCATATCCAAGTTTACTCGTATCCAATATAAGCCTGGCGCCTTTAATTAATCCCATTTCTTGCATTTTATTCATTCTAACGTGAATTGTACCTCCACTTACATGACAATTCCTTGCAATTTCAAGATAAGGTATTCTAGAGTCTTTAATTAATATTTTTAATATTTGATAGTCTAGTTCATCTAACCCTGGAACATTTAAATTCATACCATCAGCTCCTAATAAATTAATATATAACTAAAATCAACAATATTGTATACTTTATATCATTATATCAAATCAATTAACAGATTAGCAAAAAAACGATGAATTAATTTTAATTTTTAACAATACCACAATAAAACTAGCTATAAATTTATTATTTGATAAATATAATAAATATTCATTAGATATATTGTAATAGCGAGCCAAATATGTTATTATATTATCAATGGATCAAACAAAAATAAAAATTTATCAGGGGGAATTACAATGACAGAATTAAAAGCAGAAGAAAAAAAATTATTGGCTGTAGCGGTGGCTAAAATTAAAAATAAGAAAATTAAGGATATATTATTTGTTCAACAATCCATTTTAAAAGCTGTGGATGAATTTATGTATAAGAGAAGAATAACTAGAATGTTACCTCTTATGATGTCTCCGATTACAGATACTTTAAACCATAGCGTTGAGGAATGCGAGATAAACTATAACAAACAAACCTTCAATGTTATGAAATCTATGATATTCCACAAACAAATGACCATGTTAAATGCAGATATTGATAGTCTTTATATAGTATCTCCAAACATAAGGCTAGAAAAGGCAACTAGAGGTGATTCAAGACATTTATTTGAATTTACTCAAGTAGACTTTGAATTTAAAGAAAAAACAATGGAAGATGTACTTAAATTTATAGAAGAAATAATAACTGCTATATTTAAATTTGTAAAAGAAAACTGTATTCCAGAGTTAACAAGACTTGGAGTAGGTACAGATCATTTAAACATAACTGGACCATTTAAAAAATATACAACTGATGAGATGCAAGAAAAATATGGCGATGATTTCGAAGCAGAAGCATCAAAAGCTGCTACAGAGCCTTTCTTCCTAACAAACCATAAGAGAGAATTCTATGATGCTGAAGATTTAGATAACTTAGGAACTTATAGAAACTATGATCTTATTTGGCCACTAGGATTTGGTGAAGGTTTAAGTGGAGGAGAAAGAGAATTCAAACTAGATAGAATACTTTTAAGAATGAGGGAACTTGCAACTGATGAGAATGCATTTAGATATTATATTGAGCTTGCAAAACAAGGTGAAATATTTAAGACTGCCGGAGCTGGATTTGGGGTAGAAAGAATAACTAGATTTATTACTCAGCAGCCTGAGATTAGTGATGTTACATTATTCTGCAGAAAACCCGGTCAGCAATATATATTCTAATTTAAAGTATAAAAAATGGTAGCTATTTTATAATAGCCACCATTTTTTTATATCTTATCTACCATATTTTTTTCTGCTGCTTCTACCATCCGTCGAACCATTTCCCCACCGACATTACCTGAATTTTTCATCTTATTTACTTCCTTACTAGGAACATCACCCATATATACATTTCTACTGTAAATATTATCAAGTGCCATATCATTTGCTACTTCCATCTTGAACTTTTGGAGTTTTCCCATTGCCTCAGGTACTAATGTTCTTCTACTCATTTTTACTACCTCCTTATAATTTTATAAAATAAATATTCAAAATGTATTAAAATAATTTCGTTATCTACCTTATATAGGTACAGTTAGTATTTTTAAAAACAAGTTTTTTATTCATTTATATGATTTAATATTATTATAAAATTTTGATATTCTGTATTTATATGAAGTGAATGAGTAATTAGTAATGGACATACAAAAGCCACCTCATAAGGTGGCTTTTGTACTATAAATATATATTATTTATATTGCAGTAACTTCAATTGCTTGAAGTCCCTTAGGTCCTTCTTCTGTTTCAAATTGAACTTTTTGACCTTCTTCTAAACTTCTTTCTGATTCATTACCTTGAATTGCAGATATATGAACAAAAACATCTTTTTCACCCTCAACTTCAATAAATCCAAAACCTTTTACTGTGTTAAACCATTTAACTGTTCCGATTTTCATTAATAAACCTCCAAATAGAAAACACCATTACTTACGATACATTAATTTTGCATCAACAATGTTACATTAACAATATACCATAATATTGGCATATTATCAATTTTGTTAATTATAGAAATATAATTGATCTGAGTGTGCATTTTGATTTACCCATGCGCTTATTCTATGCTTTAGCTTTACTTAGAGCCTCCTGTGTTGCACTCATAATACCTTCACTACTATAAGTAGCACCAGAAACTGTATCTACTGTTGTTGATTGGGTCGACACTATTTCAGAAATTATCGTACTTTCTGCTCGTGCATAAAAATCAGGAGTATCTCCATTTGATACTGTTTCAACCTTTGTTATTTTATTGTCTTTTATTGTAACTGACATCTCTGTTGTACCACCATGAAAGCCACTACCTGTTCCTGTATATGTGCCGTCTTTATAGGTACTTGAACTAGTCTCTATATTTGCTGTTGCTGTACTTGTATCATCAGTACTATTTGTTGTTGTACTTGCATCAGTACTGCTATCTGTTGTTTTATTTGTATCAGTAGTAGTTGGTGTAGTTACAGACGAACCTACTTCCGCTTTCTTTAATGCTTCCTGCGTTGCGTTAATAATACCTTCACTACTATAAGTTGCACCAGAAACTGTGTCAACTGTTGTTGATTGATTCGATATTATTTCAGAAGTTATTGTACTTTCTGCTCTTGCATAAAAATCAGGAGTATCTCCACTTGATACTGTTTCAACTTTAGTTATTTTATTGTCTTTTACTGTTACTGACATTTCAGTTGTAGCACCATGGAACCCAGTACCTGTTCCTGTATATGTTCCATCTTTATATTTTTGAGAAGTACTAGTAGTACTTGTAGTACTTGTAGTACTTGCTATAGCCAATCCACTATTTGTTAATGTTGATGCTCCTAAATTATTAACAGCATAAAGTCCTACCATAGCAGCTATAGCTACACTACTTGCAAGTTCTGGGTTTACATTCTCACCAAGAACATTCACCTTAGTATTACTTCTTGGACATGCTTCGATGCATTTGAAACAGTTAATGCAATCCCCGCCACGTACACTCTGCGACTTGTAAAGTGATAATCCCATTGAACAATTATTGCTGCATATTCTACACTTTCCACATTTATCAGTAGGCTTTTTTATTTTAAGTATTCCTATTCTTGAGAATATATTAAAAACAGCACCTAAAGGACATAAATATCTACAGAAAAATCTTTCTACAAAGAGAGCACCTATTGTTATTAAAAGTAAAAGTACTACTCCAATAGTGTAATCAGATAATACCTGAGGAAAATTTGTTATTTGAGCAAAAGCATCCCAAGGGCTTGTCATATCAAGAACTTTACTTCCCATTGTCCAAACAACAACTACAAGTAATAATAGAACTACATATTTCACGTATTTTAAAATTTTATCTACTTGTTCGTTTACCTTAAAATTAATTTTAAATACTTTTTTTGATAATAAATAAAGGAAATCATTATAAGTTCCAAATGCACAAACCCAGCCACAAAAGAACCTACCAAGTAAAATCGTTATTATTATAGCTGTTGTGAACTCAATTAAACTAGGAAAAGCTGTTATAAAATTAAAATTGCCTTTAATAATCATAGTGTAAATACTTTTTAGTTCTGAGAAAGCTAATATAAATAAACCAGGTGATAAAACAAACATAATCAGTTGTACCATATGTCTAAATATTTGTATTTTCTTTATATTTTTTACCATTTTATATCCCCTTTTAAATCCCATTTTTATATACAAAATCTTGACTCGTTATTGTAAATTTCCCTTCCATACCTGATGTAACATAGATCTCCCTACTTTTGGTTATTAATATGGCCTCTACGCCCTCTATTTCTTCTATTAACTTAATAGCCTTTTCCACACCCATAATATACACACCAGTAGATAGTCCATCACCATCAATTGAGTTATCAGAAATTATTGTAGCACCTAAAATATCACTTTCTGATGGGTACCCCGTACTTGGGTTTATTATGTGGTGAAATCTTTTACCTTTCACTTCAAAATATCTTTCATAATTTCCTGAAGTAACTACAGATTTATTAATAACACCAATTGTTAAAACGAATTCACCACGAGTGTTAAATGGATCTTGAATACCAACACTCCATGGTGTTCCATCGATTTTTGTACCAAGAGCTAATATGTTTCCTCCAAGATTTATAAGTGCACTCTTAATGCCATTTTTAATCATTACATTTTTAACTTTGTCTGCAGCATATCCTTTCGCAATACCTCCAACATCAATTTCTTGCTCCTTTTTCTTTAAAAAAATAGATTTATCATTTTCATCTATCACTACATCCTTGTAGTTTATAATCTTAAGTTTTTCCTTAATTTCATTACTGCTCGGAATCTGTTGTCCTTCTTTTCCAATACTCCATAATGCAACTATAGGTTTTATTGTAATATCAAAAGCTCCTTTAGATAACGCACAATACTTTATCGCCTTTTGAATAACATAATAAGTATCATTACTAACTATTTGTGGCTTATTTCCAGCATTTATGCTTATTTTTGAAAGTTCACTCTCCTCTTTAAAGACCGACATCTTATTATCTATTTCACAAACCTTTTTAATAGATTCTTCAATAGCTTTTGTTGCTTTCTTTCCATATACTTTTAACTGGTTATTAGTGCCAAGTGAATAAAACTCTCTAACAATATATAACTTTTTATGATTGCCAGTTAAAAATATTAAAATCAAAGTAACAAATATTACTATAATCATTATAATTAGTGCATTGTCAATAGTAATAAGCAACATACCTATTAAACCCTTCCTCTCTATATTATAAATTACTCTCGATATCTCACTCATTCTTAAAATCTCATTATTTCAAAAAGAAACCTTCTTGGTATATATTGAATTTTTGTATTTATGTGGGCATAGATAGGTAACTTAAATAGAGCTACGCTTCTTTGTTAAATTATGTCTACGATGGATATCCGCATTATCTCTGGTAACTTACCCTTCCATGTCTCACAGGATCTATGTCCTAAATTCCTTCGTTCAGTCTATCCAAGAGGCGGATGTCAGTATTGGCTCCTTTACCGGG
>NZ_JAHLDV010000023.1 GCF_018861865.1 Clostridium frigoris
TTGGTTTGGTGAGTCTAAGAGCCAGCTTCATATTGCTGTAGACGATTCTACCGGAGCTATTGTAGGAGCTTATTTTGATGCCCAAGAAACACTAAATGGCTATTACCATGTACTTGAGCAAATATTGAAAACCTACGGTATTCCTTATATGTTTTACACCGATAGGCGTACAGTTTTTGAGTATAAACAGAAAAAATCCCCTTCTATCGAAGAGGACACTTTCACTCAATTTGGCTATGCATGTAAACAACTTGGAATCGATATTAAAACCAGCAGTGTTCCCCAAGCTAAGGGACGAGTGGAACGAATGTTCCAAACACTGCAATCAAGACTACCAATTGAATTACGTTTAGCCGGAGTAGGCACACTTGATCAAGCAAATGAATTTTTAAACTCCTACATAAAAAAATTCAATACTCAGTTTGCACTACCATTAGATAATATCAAATCTGTATTTGAAACACAACCTAGTATTGAAAAAATTAATCTAACTCTTGGCGTTCTTGCTGGTAGAAAAATAGACAATGGGAGTTGTGTAAAATACAATAAAGAATATTATCTTCCAGTGGATGCTAAGGGTCACCCTGTGTATTATCATAAAGGTACCTGCGGTATGGTAATAAAAGCGTTTAACAATGAGCTATATTTTGCGTAAATGAAAAAGTTTATGCTCTTGAATTGCTTCCAGCGCATGTTCCTTCATCAAAGAGCTTTGATCTTGCTGTGGTCCCTAAAGCTCCTAAAAAACATTACATACCACCGATGAATCACCCATGGAGGAAAGCATCATTTGAAATGTACTGTAACAAGCAGGCTCATCGCCCAAAAGAAGGCATAGCCTAAAAGACTAAAAAACCACTTGAAAACTGCTTAAAAAATCAAGTTTTAAGGTGTGTTTGCTATATCCAAAAACAGGTTGAAACGTAACAAAGCACCAGCTATTGCTGGTGCTAATAATTAAAACTTTTTGGGACATTTTCAAATTCAGTTGACAGTTATCTACCCCTATATATTATTTTATTATATAATATATGCATTAAGCTCCCACTTGCAACATAAACCGATACCTATCATAGATATTACTTATCGCTATAACTTTATTATTGAGTTTCCTCCAATAACTTATTATACGTTGTTTAGTCTAATTATCATTACCAGTAAATATAATATAAAATGTAATTGTTTACATTTCTTTCAAAAAAAATAAAGGGATTTCGAAAAATAAGGAGAATTATATGTTTAACTACCATCTTAAGTTCACTTTAGAATGTAGTTAAATTATAAATTTATAGGGAGTGATAAAATGGTGTTATTTGTATGGGAAGATAAGTATAAGGTTGGAATAGCTGAACTGGATGAACAGCATAAAACATTGATTGGATTAATTAATAAATTATACAATGCAATGAAGCAAGGACATGGGAAAGATGTTTTAAAATCTATATTAGATGATTTATTAGGGTACGTGAAATATCATTTTGGAACAGAAGAAAAATACTTTACTAAATATAACTATATAAATAAAAATGAACAGATAAAATCACATAATGATTTTAAAAATACAGTTATAGAATTCAAAAAAAAGTTTGAAGATGGGAATACATTTATCTCCACTGAACTTATGAATTTTCTAAAAAACTGGCTTGGTACTCACATTTTAGAGAGCGACATGAAATACGGAAAATTCTTAAATGAAAAAGGGGTTTATTGATATATTATATTATAATTTATATATCTTAAATTTATATATAAACTATACTTATTTTGTATACATTCAAAGAAAATATTTGTCTCTGGTAAGCTGAAGGCTTATTAAATATAAAAAAACGTGGAATACCCCACGTTTTTTATGCGTTAACTGAATTAACGATATTTTTTTCTATAATTTGAAGGCGTTATCTCCAAATTCTTCATAAATACCCTGCTGAAATAAAAACCGTTATCATAACCACATTTAGAAGCTATACAATCTACTGTATCATTTGTTCTTAATAAAAATATCTGAGCTCTTTTTAAACGAAGTGATGTTATATATTCTATAGGAGTTGTTCCTATGCATTTGTGAAATCTTCTTGTAAATTGAACAGAGCTAAGTCCCAGTGAGGTTGAAAGTTCTTTGATTTTAATGGGACTATAGGCTTCTTTATTTAAGTATTTAATAGCATAATTTATTAGTTCATCTTGAACAAAATTTTTAGGGGAATTGCTATACTGCATTTCTATATAATATAATTATGTCACTTATTAATGAACTTTTATATTCAGTTAACTCTATATTATTATTGTTATGACTATATAACTTTAAGTAATAGTATGTGTTATTAAGCCTTTTTAAATCTGATATAGAAATTTTCCCGATTGGAAAGGAATGTTGATTAGTTTTAGTAGTCACTGAAAATTTTATGACATGAAACGTTAAAGAACTAATAACTTTTCGTTTAAATATTGAACCAGGAGGGCAAATAATAATATCTCCGAATTTACCTATTCCTTTATGTGTCAATATCTCATAATCATATTCACCGTCCTCGATAGCATATAAAATCCAACTAGAATCTATATCTTCATCTAAAGAAAAATGTTTCTTTTTATCCCAAAAAATATGCTGATTAATATTTATATTTAAGCTATTTAAATTAAGCATATTATAAACCGCCTTTCAGAAAATATAAGAAGTGTCTATGCTACATAAAGTATAATTAAATTCATCTAAAATGTAAATAGTTAAATGTATTATTTACTAATCACATTCTTATTTACATTTAAATATTAATATAAGTTAATTATACATATGAAATAAAGTATATATGGATGACATGTTAGTGCATTGAAAAAATAAACGACTTATTATATTATAAATATGTAATCAGGTAAGAAAATAAATTGAAAAGCAAGTAAAATCAACATTATTAACTAGTTATAAAAAATAGTACGATGTATCTGTAAACGATTTATTATAACTATATAAAATAATATATAAAATTTTTGCTTTTTAAGGAGGAGAGGATTATGAATTACAAACATGAAAAAAAAGACATAACTATAATAGGAGGAGGATTGGCTGGAATATGTGCTGCAATTTCAATTGCTAGAAATGGCAAAACGGTTTCTTTAATACAAAATCGTGGAATTTTAGGTGGAAATTCAAGCAGTGAAATTCGTGTATGGGTATGTGGAGCAACTAAACATGGCATAAACAGATATGCTAGAGAAACTGGAATCATGGGAGAATTATTTCTAGAAAATCAATATCGTAATCCTGATGGAAATCCTTATCTTTGGGACCTTCTATTATTAGAAAAAGTAAAAGACGAAAAGAACATTTATTTATTTCTAAATTCAGAAGCAACAGAAATTAATGTATTGAAAAGTAAAAAAGGAAATATAATAAAATCTGTAACCGCATGGACTAATGGGTCAGAAATTAAAACAATATTTGAAAGTGATATATATATTGACTGCTCAGGAGATGGTTTTATTGGATCCGCAGCAGGAGCTAAGTATCATATAGGAAGAGAATCACGTTACGAGTTTAATGAATCACTGGCCCCTGAAAAAGCTGATAAAGTCTTATTAGGAAGTACTATATTATTTTATACAAAAGATGTTGGTCATTCAGTTAAATTTGTACCACCTAATTTTGCAAAATATATAAGCAAAACTAATATTCCTAAAAATAGAGTTATAAAGTGTAATGACTCAGGATGTTGTTATTGGTGGATAGAATTAGGCGGGGAACTAGATATCGTTAAGCAGAATGAAATGATAAGAGATGATTTATGGTCATTAGTCTATGGAATATGGGACTATATAAAAAATTCTGGCAAATATGATGCAGATAACTTAACTCTGGATTGGGTTGGATCAATTCCTGGTAAGAGGGAATATAGAAGATTCATTGGAGATTATGTACTAAATCAAAATGATGTTATTAATCAGACTAACTTTGATGATCAAATAGCATTTGGAGGGTGGTCCATTGATCTTCATCCTGAAAAGGGAATATATGAGGATGGTTGTGGTTCAAAGAATATACAAGCTAATGGGGTTTTTCAGATACCTTTTCGTTCAACTTACTCTGTAAACGTATTAAACTTAATGTTTGCAGGAAGAAATATTAGTGCTACACATATCGCGTTTGGTGCAACTAGAGTTATGGCAACTTGTGCCACTATAGGTGAAGCCGTTGGAACAGCAGCCGTTATCTGTATAGAAAATCAAATTAATCCAAGAAATTTGTACGAGAAACATATAAAAGAATTACAGCAGCTGTTACTAAAGCAAGATGGATCACTTATAGGCATACAAAATGAAGATAAAAAAGATAAAGCGAAATTATCATTTGTAAAAGCTTCTAGTTCACTAAGAAAAATAGAAATTGTAAATCCAGATGGAAACTATAATTTATCTACTGATGTAGGAATTCTATTTCCATTAATAGGTGTAATAGAAGATATAGAACTATTAGTTTCATGCTTAGAAGAAACTACTCTAGACATAGAAATTTGGAATACAGGTAAAGCTGAAAATTATATTCCTCAAAAATTTGAAAAGAGCATCACAATAAAAATAAAAAGAGGAAAAAATGTATGGATTAAAACGGGTCTATTTTTACAATCAAAAACACCAAAAAATATATTTTTAATTATAAAAGCCAATGATAAAATATCAATGCTTTTGTCTAAAGAAACATTAACCGGAGTACTTTCATTTACTAAAACAGTAATTTAAAATACTAATTTAGATGATTATATTGGTGTTAATCCAATAGTTGAGTGGTCTATGAAAGAGATGGTACGAAGAGACTTTTGCTTCAAAATCAAAGGAATAACAGACGTATTTGCTCCTAATAAAATTATAGATGGATATGTTAGGCCTTATGGTGAGCCGCACATGTGGATCTCTGAAAACATAACAAAAGACAACGAGTGGATTGAACTTCAATGGGAAAATAACATTGATATTAATGAAATTCACGTTACTTTTAATGATAACGTTAATGAAGATCTTATCAATCTCCATCATCATCATACTGATTTTCCAGTAATACCAGAACTTATAAAAAACTATAAAATAGAGGTATATAAGGACAATAAATGGGAGATTATTATATCTAAGAAAAATAATCGTGAGAGAAATGCAATATTTAAGAATATAAATAAAATGTCAGTATGTAAATTGAGAATTAATATTGAAGCTACAAATGCAAATGGAAGTAAAAGAGCCGAACTAGTTGAGGTAAGAGTGTATTAATAAGGTATTACTTATTCATATAAGGGGGATTAAATTTATGAGCATAAATAACAATTATAAGACGAATATTGTAGAAGAAACACCTAGTAAAATTAGGTACTCCATGCTAGCTCTAATATTCATAAACATAGTAATAAATTATATGGATCGTTCTAATATATCTGTAGCAGCAACTCATATGTCTAAAGACTTACAATTATCAACAGTTCAGATGGGATTAATATTTTCAGCTTTTGGTTGGATATATGCAGCATTACAGATACCTAGTGGATTTTTAGTTGACAAATTTAAGCCGCGTATTGTATATGCATGTAGCTTATTTGTATGGTCATTAGCTACATTATTACAAAGTATGGTAGGGGGTTTTGGCTCATTATTAGGCTTACGTTTAACTATAGGATGTTTTGAGGCACCAGTTATGCCAGCTAGTAACAAAGTAGTTTCAAGTTGGTTTCCTACTAATGAACGTGCATCTGCTATTGCAATATATGCATCAGCACAGTTTGTTGGGTTAGCATTTGTAAGTCCCTTATTATTCATAATAGAAGATAAATTAGGGTGGAGATCTTTATTTATAATTACGGGTGTAATTGGGGTTGTGTGGTCTATAATTTGGTACACATTATATAGAGACCCAGATAAAAGCAAACGTATTAATAAAGCAGAACTTAAGTATATAAAAGATGGCGGGGCTATAATAGATATAGATAATGATTTAACACCTATTAAGCAAAACACAAAGTTTAAATTTAGTGATTTAAAAATAATGTTTTCCAATCGTAAATTGATAGGAATATATATTGGTCAATTTGCTATATCATCAACTTTCTGGTTCTTTTTAACATGGTTTCCTACATATCTTGTGCAATATAGGCACTTAAGTTTTATAAAATCAGGATTTATATCATCAGTTCCATATTTAGCAGCATTCTGTGGAGTTTTAGTTTCAGGATTTGTATCGGATAAACTTATAAAAAAAGGTGTTTCTATAAATGTGGCAAGAAAAGCTCCAATAATTATAGGATTATTATTAACAACTACTATAATAGGAGCAAATTTTGTTAATAGTAATTCCAATTGTTATTGGCGTAATTGTATCAGGCGGTAACTTTACTCCAGCAATATTTCTAATAGGAGCTCTAGCTTTAATAGGAGCATTATCATATATTTTTATAGTTGGAAAAATAGAAGAAAACAACTAAAAAATATTTTATATTAGGAAAAACTAGTCCTGCGCCAATACTTTATTCTGATGTAAAAAAATAACGCTATTAAACATATGTAGTAGTGATATAATTAGTTTTAGTGGTGTTAAATATTTTACAGCATTAACTGATTTACGCTCTTATGGTAATCAATTAACAACCTTAGATTTAAGCAATCACGAAAAATTACATATGAATTTAGTATATAATATATATTATTTCAAATGCTATAGTTATAAGGAGATGATAAGTTTGGATAAAAACCAGGATAATTTTATGTTGAAAGCAGTTATATTTGACATGGATGGCGTAATTATTGATAGTGAACCAACACACATGAAGCTGGAAAACGAGACTTATAAAAAATTAGGCATAGAGGTTACAGATGATGAGCATCACTCTTTTGTAGGAGCAAACTCTCATTATATGTGGGAAGCTCTAAAAAACAACTATAAACTTAATCAAACACTTGACGAGTTAATTGAATATGATCGAAATAAATATTTTAAATATCTTAATTCAGATGAATGCGATATAACTCTTATTGATGGGGTGAAAGAACTAATAAAAGACTTTCATGAGAATGGAATAAAGCTAGCCATTGCATCATCATCTCCACTAGATGTAATTATGGTCATTGCAAAGAAATTTCAAATAGAAGAATACTTTGATGTTTTTGTTACCGGTGACTATGTACAAAAAAGTAAGCCTGAACCAGATATATTTCTTTTTGCTTCAGATAAGCTTGGGGTAAGCCCTGAAAATTGTATGGTTATTGAGGACTCTCATAACGGAGTTCGTGCTGCTAAAAAAGCAGGTATGAAGTGTGTAGGAATTAATAGTGGTGCTGCAGGAAGCCAAGATATTTCCATGGCAGATTTAGTTATAAATAGCTTTAAAGAAGTTAATTACAAAAAATTAAGTTAACAATTATAAGGTTACTCTAAAAGAGGCAAAATTAAGGGGGATACAAAAATGGCAACACTGACCTCCCCTTTTACCTTTGTAGCCATATTATATATTTGTCCTTGACCTTCAAACCTTAAAATTTTTACAACTTTCTCTAATCATTAACTTAGTTGGAATAACAACTTTTTTGTTTACATTTCTTTCTTTTATAAACCGTTCTAATAATAAATCAACTGCTGCCTCACCTATAAATTCAGTATATACCTTTACTGTAGTCATAGCTGGAACCATAAACTTTGCCATTTCAATATCATCAAACCCCACAATGCTTATATCACGCCCAATAGTAAATTTATTTTCAATTATTGCTTTATAAGCACCAATAGCGATAGCATCACTACCTGCAAAAAAAGCTGTAGGTATCTTATTGCTCAGTATTATTTTTTGCATAATATTATAACCATATTCATAAGAAAACTCACCAATGTTAATTAATTCAGGATTAAATAAATTTTTATCTTTCATATATTTCGTATAAGTATCAAGGCGAATACCTGCATTATTTTCTTTTTTTTCTCTACCGGTTTTAATTAATTCGTTTCCGCCTATATAACCAATATTACAATGCCCAAGTTTTACTAAATAGTCTAATACCTCCGTCACAGCCTTTTGAAAATCAATTACTACTGAGTCATATAAACTCTCATTAGGCGATGAATCAACAAAAACTATTTTACTTGAGAACTTTTTAATTTTATTTATCTCGCTTTCAGAATAGGTTCCAATTGCAATAACTCCATCAATATAATCCAATTCATCATACTCTACTTCAGTAAATAGTCTTTCAACTCTAATTAGGTTATTTGCACATTTTTTCTCTATAGCAGTTCTAATAGATAAATAATATTGATCACTTATCTCCTCTTTATCCGTAAACCACTGTATTAATCCAATTGTGTAATTAGTTTTTTTCTTTTTTCTTTTTCTTAATGTTACATAGTTTAATTCCTCTGCTACTTTAAATATGTTATTCTTAGTTTTTTCTGAAACATTAATTGATTCATCCAAATTAAGGACCCTTGATACTGTGGATGAAGATACAGCTGCCTTTAATGCTATTTCCTTAATTGTTGCCACTTAAATCCTCTCCTCACCCAAATAATGTTTTTAATTATCCACAGTTAAAACGAAAATTTGCGAATTAAAGTCACCATCTTCAATTTCACCAAAATTTTCATTAAACCCTGTAAAATTGTCATTTATAAGTAATCCAATATTCATAAGTTCATCCCCGTAATATTTATCTCCAGTTGAAATTATTTTGTATAGTTTATTATTATCAAGTCCCACTAATCTCAATCTTTCATAACCTGGGTTTGGCTTATTTAAAATTCTATATCGTCCTACTATAACAGTATTTTTATCCTTTGAAATTATCATCCATGAAATGTAGTTAACATCATTTTCAAATGGACTACTCAATCTATAAAAGATACCCTTTTGAATGATTTCTCTATATTTTTTGTAGAATTCTATTTGTTTCTTAATTTTCAACTTCTCATTATCATTTAATTTATTTAAGTCTAATTCATATCCTAAAGCTCCAAAATAAGCTACATTTCCACGAGTATCAAGGCTTGTAATTCTCTTAGCCTGATGATTAGGAACAGCTGACACATGTGCCCCCATACAGCTTATAGGATAAACCATCGATGTCCCATATTGTATCTTCAATCTTTCAACGGCATCCGTATCATCACTAGTCCATGCCTGAGGTGCATAATATAACATTCCCGCGTCAAACCTCCCGCCACCACTAGCACAAGATTCAAAAAGAATATCTGGAAATTTACTAATTAATCTTTCATAAAGATCATACACTCCTAAAATATATCTATGCATAACTTCACCTTGTCTCTTAGCCGAAAGCTTTGCAGAAAAGGCCTCAGTTATATTACGATTCATATCCCACTTTACATAAGAAATAGAAGATTGAGTTAGTATTTCACTCATTTTGTTATAAATATAATCTACAACATCTGTTCTAGAAAAATCCAATACAAGCTGATTTCTACCATGTGATACTCTTCTATTAGGTGTACTTATTATCCAATCTGGATGATTTTTATATAGCTCAGAAACCTTGCTTACCATCTCAGGTTCAAACCAAAGACCAAATTTCAATCCCATCTTTTCAATCTCTGAGGCTAAATTTGAAATTCCATTAGGAAGTTTATTTTTATCCACAACCCAATCACCAAGTGAAGTGGTATCGTCATTTCTCTTTCCAAACCAACCGTCGTCTAGTACAAATAGTTCCATTCCTAATTGTTTCCCAGTCTTTGCAATGTTTAATATTTTGTCTTCATTAAAATCAAAATAAGTTGCTTCCCAGTTATTCACTAAAATTGGTCTTACTTTATCTCTCCATTGCCCTCTAGCAAGTCTTGTTCTGTATAATTCATGATAGGACTGACTCATATAATTTAGACCCTTATTAGAGTACACGAGTACTGCTTCTGGAGTTTGGAATTCTTCTTCTTTATCTAGTTTCCACTGAAACCCAAATGGATTAATTCCAATAGTCACTCTCGCAACTGAATATGCATCCACTTCTACCTGTGCCTTGAAATTTCCACTGTACACTAAACTAAATCCATAGACCTCACCCTGAAATTCATCCGCATTTAGAGATTTTAAAGCTATAAACGGATTATGGTTAGCACTGCTTGCTCCTCTCGCACTATAAATAGATTGAATACCCGGCTTAAGTTTTCTTTCCGTTATATATCTTTCACGACTCCAAGCTCCTGAAAGTTGAACCATTTCATATTCATCGCTAGGTAAGTCTAAGCTCAAACTCATGCAACCAGTAAGATAAATTTCATCATTTCCATAATTTTTATATCTTGCACTTCTTGTTATTATTGGATAATTTTCAAAAATAGTATAACTTAAAATTAATTCTGCATTTATTAAATCATCGAAAAGTGTTATTTCTAAAGTAGTTGCCTCATCATAATTTTCCACATAAGTGGCTGGAAGTCCTTTTAACTTCTTTTTACCTTTAAAAATATGGTTAGACTTATATTTAAAATCGGTAATCCTACTTCCATTTCCCTGAAGAATTTCAAAGGCCGGTTCCCTAAAATCTGTTGTTCCATATGATGGATATTCTTGTTTAACATGTTCGAGAGAGAAAGTTAAATCCCCTTCAAAAACGCAGGCTGTTAAAGCCCTAGCTTCAACTTGAAAAAGATGTTCAAAAGAATCTCTATGTTTAACATTCTTTCCAAAATACAAATGACCTAATTGAGAATTGGGCATAATATTAAAAATATAGCTGATTTCTTTATTGTATAAATGGAACTCCTTAGTTTTTTCATTAAATATTATAGACATAAATGATACCTTCTTTCTTTAATAGTTAAGTTTATAATTTTCCATTCTTTTATGTATACGTTTAACTCTCTTTTACTTATAGTATATAATATTTAGTAAATAGTCAACCATTTTTCTTGATAATTTTAGTAAACTTTTCTTAATATTAAATTATAATAATAGCAGCACCTATTCTATATGTACCAATTTAGAATAGGTGCTGCTATATAATTTATTACATAGGGATACTAATATGAATAATCATTTTCATATTTCTTTCGATATATATTAATAAAAGTATAAGTTATTACAAGAGATTATTTTATAATAATAACATTTTTGTCCTTAGCTTTAACCTTTCCAAGATTATAACTAAAACTTTTTCCATTGAGTTCAATGAAAACTATAAGTACAACAATAGATGGTACCTTATCCTTTATTTCTTCAATATTAACTTTTAATAACCTATCTCCCGCCTTTACTAAATCCCCTTGCTCAACATAAACATCAAATCCTTCACCCTTTAAATTAACAGTATCCAATCCAAAGTGAATTAAAATATCAACTCCATTATTACTTTTTATTGAAATAGCATGTTTGGTAGGAAATACTGATGTAATTACTCCATCAACTGGTGAAAACAGGTCTCCATTTTCAGGCTCTATGGCAAACCCATCTCCCATCATTCTTTGAGAAAACACTTCATCTGCTACGTCCTCTAAGCTTATTACCTCTCCAGAAATAGGTATTATAAATGTTTCACTCTTTTCTTCGTTTTTCTTAACTTCCTGCACTTTTCCTTTGTGAGTGTCTGATTGATCATTAGACATAAAAGCTTTAATTTTATTAAACATTTTTCGCCCTCCAAATATCATATATTATAATAAACTTGTGTTAAATTAAATATTGAAACTTCTTTATAATACTATTATATTAAAAATTTCAATTAGTTTAAACCTTTTCATTACTTTTTAAAACAGGTACTACATAAAAATAACATGTATTTACTATGACCTTTTGTCTTAGTATTAAATTCAATTTTTCTGGTTTTTTTCTAAATATATACCTATTAAAAATTCAAATAACATTAAAATATTAGAATAGAAAGAAGTGGCTAATTTATTACGATCGTCAATAGTATTCATATCATATAATTTAAAATTTATATCTGATATTTTAGCTATTGTATTATCCACATCTCCAGTAAATGAAACTACTTTTATTCCATTCTTTTTAGCTGATTCTGAGACTTTCACCAAGAAATCAGTTTCACCTGACTTTGATACAGTTATAAATAGCTTTGCTTTTATTGCATTTACATCATAACTTTCATAAGCTTCAGAATAAATACAATTAAAACCAAGTACTAATAATTTTTTAGTAATATATCTTACAATCGGATCTGAAAATCCTTGTCCACAAGTGTATATAATTTCTCCTTTATTTTCTACTAACAAATTTATAAAATCACTTATTTTTTTAGATTCTATCAAAGCTAATAATTCTTCTAAATCCACTCCATAATACTTATTATTCTTTTGACATGAAAAATGAGATTTCTTTTGTTTTAATGTAAAATTTAAATTATAATACATATCTAAAAAACCTGAATATCCTAATTTTTTTGCTAAATTCATAATAGTAGTAGTAGATGTGTAATTTTCTTTTGCTATGCCTCTTACACCTATATCTTTAACATTCTCTATATTATTTATAATATAGAGTAATATCTTTTCTTCTGTCTCACTTAATTGATATTTATCCACCATTTTGCTAATATCTAAGTTCATGCAACTCTCACCCACTATAAATAGTATATAATTTATTTAATAAATATTGTATTATTTCACTACTATATTATACCTTATATTCGACAAGATAGGTTAATAAAGCCATTAATTTATATTTATGTGTTTTTATTATATTTGGGAATTTAAGATAATGGTTAATAAATTTCAATTGTATCTGAAATTAATCAAAAATAAAAAAGAGACTGCTAAATATAGATCTGAAATCTATATTTAGCAGTCTCAATTTTAAAAGTTATTTTAATTCAGGCCAATATTCTTTGTTTACTTTAATTAAATCATCTAATATATTCTTAGCAACAGATGCACTAGGTACAGTTTTAGAAAGTGTAATAGCTTGCCATAATTTTAGATAAGATTTTTCTACCCAAGCTTCAACTACTAATTTTTCTACAGAAACTTGTTGCTCCATCAATCCCTTTTGAAATTGAGGAATTTTTCCTACTACTAATGGTTCTGGACCATTACTTCCAACCATGCAAGGGATTTCAACCATAGCTGTTGGATCGAAGTTTTCAATAGCACCGTTATTCTCTACAATTAATAACATCCTTGCCTGTGAATTGTAGGCTATAGCTCTTGCTAAATCAACTATATATGATGCATGATCATCTACATGCAAAGCGCATCCTTTTGTAGATTGTTGTTCAATGACTTTCGTACACTCACCAAAGACAAACTTTTCTCTTCCATCCATTACTTCATTTGCTCTTGAATATTCTTTATTTGAGTGCTTAACAACATAATCCTGGAATAGATAATATTTTAAATAAGTATTAGGTAATGTATTTGGGTCTAATGCATATACATCTTTTGCTTTTGCAAAGGTATCGTACCAACTTGCCTCCTTTTCTTGGGTACCTCCTTCACTAATATAGCCATACTTAGCAACATGTTCCTTTAATCTTGGCATTAGGTCATTTCCGTCATTATCACGTATGTCTGTCCACCATCCAAAATGATTAAGACCATAATAGCGAGTTTTCATTTCTTTTCTCGAGTTTAGTCCTAAAATTTCAGCCATACGTACTTCTATACCTATTGGCATATCACATATGTTTAATATTTTTGAATTAGGCCTTAATTTTCTAGTTGCTTCTGCAACTATTGCTGCAGGATTGGAGTAGTTAAGCATCCATGCACTAGGTGAATATTTCTCCATATAGTCAAGTATCTCAATAACTCCACCGATAGATCTCATTCCATAAGAAATTCCTCCTGGACCACAAGTCTCTTGTCCAAGTACATCATACTTTAATGGGATTTTCTCATCTAATTCACGCATTGCATATTTGCCTACTCTTATATGGGCCATAACAAAGTCTATATCCGTAAACGCTTCTTTTGGATCGGTTGTTACACAAAATTCAATCTCCGGTGCTTTCTCCTTCAAAATAATTGCACATGCGCCAGCAACTATTGCCTGTCTTTCCTTATCATTATCATATAATTTTAGTTTTCTTATAGGGAACCTGTCTAAGTTGTCTAAAAGCATTAATATTATTCCTGGTGTAAATGTACTTCCACCACCAGCTATTGTTACTGAAAATTTATTCATTATTATACCTTCTTTCTAATTTTATATATTGTAAATGAATGGGTAAACTATATTCTAATTATTCACCAATTCACTGTATTAACCGTTTTGAATGTTTAATATAACTTTTTCAAACAGAAAGATACTTGTCAACAGCAGTTCTTACTCCACTTACTTTAGGTCCATATATAGCTTGAATATTGTTACCGTTTTTTATTACCCCTAAAGCTCCAGTGGCTTTTAACGCTATCTCATCAACTTTATCTGCATCTGTTATCTTTACTCTTAAGCGAGAGAAACAATTATCCACAGTTTCAATATTTTCCTTTCCACCAAGTGCTTCGACTATAACACATGCTAAATCGGAACTATTGGTTTTAACTACTGCTTCTTTTACTGAACTATTACTAACTTTATCTTGATAATCTTTTTTAGTATATAGTTTCACTTCACTATCTTCTCTACCTGGAGTTTTTAGATTAAACTTAGTAATTATAAACTTAAATAAAAAGTAAAATGCTACTAGTTCAACTAAACCTACAACCACAGCAATAGGCCATCTAGTTCTACTAATTCCTGCTGGTAAATTGTATGTCAAGAAATCTATAATACCACCAGCTGAATAAGTTCTAACTCCAAGTGCTACAACAATTACTTGAAATATTCCATCAAATACTGAGTAAGCTATCCATAAAGCTGGTGCTACAAATAAGAACGTAAATTCTAAAGGTTCTGTAATTCCAACCAAAACTGATGTTGCTACTGCGGGTATTAAAATAGCTTTTAATTTAACCTTATTTTCTGGTTTAGCCGTTTTATAAAATGCTAAAGCTGCTCCTACAAGCCCAAACATTTTGACCATACCATACTGTAAATATTTTGATGAAGGATCAAATATTTTTATTGATGGATCTGTTAACTGTGCCAAAAATATATTATAAGCTCCAAATACCGTTTTACCACCAACTGCTAATGTTCCACCTATATTAGAGTAAGAAAATGGAGTCCATATTAAGTGATGTAATCCTGTTGGAATTAACACTCTATTTAAAAATCCGTATAAGAATACACCAACATAACCTGATACATTTATAAACCCAGTTAGGCCACTAATACCTATTGCAATAACAGGCCAAATATAACTAAATGCCACACCAAGGATTAATAAACTAGGTACTAAAACTAAAAGAACTAATTTTGTATTTCCGTAAAATGCAAATGCACCTGGGAACTCTTTATTACTAAATTTATTATGGATAAGTGCTACAACCACACCAAGAATTATTCCTAAAAAAACTCCCATATCAATTACTTGAAATCCCAAAATTATAGTTTGGCCTGTACCATATAAATCAGAAGTAGTTTTATAGCTTACCAGTTTCCCAGTTAATGTAAGCCACTCATTATTAGCTCCTAAAAAAATCAAAAATGAAAGTAATGCGACAAGAGCTGCTTCCGCCTTTTTATCTTTTGCCATCCCCATAGCTATACCAACGCAGAAGAGGATACCCAAATTATTCATAATGGGCCAAAGACCACTTGCAATATATTTTCCAACATTTATTAAAGAACTACCATCTCCAACAATTGTCGGATTGCTTAAAATAGAAGATAATGCAATAATGATACCAATTATAGGTAAGAATAATACTGGAACTACTATAGCTCTTGCAAAAATTTGCATTCCATTTACTATTTTTTCTTTCATCTAAAATCCCCCTTTTCAATTTTACCGTTAGATTAAATGTAATCATTTACTTATTTTACAACAGGTCTCCTTTCTTTTATTTTTTTATTGGTTTGTTATTAGTTACACTCTAACAAATTTTTGTAATAATTTAAATAGAAATACCTCCTTTAAAAACAGGTTAACTCAATTGACAACCTGTTTTTATTTAACATTATGATTAATTTTTAATTATTGACATTCGCTATGACCTAAAGTATAATAAAATATAGACCAGTCACTATAATATATTAAAGAGGGATATTAATATGAATAATAAGGTAAATGTAAAAGAAAAATTTATAGAAACTGCATCAAAACTTTTTCAAATTAAGGGATATAACGCAACTGGACTAAATGAGATTTTAACAAAAAGTGGAGCGCCAAAAGGATCGTTATATTATCATTTTCCTAAAGGAAAAGAGCAACTTGCATTAGAATCTGTAAATTTAGCAGGTCAAAAAATAATAACTAAAATAGTTAATGCATTAGGCAGTATCGAAGATCCAATTGAAGCTATTAAATTTAATATAGAAAACATTGCAATACTAATTGATAATGAACAAAGTACTCCAGATATTTCTATAAGTTTAATAGCTTTAGAGACATATATAACAAGTGAAATTTTAAGGAAAGCTTGCGACGAAATATTTACTTCATTAGAAAATATATATGCAGAAAAATTAATCAAATCTGGAATTAGCAAAGATAAAGCCTATGAATTAGGTTGTGTAATTGCTGCAATGATAGAAGGCGGAATTACTTTATCACTTACAAAACAAAGTGGTGATTCACTTAGAATCCTAGCTAAACAAATACCTAATTTAATAAATATATAGTAATGAAATACAAAATTTAAATGATTAATCAAAACCTATTTTATAAGTAGGTGTTTTTTTAGGAGTTTATTATAAAGACTGGTCTAATATTAGGAGGAACGAGATTTATGGAAACAACGAAACCTACAAAAAAATTCAATTCAAACGCAATTATAGGAGTTTTAGCCTTCAGCGCATTTTTAGCTGTATTTAATGAAACTATATTAAATGTCGCATTATCTCCTCTTATGAAAGAAATGAATGTTACCGCAGGAACAGTGCAATGGATAATTACTGCATACATGATAGTTGTATCAGTTATGGTACCAATTACAGCATTTCTAATTCAAACATTTGAAACAAAGCATTTATTTTTAGGTGCAATGACATTACTTTTAGTTGGAACAATATGTGCAGCTTGTTCAGGCTCTTTTGCAATGTTACTTGTTTCAAGAATGTTACAAGCATGCGGAACTGGAATGATGATTCCACTTCTAATGAATACAGTATTAATAGTAACCCCACCAGAAAAGCATGGTGTGGCTATGGGAATTTGCGGTTGTGTAATTTCAATTGGACCAGCACTTGGACCAACAGTTTCAGGGATTTTATTACAATTTTTTAGTTGGCATGCATTATTCATAATGTTAATACCACTTATATTAATAGCTATGGTTTTAGGTTCAATTTATTTAGTTAATGTGTCAACTCTAACAAAACCTAAAATCGATTTTATATCAATTATATTGTCAAGCCTTGGAATTGGTGGAGTTATATATGGTATAAGTAGTTTTAGTGGTGATGGAAATATGAAGATTATTAGTTTAATATTTATTGCTGGAATAATATCATTAATTATATTTGTTAAACGTCAATTGTCTTTAAAAGAACCAATGTTAGAAATGCGTATATTTAAATATCCTTTATTTTCAGTAGGGGTAGTACTTGTTATGCTAACAATGATGACCATGTTCACTATGAACGTAATGTTACCTATGTTCCTTCAAGGAGCGCTTAAAACAACAACCTTTGTAGCCGCTATGGTATTACTTCCAGCATCACTTGCTTGTGGAGTTGTAACTCCACTAGGCGGGAAAATTTATGATAAAATTGGAGTAAAAGTACTAATACCAGTGGGTTTTACTATAATCCTTGTGGCATTATTCGTTTTATCACGTTCAAATAGTGATACATCTCTTATTAAGATTATGGATTCATATATTGTAGTGTGCATTGGGGTTGGTATTACAATGTCACCTTGTCAAACGAGTTCTCTTAACCAATTACCAAAGGAAGCTTATCCACATGGAATAGCAGTTATGAATACTCTTCAACAAATATCAGCAGCAATTGGTTCATCATTATTTATTGGTATTATGTCAGCTTCGCAGCTAAAAGCCTTAAATAATTCAGCTTCCGAGCAAATTGCAGTCACTACCGGATTTCAGTCAAGTGCAACAGTCGCAGTAATATTTGTTTTAGTAGGACTTTGTTTATCCTTTGCTTTAAGATTTGGGAATAAGAATTCTTGTTCAACCTCTGATTTAAGCTTAAAAAACGAAAAAGTGAGTGGTCTTTAATTTAACGACATTTCAAAATGAGATACATTTTCTTTGAAGCTGTTCAGCGACCCAGGAGATGATTTAACTAATGTATAATGCGGAGGATAAAAATGAAAATTTTAGGTGTTTCAGGTGGAAGAAAAGATGGTAATAATGATTCTATGTGTAAAGAAGCTTTGATGGCTGCAAAAGAAATGGGTGCAGAGGTTGAATTTATTCATTTATTAGATTTGGATATAAAATATTGTATTGGGTGCACAGCATGTGTTGGCTCACTTATGACAGGGAAAGGAAATATGTGTGTACTAAAAGATGATTTTGATTGGTTACTAGATAAGATGCTGGATGCAGATGGAATAATTTTTGCAAATCCGATTTTTTGCAAAGGTGCTCCAAGTTTATTCCTTACAATTAGAGACCGTTTCGGCCCAAGAATGGATAGAGGTAATAATGTTATCGCAACTAAATTGGCACAGGCAACAGGAGGTAAAGCTCCAGATCCAAGAATATTAAAAGATAAAGTGGTCTCTTATATAGGGTTTGGTGGTTCAGACTGGGTTACAAGATTTCAATGTGACTGCGCAATACAAGCTTTAACTCCTATGTGGAAAGTTATAGATAACGAAGTATTTCCTTGGTCTACAGGCATTATTATAGATAATGCTAAAGTAGCACGTGTACATGAGATAGGTATGAATCTTGCAACAGCTGCAAAAGACATTACAAATGCTTCTTATAAAGGAGAAGAAGGAGTTTGTCCACATTGCCATAGCAGAAACTTCTATTTAGATAAAGACTCTACACATGCAATTTGCTGTATGTGTGGTATTGAAGGTGATGTTAAAATTGTAGAGGGTAAAGTAAGATTTGAATTCCCCGATGAGCAATTAGAACACGCTCATGATACTTTATCCGGAAAACTTATTCATGTAGAGGATATCAAAAAAACTGTTGCCATAAGCATGGAATTAAAAAAATCAGATGATTATAAAAAACGTTTAGAAAACTACAAGAAATTTATTGTGGCAACTAAACCAGGAAAATAAAATATATTTTTATCTACTGTTAAAATAGGTTATAATTTCCAGCTTATAACTGCCATTATGAAAATTGCTTTCACTAGTACCTTCGTATATAATTATGATACAAGGAAGTGATGTTATGCCCGCAGATAGACTAAATAAAGTTAGTTGTAGTTCTTATAGATGTGAAATTGAAGTTACTTTAGAGATTTTAAGTGGTAAATGGAAAGCTCTTATTATTTGGAATCTTAACATACATAAAGTTATAAGATATAATGAACTTAAAAGATTAATTTCAGGAATAACCCAAAAAATGTTAAGTCAACAATTAAAATATTTAGAACAAAATGGGCTAGTCCATAGGACTGTTTATTCTCAAGTACCTCCTATGGTTGAATATTCACTTACTAAAATGGCAGAAGATTTAATTCCTATTTTGGAAGCAATGGATATATGGGGAAAATATTTTGTAGATAATTACAATAACCCAGATCATACATCTTAAAATCTATTGTTGATATAAAAAACAAAAGGGTATAGCTAATTATTAATTAGCTATACCCTTTTTATGTATTTAGAAGTTTACTTGTGTTCCATAATAAGTAGCTTCAAATAGTTTCTTCATTTCTTCTACAGATATTTCTCTTGGATTCGTACCTGTACATGCATCAGATACTGCTGTCCTAGAAATTTCATCTAAGTTAGACTTGAAGTCCTCTTCTAATACTCCAAATTCTTTTAAAGTAGCAGGCATATTCATAGAAACTCTAAAATCTATAACAAGTTGAATTAATGATTGAACTAATTCATCTGTTGTTTCCCCTTTTAATCCTAATCGCTTAGATATATCAGCATAAGCAACTGCAGCACTAGCTGTTTTAGCATTAAACTGTATCACAGATGATAAATATATTGCATTTGCACATCCATGAGGTATGTTAAATATTTTTCCAGTTTTATGAGACATTGAATGAACTATTCCAAGTATTGCATTTGAGAATGCCATTCCAGCTAAACATTGAGATATATGCATATCTTTTCTAGCTTGTTCTTCTCCTTCAAACGATTTAATTAAAGTATCAACAGTCATTTCTATTGATTTCATAGCTACTGCATCAGTTATTGGGTTTTTAGCTTTTGAAACATAAGCTTCAAATGCGTGACTTAGAGCATCCATTCCAGTATTTGCAACTAATGTTTTTGTCATGCTCTGTACTAGATTAGTATCAACTATAGCAATATCTGGAGTTATGTTATAGTCTGCAATTGGATATTTAACACCTGTTTCATTATCGGTTATTACAGAAAATGAAGTAACTTCTGTACCTGTACCACTTGTTGTAGATATAGCTATAAATTTAGCCTTTTGTCTAAGCTCTGGTAAGTTAAATGGTTTAGCTGCCTCTTCGAAAGTGAATTCTGGATGCTCATAAAATATCCACATCGCTTTAGCCGCATCTATTGATGACCCACCACCAATACCAATTATTACATCAGGATTAAAATTGTTCATAGCGAGAACACCGCTCATAACTGTTTTAACTGAGGGATCATTTTCAACTCCTGAAAATATTGAAGTTTCAATATTAGCTTGTTTCAATAATTCTTGTATTTTTGTAACAGTTCCATCTTTTATTAATCTTTGAGAACCAATAACCAGCATTGCCTTAGTTCCTTTTACTGATTTTAAATGATCCATTGCGTTATCACCAAAATAAATATCTCTAGGTATAGTAAATCTTTGCATTTGTAGTTCCTCCTTTGAATAATTGCTTGCTTTTAATTATTAATAAATTTATTATTAAAATTTTCTTCTTTCTTTAATGCCTCGGTATGAGCCTTAGTATAAACCTATTAAGTTCATAAAAAAAGAAGCCACTTTTCGGTATGGCAGTTACTAAAAGGTAGGAAATGGGACAACATCAAATTTCATTATGCTCAATAGTTTTACCATTAAAGTTTGCTATCACAATAATACCTATAAAAATAACCCATTGCTTTACTTTTGAAGTTTACAAGTGTTAATATTAATTAAACTAAAAAAATGGAGGTTACATAAATATGAAAATTGCTATTGCAAGTGATCATTCTGGATTTTCTTTAAAAAAAGAGGTAAAGATATTTTTAGAAGCAGAAGGATATGAGGTTCAAGATTATGGAACATATAATGAAGAATCCAGTGATTTATCAGATTTTGTTTATCCTGCAGCCTTAGCTGTTGCACGCGGTAAAGCTGATAGAGGGATTTTTATTGACGGAGTTGGATACGGAAGTGCCTTAATTGCTAACAAAATATATGGTTTATATGCTGCTGTTTGTCAAGATCCATTCTGTGCAAAATTAGCACGTTTACACTCTAATACAAATGTCCTTTGTATTGGTGCAAAAATAATTGGTTCAGGGATAGCACTTGATATCGTGAATACATGGTTAACTACAGATTTTCTTGTTGATACTAAAAAATATAAATTGCGAGTGGACAAAATAAACGAAATCTCTGAAAAGCATTTGAAAAAGCTCTCTGACATATAACATAGCCGTAAATTTATCTTATTGTCCAACCTATTGTACAATAGGTATAAGGAGTAGTTCACTAAAAGTGAACTACTCCTTATTTTTTTTACATAAGTGCTCTTAATTTTCCAAGTGCTTGCTTGTTGCAAAATACTAATTCACAGAATATAACATCTTTTTTATTAATAGAAACGTTTTATATTGACACCCTTTTTCTGCCCTTAATCTCTGCAGCAATAAAAATAATTAAAGGTATTATGACTTCAAATGCGAATGAATAATATGACAATACATTTGAAATCCAGAAGTACATTTCCATGGTGCTTTTGAAAACAAAAATAGAAAAGCTTAACATTAGAAGAGTTACAGGTGTTGCAATAAATTTATAATCATTAAAAACAAAAACCTTTGAAATTCCATTGCAAACTGCAAAAATACATATACTTATTTTAATAAATGCACACACTAAAAATACAATCATTACTGTCAGTTCAAGTCTTTCAAGTAAACCTAGTTTAATAAGGCTTACTGCCATGGTAGACTGAAAATATAATCCATTCACAGTTTCACTACCTAATACTAAAAGATTTCTTAATGTTGTTAAAAGTATAAGCCCTCCACCTATGAATAAGCCTACCATAAATGTTTTTTTATAATTTTTCACTTTAGTTATATTTGAAAATACCATTGTAAAAATTACGGTTTGACCAAATGGAAAAGTAAAACTTGCTAAAGCACCTTTTAACACTGGCGCTACACCACTACTAAGTATTGGTTTTAATCTACTAATATCCATTTGAGAAATTGATAATACAGGCACAATTATAACTATTAGAATTACAACCCAACTGAAGAACTCAGCCCACCTTCCTAAGACTTCAATACCCGCTTTTAAACTCCATATAAGCAGTATGGTAAAAAAGATCATTGGCAATAACACTGGTGTATTAGAAAACACCATTATATTAGTAAATTCAGATAGAACTCTAAGAACTAAGGTACCCGTATGGAAGGCAAACCATATCATTATTATACTTATTATTTTCCCTATAAACTTTCCCATAACGATTTGAAGTATATCAAATAAATCTTTTCCAGGATATAAAGATAAAATTTTAGAGTACATGAGCAACACTATGATAGACCATGAGAAAGCAATTATTATTGCAATCCAAGAATCTTGTTTTGCCTGATTTCCCGCTCCTATCAAAAGCGAATTTCCAAGTATGAAAAGTATTATTAATATAATTGCTTGTCTTTCGGAAATAGCTTCATTTTTCATTTTTACCTCCCACACCATTTACTGTAATTAACCATGTAGATTATATTTTATCCAATTTAAACATATCCTACTCTTATATTACAAATATCTTAATTCAGATGAATGTGAAATAACTCTTATTGATAGAGTTAAAAAGCTAAAAAAGTAGGTATGAAGTTACCTAAAGAAAACTAAATATATAATAGATAAATGTTGCTAAGAAATTCTTAACTTTAATCATAGTCACTAATATTAAGTATTGATTCATCTTCAAAAAATGTATTTGTATTATAAAGCATTAAAACATTAGTGACATTGTAGTCTTTAATTAAAGTATTTATATTATCTGAGTAGTATCTTAAATCGACAACTATTATATCACTAAAATGAGAAGTTAAAAAAGGTATAAAACAGTTAGCATATGAATCCTTTATAACTAAGAGCTTTTTACTACTCTCACTCATAGTACTTATCTTTATAATAGGATGATTTCCACCTAAAAATATAGAGTATTTATCTTTAGTATTTAAACTACTGGGATTATATAAACTGACGCATTTTCTTTTCTCTTCTAGGTAATTTACTAATACATCTTCGTGTTCTCTAGGTAAATATACATTTATTGTGTCACTATCAACATTTGTAACTCCAGCTTTTGAATAAAGAGTTCCATAAAATTCATTGCTGACTTTTTTAATATCATAATTATTTGCATCTTTTGGTGTTAACCCTGAGCTTTTACAAAATTCTAAATATGCATAATATGCTCCCTGTGTTGTCCAATGGTGATCAGTTTTATAATATATGTACTTATTTTTGTTCTTATTTAGTGTATCAAAAACACTTATTGTTTTTACTGATTTATTTAATCCAGAATAAAATTTATTTATATATTCAGATTGATTCTCTACTGGAGCAAACTCTGGTAATTTATCTTCTAATACTTTTATTTTATTTGGAACTAACATAATATATTTATTCAATTTTTTATTTTCATTACTAAAATCATTTATAGCTTTCACTTTCTCATCAAAGGCCTCTTCATAAGGCTTCTTGAACTTAGCTATTAAATATTTGTCTTTGCCTAGATATACATCATTATTTTCCTTTTTACCAGCAAGTATTTCTGATCTTGACTTTGCATTTATCCAAAAGTTTCTTATTATAAATTGATCCGCAATATACTTTTCATATTTTGATGTAAATTTGTTGTATAGTAAATTATCTACTGATAATTTAGGTTTACTTTTAAGGTTCCTATTTTCCTGAGAAGAAAACTTCTTGTCTGGAACTATAACATTTAATAACATTACACTAAATATAAAAAATAAAAACATTAAAGTTAAAGATTTTATATATATATTATTATATTTTTTCCTTGTGCTATTATATTTTTTCCTTGTGCTATTATATTTCATATTTATCATCATCCTTTTTATCTAAAATCTAAAGTACAAGAATGGGTTAAAGCTCTGATTTACAAGGTATGCTGTAGATAAAAACAATATAAAAATACGACTTACCGCCATCGCTATAGCACCTCTTGCATTAAAGTGACTTTTAATCTTTTTATGAAAATTATATATAATTGGTGTTGCACAAAGTATTGCTATTAAAAACAAGATGAAGTTTTCATGAAAATAATATTTAGTAGCACTGTCTATAAAGACATTTCCGCTAAGTCCAAACATTAATTTTATATAATTTAATGCATCACTTAAGTTATTACTATTGAAAAATACCCAGCCAACTATAACAATTATCATAGTATATAAATTTGGAATACACCTAGGAAGTATATTTAACAGCTTTCCCCAAAAAAACTTCTCGCAAGCTATAAAAAAGCCGAAATATAATCCCCAAAATATAAAATTCCAACTGGCCCCATGCCATAGTCCAGTTATAAACCATACTACAAATAAATTTCTAAGTTGCTTTATTAAAGAAACCCTATTACCACCTAAAGGGATATAAAGATATTCTTTAAACCAACTTCCGAGGGATATATGCCATCTTCTCCAAAATTCAGTTACACTTTTAGATATGTATGGATAGTTAAAGTTATCAATAAATTCGAAACCAAACATTTTTCCAAGACCTATTGCCATATCAGAATATCCACTAAAATCAAAATAAATTTGAAATGTAAACGCCACTATTCCAATCCAAGCTGAAATTACAGATACTCTTGAAACTTCAGTTGCTTTTATGATTGTCCAAACCATTCCTATGTTGTTAGCAATCAACACCTTCTTGCCAAGACCTATTATAAATCTATCTATACCTTGTGAAAATTGATTAATATTTTCTTTTCTATTTTTTAATTGAAGGAATATATCATTGTATTGTACTATGGGTCCAGCCACTAGCTGTGGAAACATAGTTACATATGCTCCAAAATCTATAATGTTTTTTTGAACTTTAACTTTGTTTAGATAAACATCGACTACATAAGATATAATTTGAAATGTATAGAATGATATACCCACCGGTAAAGCAAGCTTTTCAAAATATATATTTAGTCCAAATAGTGCATTAATATTGTTAATTATAAAACCTAAATACTTAAAAAATGCCAACATTCCTAAATCAGTCACAAGTGTGACTACAAATATTTTTTTTGAAAGCTTCTTACGTTTTCTATATTTATATATAAATAAAGTGCTTAAATAGTTGAAAATAATACAGAAAATCATAAGGCTTATGTATATTGGTTCACCCCATCCATAAAATATAAGGCTCATAACTAAGAGAATTAAATTTCTTCTTTTTTTGGGCGAAATAAAATATATGGCAAGGGTTAATGGTAAGAATATAAAAATAAATATTAAGCTGCTAAAAACCACTTATAGTCCCTCCGCTTCATGTTACCTTTTTTATTTAAAGCTGTCATTAACAACTTTTGTTATTTCATCTTCATCTTTTGATACAATTAATATAAGGCAATTTCCTTTTATTTTCAAAGTACGGTTTTCTAAAAACTCATATTGATTAGGACTATATTCTTTAAAACTATTGGATTGATTCTCAATTGTATTATCAAGATTTTCTAATAACCCATCCATATCGTCTTCACTTTTAACTTTTAATATAAGTATTTGATTTGCCTCCATATTGCTTTTGGGAGCATACAAAACAAAATCATCCAATCCCTTAGTGTTTATTGAATAAATTTTTTTAAGATTAGTTTTATTGCCCTTCTTCATTGCTGATAAATCTGTAACCTTTTGAATATCGGCTATTATTTCACTAATTTCAGGACTTTTAGGTCTAATGAAAGCACATCCTTGGAATACAATGCTAATACTAATAAACAAACTTAAAATCAATATCTTCTTTTGTATTTTATTAAACATCTTCATATTCATCATCCTTATTACTTAATATTAAATCTTTAATTGAGTCTTTAAATCATCTAACCATAAACCATAAAAGTCCGCTTTAAAATGAATGCCATCTTGTTCAAACAAATCTTCTCTATTTTCAAGCATAGGTCTTATATCTATGTAATTCACACTTTCTTTCCTCGCAACCTCAATTATTGCTTGTGTAAATTCATCTAATCTATCTTGTGAAAAACTATTATTTTCTTGTTGTACTTTAGCTTGTACTGGAGTTAAAGATTGAAGATATATTTCAGCACTGGGAACTGTTTGTTTTATATCCTTTACAAGCTTAATATAGTTAGATTTAAAATCATCACTATTTTCAGAACTTTTTAAGTCATTCATGCCATAAAGCACAAATACTCTTTGTGGATTAATATTTGCTAAAACACTTACTGATTCCTTTGCTTGTACCAATCCTTGCCCTTTTTTAGCTATAACAGAAGATTTATTTACTATATCATAAAAATCTAATCCTTCAGTAATAGAATCGCCCATAAAAACAGACTGTTCAAAGTAAATTTTATTGCTTATTTCTTTTGAGTTATCACCATCTTTTTCATCATTTAGCTTATGCTTTTTATTTATTTTCTCCTCCACAGTAGCAATATTTACATCTCCTAGATTCTCCAAACTAATATAATTGTTTTTTATTATTTTTCTTTCTTCATTATTATTTATTGAGGATTTTAATAAAAAACAACATGGTATTAATATTATTATTACAATTATAATATTCAGTTTTCTTTTTTTGCTCTTATTATTCATAATCATCACCTTATTTTACATATATTAACTCATGTTTTGTTGCAACAGAGTTTATTATAACTCTTTTTAGTAACGAAGTTATTACAAAATAATTACTTTTATAATTTATTGACTAAAACAAAAGATCAGAAATATATATAAGGAGTAGTTCACTAAAAGTGAACTACTCCTTATTTTTTACATAAGTGCTCTTAATTTCCCAAGTGCTTGCTTCTTGTAAAGAACTAAAGGGAATCTAATTTTTTATAATATTGTATTTATATTGCCACTGTTGCTTGCTTTAAGTATTCTAATTCTTCTCCTTGTAAATAAATAGAAAGCTTTTCAAACACAGTTTTATGATAATTGTTTAGCCAAGATTTTTCATCATTTGTTAATAGGGACACATCTATTGCCTCTAAGTCTATAGGGCAAAGCGTTAAAGTCTCAAACTTCATAAATTGTCCACCATACTCAGTCTTTTCATCTTCCGCAGCGACGACTAAGTCTTCTATTCTTATACCATGCTTTCCTGCTTTATAAACTCCTGGTTCGTTAGAGACTATCATTCCTTTTTTAAGCACAATATTATTGGGAAGCACAGATATTCTGTGTGGTCCTTCATGAACATTTAGAAAGAAACCTACTCCATGTCCTGTTCCATGCTTATAATCCATACCTGCATTCCAAAGTGGAATTCTTGCTATAATATCTAAATTTGAACCCGTAGTTCCATATAAAAATCTCTGCAATGTTAGATTAATCATTCCTCTTAATACTAATGTAAAATCTGTTTTTTCTTCCTCAGTTAATGGACCTACAGCTAGTGTTCTTGTAATATCTGTTGTTCCATCTAAATATTGAGCGCCAGAGTCTAATAGATAAAGCCCTTCTGCCTTTATAGTAGCTTGATTTTTCTCTGTAGCGCAGTAATGAGGCATAGAAGCATTTGCTTTATAAGCTGAAATTGATGCAAAGCTTAAATCATAGAAATTTTCTCCTGCACTTCTTATCTCTTCGATTTTATCTGATGCTTCTATTTCTGTAATATTACGCGATTTTATAGTTTTCTTCATCCATGTTATAAATTTAACCATAGCCACACCATCGCGTACCATAGCCTTTCTAACATTTTTAATTTGAATATCATTCTTTATAGCCTTAAATCTTGTAGTAATATCCATAGCCTCTAAAATCTTAATATTTATGGAACTATAAATCCAAGTACTAGTTCTTGCTGCATCAAGTAATATTGCTCCATCTTTGATTTTTCCTAAAAATTCTCTTATATTTTCATAAGGTATTATTTCTACATTAGCCTTTTCAAGTTCTCGCCTGACCTGTGAATTTATTTTTTTATCGTCTATAAATAAATAATTTTTTTTATCTGAAACAACGGTGTAAGCTATAGTTAGTGGATTGCATTTTACATCTCTCGCCCTAATGTTTAACAGCCATGCTATGTCATCAAGTCCCGATATAACATAGTAGTTTGCTCCCATAGTTTTCATTTCACTAGCTACCCTTTCAAGTTTTGATTCTCTTGACTCTCCGGCATACGCTACATCATGCAGAACTACATTGCTACAAGGTTTTTGCGGCCTATATTTCCAAATTATATCTATTAAATCTTCATTAACTTCATAGGAAAATTCACTACTTTCTAAAGCACTTTTTAACCCTCTAAAATACTCTATTGAAATAACCTTACCATCAAAAGCAATTTTTGCTCCCTGATGTAGGGTTTCTTTCAAAAATGCTTCCACAGTTGGAACACCATCCTGCCCCATCCTAAATAGTGTTACTCCTGTACCGATTAATTGATCTTCTGCTTGCACAAAATACCTTCCATCTGTCCATAAACCTGCCTTCGCTAAAGTTACAATTGCAGTACCCGCAGAACCAGTAAATCCTGTCATAAAAGTTCTAGCAGCATAGTGCTCTGCTACATATTCACTTTGATGTGGATCCGAACTAGGAACAATGAAGGCATCTATGCCTCTTTCTCTCATTTCATTTCTTAATTGTTCAATTCTCTCTTTTACACTCATCCTAATCACCTCTTTTAAATTATATAGTTTCTCTTTTAAAATAAAAATATGTACCATCAACACCGGCCAATTCCCAACCTTCTTTACCTAGTAAATTTAACTTTTCAGAAGTAACTTTATCTTATTCAAAAGGACGTATTCTTAAAGGTACTCCAATACTATCACATACAGTTTTACAATCATCTATTTCCTTTTGTCCAATACAATCTACTACTGTCATAACTACATTTGGAACATACTCTTTGCAGCTTATCGTAAATTTCAACATGGCGTCATAAGATTCTATACCAAATTTGCTACGAGTTAATCTTAAATATTCCTTGGCATTTGATGCATTAAGGCTTATAGATACAGTATTAATTAAGTCTTTAAAAAATATTGCAGTTTCCTTTTTATTAACCAAATCCGCGAGTCCATTAGTGTTTATACGAATTGGATTATTGCTGCTTCTGTTTTTTAAGTATTTTGCCACGTCTATCAAATCATCAAGACGGGTTAAAGGTTCTCCAAATCCACAAAATATGATTTCACCGAACTTAGCTAAATCATATTTTTCAAACTCTTCTATAACCTTCTGAGCGGTAGGTTCTATATCTAACCATAGACTATTTGATTTAGCCATTTCCTTAGTGTTTCTCAAACAAAATATGCAAGAACAAGGGCAATTGTTAGTTAAATTAACATAAATATTTTTCTTGCTCAATTCTTTACTCGTAATATCAACATCTTTTAAATTGATATAAACGCCATTGTTATATGTATATAAGATAACCATATTCTACCATCCTCTTTTCTTTATATTTTAAATTTATATTAACTAGTAATAATAAAATACTAAATATACTTATGTTATTGCAGGTCAGTCAAATATTCTTCAAAGCAAATACCATTCTGTATTGGCGTACCGATTTTAGCAGTATAATCAATGGCTTTGCTAATAAAATCTGTAGCTTTTTTTACCGCAGTCACGATATCTATTCCTTTTACAATATTCGCAACTACAATAGAAGAAAACACATCTCCAGTACCTGAACGATCCTCACCAATTTTTTTCACTTCAATTATAGTGTATGGTTTTCCTGTTTCATATATAAAGTTTCGTATATTCCCATTATGCTGCAGTCCAGTAATAACAATTTTATCTGGGCCTTTTGTACAAAGCTCTTTTGCAATGTTTTCAAGTTGCTCAGGATTCATTGCTCTTTCTGGATAAGGAATATCAAGAAGTCTACAGGCTTCAGTAAGATTAGGAGTCATTACATCCGCATATTTAATTAACTTCTTCATTTCATCACACATTTCCTGTGTATATGTAGAATAAAGCTTACCATAGTCACCCATCACAGGATCAACCATGACAATAGTATCTTTTGTTTTAAAATTACAAAGAAATTCTACAACAATATCTATTTGTTCTTTTGAGCCTAAAAATCCGGTACAGATTCCATCAAATTGTAAATTAAGCTCTTTCCAATTATTCATGTAATCCCTCATATGAGGAGTATAATCATCAAAAAAGAAACTTGGGAATCCCGTATGTGCTGATAATATTGCAGTAGGTAATGGACAACATTGTATCTTCATTGCTGATATAATGGGCAATGCAACTGCTATAGAACATCGTCCAAATCCAGTAAAATCATTCACAATAGCAATTTTCTTTTGTTTGTTTAAACTCATTATAGCACCACCTTTTCTAATACCCCTTATTATAATCTAATCAAGGTAAAAAATAAAGTGTAGTGATACGTGACCTAAAGAAAACTAAAAATATAATAGATAAATCCATATCATTACTTTCCTTTTAGTTAGTATCTTACATTAAAGTGCATACTATCATTAGTGTCCTAATAATCATATAATATATGTTAAGATTCTTTGCGAAGTAAAATAATTATTAGGAGCCTATAATACAGATTAATATGTAAATAAGGAGGATCAGTATGAAAAATTTATTTGAGAAAACAAACATTAATAATATAGAGGTTAAAAACAGATTCATTAGAGCGGCTACTTGGGATGAGATGGCAGAAGATGATGGTCATATAAATAACGCATTTATTCAGCGATATGAAAATTTAGCAAAGGGAGGGGTCGGATTAATACTAACTGGGTATGCATTTATATCAAAAGATGAGAAACCTAATCCTGGCATGTCTGGAATTTATGACGATTCTTTTATTGAAGAATATAAAATTTTAGTAAATAAAGTACATAAATATGAAACTAAGATCGCAATGCAGATAGTATATGGAGGATCACAAAACGAGCATCCAGATGCCAGTGAAATGAACATATACGGACCTTCGGCTATAAAAAATATAGTAAGTGGAATTACACCTAAGGAAGCTACAAAAACTGATATAAAAAGGATTGTTACCAAATTTGCCGATGCTGCGATGAGAGTAAAAAAAGCCGGTTTTGATGCTGTAGAAATTCATGCAGCCCATGGATATTTACTAAGCCAATTTTTAACACCTTATTATAATAGAAGAACCGATGAATATGGTGGAGATATACATAACAGAGCAAGAATAATTTATGAAGTAATAGAGGAAATAAGAAAAAGAGTTGGCAATGATTATCCAATTATGATAAAAATTAAATTTGATGACTTTATGGATAGTAATCAAGGGCTTAGCAAAGAAGAATCTATAGAAGTTTTTAAGAGAATTGATAAACTAGGAATAGATATGATTGAACCTAGTGCAGTTAACCTATCTTCTGGAGAAAGTAAAGTTCCATTTTCAAAAGGAATTAATACTGTAGATAAAGAATCATATTTTAAAGAAGATGTAATGAATATTGCAAGTGTTGTAAATGCCAAGGTAATCCTAGTTGGAGGAAATAAAAATATAGATTTAATGAATGAAATTTTAAATACTACCCAAATTCAATTTTTCTCATTATCTAGAACTTTACTTTGTGAACCAGATTTAATTAATAAATGGGCAAATAACAAAGATTATAAGCCTAAATGTATTTCTTGTAATAAATGTTGGGATGAGATACCGAATTCTTGTATTTTTAATAGGTAAAATATATGAGAATATTTGTATATATTTATAAGGAGTAGTTCACTAAAAGTGAACTACTCCTTGATTTTTTACATAAATACTCTTAACTACTCACTAAACTTAGAGTAACTTATTCAGCCCTTCTAACTCCTCAGATAAAACTTTAGCAAGCTCAATATCAGTCTCTTTTAAAGCCAATGCTATTTTTGTTTCAACTAATTTTTTCTTTTGTTCAATTTCTAAATAGTCTTTCTCAAAATAACTAGCATAAATCATCTTCCTAAATTTTCGCATACTCATTCTTCTAATTGTCTTATCTTCAATGATTAAAACAAAATCCATACAGTTTACTATAGAATAGAAATCATGAGAAATCATGAGAATCGCACCCTTATAGTTTTTTATGGCTTTTTCCAGTGCTATTTGTGAATAAGTGTCTAAATGACTTGTGGGTTCATCAAGAAGTAACATATTTGCATTACTAGAAGAAATTTTAGCCAGCTGAAGCATATTTTTTTCTCCGCCAGATAAAGACCCTATCTTTTGATTAATAATTTCTTCTTCAAAACCATAATTAGCAATATATGATTTAATCTCGTCATAAGTTTTAAAACCAGCATCAAAGAACTCTTCAAGTATAGTATTAGACTCATTTAGTGTTTTTCCTTGAAGTTGAGATAAATAAGCTACTTCAACATTTTCATTTATCTCAATAGAACCATTATTATTTTTAAATATTTCTTGAAGTAAAGTAGTTTTACCAGTACCATTTAAACCGACGATAGCTACTTTATCGGTAGATTTAATCTCAAAGTTAACATTTTCTAGAAGAATATCATCAAAGCTAGCACTGTAATCATTAACTTTTAAAGCGATGGTTTCTTCAATTTCATTATTTGTAACTAAACTGATATTTGGCTCTTTAATATCTACAAATGGTGCTTTAATTCTACGTTTTTCTAATCTTTCTTGAATTTTAACTCTAGCATTTAGAGATTTCCCTCTAGCAGCTTCAGTATGCTCAGTTGCGAGATATCTTAGTTTTTTTATTAACATCTCATTTCTCCAAAATTCCTCATCATCAGAAGTAGCTAGTTCTTGCATTTCAATTTTAGTTTGGAGTAAAGAGAAGTTATAATCAATATAGCTTCCATCAAACTCTTGGAGCTCCTTGTTTTCAAGATGCAGGATTTTGTTAAAACAATGATTTAATAGATATCTGTTGTGCGTAATAATTAACATTGTTCCTTTATGTGAAATAATTAGATCTTTAAGAGAATTAAGATTTCCAAAATCTAAAAACACATCAGGTTCATCCATAATCATTAATTCTGGACTATTTAGCATTTCCCTAATTACTTGAATAAGCTTGAATTCCCCACCACTAAGTTCAGATATCATTAAATCTTTAAACTTGATTAAGTTTGCAAGATTTAGGTTTTTATTAATGTTGTTTTCGAAATCATCCCCATTAATTGCATCAAATGCGTCTAAAGCTTGTTGATACTTTTCTAGTAAAGATTCAATATCCAACGATGTTTCCATTTCGCTGCAAATAGATGTTATTTCATTTTGTAGTTTAATAAATTTTTCGCCAATATATTCGAATACTGTAATTTCTTTCGTTTCGCCTAGTTGTGAGAATTGACTCACATACCCAATTCTACAATTTGGGTCCATCTCTAGCTTTCCATCAAACATATATTTTTCTGGATCCATAATTATATCTATCAGTGTACTTTTTCCGCTGCCATTTGTTCCTATAAAGGCACAATGCTGACCATCTTCCAATGTAAATGAAATATTATTATATAAATCCTTTTGTGGAAATGAGTAGGATAAGTTATCAACTTTTATCATATTATTACCTCTCTTTATCACTAAAAAAGAGCTTATAAAAATAAGCTCTTCAATATATTCTGTTATAAATCGCAATTTTACATTTTATTTTTATGTAGTAAAAACATTCTACTAAGTTTAACATTGATAGCATAACACTTTTTACAACTAAGTTCAATATTTATATTATCTACTCGAATTGACTTTCTCTTACCATATTATAAAGCATTCCTTGCTTTAACAAAGTACTATTACCACCTAGTGCATCAACTAATGTATAAGCAAATGGTAGGACCGAAGCTGGCCCTCTGCTAGTGATCAAGTGATCATCTACCGCAACAATATCTTCTACATAATTTGCATCTTTAAATAATGTAGTATTTTCATCTCCAGGATATGATGTTATTTTGCGTCCTTTGATAATTCCTGCTTTTTCTAGAATCATTGGTGCTGCACAAATAGCAGCAACAAATTTTTCAGGTGCTTTATCAAAATATTTTACTAATTCAATGACCCTTTCATCATCTCTTAAATTTGTTGCACCAGGTAATCCACCAGGTAAAACAATCATATCATATTCTTTTATTTCATCACTTATAATTTTATCCGCTAGTACTACAATACCATGAGAACCTTTTACCATTTCTTCATTGATACTTACCGTATTACATTGAAATTCTGCCCTTCTTAAAACATCAACTACAAATAATGCTTCACCCTCTTCAAATCCTTCTGCTAAAAAAACTGCAACTTTTTTCAATTTAACTCTCCCCTTCTCTTAACTATTATCTCCTACTAAATAACCTGAGTACAAACAAAAATATATTTATAAAGTATAAATTTGTTAAATCATTTATTTTCTACCTGATGTTTCTTCCAGTATTTCTATTGTTTTTGTTAAGGAACCTTCGAATTCTTCATCAGAAGAGTTTTTGAAGATAAGTAAATCATCTTTTACACACGGATCATCCAAAGCAATAGGAATATCAAAATTAATTCCTGCAACATATTCATTCCAATTCTCAAGTTTCCAAGTATCCCTATCAGAATTTCTCTCAATCATTCTTCGCTGAGTTACCTCGATTGAAGTTTCTACCCAAATAACTACTAATGATGCGTTCTTATCTTTTAATGCTGCCTTTAGCTTTTTTATATAGTTTAAATCTCGTATTTCTTTTGTAAATGGTGCATTAATTAGCACAATATCATCATAATTGAGAGCTTCCATTGCAAGTTCTACTATTGTTTCGTATTCATAATTACGTATATTTTCATTAAAAAAATCTGAACTTCTATTGTATTCTTCACCTGCTACAACAAAAATCTGTTTTGATAATTTTATGAGTGTATCTTTATCAAGATAGACAACATGGCATAATGCCTCTGAAAGTTTTTTTGCGATATAAGTTTTTCCACTTGCTGGTGGTGATGTTACTAAAATCAGTTTTTTCACAACAATCCTCTCCTAGTAAAAAATTTTAAGTTTTAAACTTTTCATGTTCACGTTTATTATACCTCTTTTACGTGTTTAATAATTCAGCAAATTTACTTTGCTCATGAAAAACAAGAAGTTAAATTTTCTTTTAGTACAAAGTCTGAATCAACTCCATAAATAATAAGAACTGTTTCTAATATACTAGAAACAGTTCTTATATGAATAGTTAATATCTATTATTGCGCGCTTAAAGCTTTTTTAAGGGCTTTAATTTCATCTTGGTGTATTTGCTTACTTTTCCTATCACCTTTTTTATCATCTATAGGTAATAGGCTCTGTAAGGCTTTAATTTGTTTTTTTATTTTGTCCTTATCATTGGGAATTTCAAATTTTGGCATTTATTTGACCTCCTTTAAATAATCTTTCATATATCTATTCTACATTCGGGAGTTTTTTCCTTCTAAATTGTTAAAAAGATTAACTTAACTTTCTTTGTCCTATGTCTTTAGCAATCTTTTTAAGTTTAATAACCTGTTCTTCTGTTCCTAGAACTACCATGGTATCACCAATTTTTAGTACATGGTTACAACTTGGATTAAAAACTAATTTTTCATTACTATTCATCTTAAGGGCTAAAACTATTAGCCCTGTTTTTTCAGGAATTTTAGCTTCCATGAGACTCCTATTTATTATAATGGAATCTTCACAAATAGTAACATCCTCTAAGTCTAAAACTAGATCTCCATCATGGGTTACTATATCTAAAAAAGCAATAACGGTAGGTCTAAGCATTAGAGCTGCCATTCTAGTTCCGCCTATTTCATTTGGAGAAATTGTATTGTTGGCACCTGCTCTTTTTAGCTTTTCATTTGCATTTTTATTTATAGCTCTAGATACAATATATAAATCACTATTCACTTCTCTTGCGGTTAAGACAGTATAAACATTATCCGCATCTGTAGACAATGAAGAAATAAGACCCTTAGCAAATTTTATCTGTGCTTTATCTAGTACCTCTTCCTCCGTTGCATCTCCTTGAATAGCATATATTTTATTTTCTATTAGTCCCTTTATTATTTCTTCATCTTTATCTATTACAACAAATGGAACATTACTTTTTTTAAATTGCTTTATAGCATTTCCACCTGTTTCGCCCCCTCCACATATTATATAGTGGTCTTTTAGCTTGGCTATCCCAACTTCCATACGTCTCCTCCTCAAGGCTACTTTTAAATCTCCTTCTAAAAAATAGGCTACAATGCTACTGAATATATACCCCACAGTACCTAAACTTAAAAAAATAAGAAATATAGTAAAAAGCTTAGCTTTTGCATCCATAACAGCCACTTCAGTATATCCTACTGTTGATATGGTTATAACCGTCATATATAATGCATCTACAATACTAACACCTAATAACAGTTTATATCCTAATGTTCCTATAAGGAGCAACGCTATTAGAATGGTGATAACAAAATTAATTTTACGATAACCTTCCATAACTCAGCCCCCTAATTACTTAAAAAAAATTATACCATAAAAGTTATATTTTATACAAAATTGTATTCTCCTCTTAAATAGAAATTATATTAAATGAATTTATTTGTTTTGTGATAAATAATCACCTATAAAATATAAAGCAATTCCAACAATAAGAACTATAATTATATTTAATCTAAATAATATTATTTTACCTACAAACATTATAAAAACAACCATTATGCAAATTAATAAAACATTTAACACCCAAAGTATAAAAAATTCTTTTACTTTACTACGCTTTGTAGTTTTCTTAAAACAACTTTTTCTCAAATAAGCATAAGCAGCGATAAACAAAGGAACTATGATTAAAAGTTGAAAAATCAATTCTAAATCAAAGTTTAGATAAAAAGTGAAATTTTCAATATTATGTCTCCAAAGTATAGTAAAATTTTGTGTAATATAATTAATAATTGAAAACACTAATATAACTATTCCTGTAACCATAATGTATTCACTACTAAGTGACAGATAATTATAGCTCGATTTATAGGCCCTTACTATTTCTTCACAGTAATGTTTAATATCGTTTGTTCCCAACATATATTCAATACTTACACCTTGCTGCTCTGCATTTAAAAAACTTTCTAATATCTGTTGAAGAAATTCCTCACCATCTCTTGTTTTTATATTTGAGAATCTAATATAAAGTATAATGTCATCAAATACTTTTTTATTTTCTTTAGATAAATTTTTAGCTGATTTATTTAATTGTTTTATTAATACACTTGTTTTAATCATTTAGATCATCCCCCAATATCTTATTAACTCATATTCATAGGTTTCTTTTTTAACTTATATTTTAAAGTTTTATTTTTCAGATAAATAATGACCTATGAGATATAAAACAATCCCAACAGTAAGTACTATAATTATATTTAATCTAAATACTAATAATTTATCTAAAAACATGACACAAACAACCATTATACAAATCCACAAAAACAATATTACCCAAAGTATAAAAAATTCTTTTATTTTATCACCTTTGACAATTTCCTTAAAACAGGTTTTTTTGGTATAAGTCATAATAGCAATAATCATAATACCTATAAGCAAAAATTGAAACATTATTCCCATATTGAAGTTTAGATAAGTAGTGAAATTATTAACACCATCTCTTTTAATTGTAATTAGACTTTGTGTAATATAATTAATAATTGATAACATTATTATGATCATACCTGTGTACATAACATATTCGCTACATAGTGATGAGTAATTATAACTTGCTTTATAGGTATCTACTATTTCTTCACAGTAATACTTAATATCTGATGTTCCTAGTACATTTTCAATAGTTACACCTTGCTTTTGTGCATTTAAAAAACTGTCTAGTATCTGTTGTAGAAATTCTTCAGCGTCTCTTGTTTTTATATTTGATGTTCTCACATATACTACAATGTCAGTAAATTTTTTTTTGTTTTCTAAAGATAAGTTCTCAGATGCTTTATTTAATTGTTTTATTAACGATTTTGTTTTAATCAATTAGATCATCCCCTAATATTCTATTCACTGATTTTGAAATTTTATCCCAAGAACTACAAAAGTCTAAAAATTCCTGTTCCCCAAGTTTTGTAAGAGAATAATATTTTCGTTTTGGTCCTAGCGGTGAGTCCCTGCTTATCGAGGACAATAAACCATTTTTTTCGAGCCTAATTAACAAAGGATATAAAGTTCCTTCAGATAAGTCATCAAAACCACTGGTTTTTAGTGAACTATATAATTCATATCCATAGGTTTCTTTTTTTAAAATTATTTTTAATATACAGCCTTCTAAAATCCCTTTTAATAATTGAGACGAATTTGCCATTTCATATCACCTACCTTGTAATGTTACTTAGTCACTATATTGTATTGCAACTATGTTGTTATGTCAAGTACGTAAAGTATAGACCTTACCCTAGTTAAATCTTTTGTGGAACTACGTGAATGTAAGATAATTCTTAAAAGTAAACCTAATATTGGGAATGAATCAATATTGAGCTGTCCGATATATATACAGAATAATGCAGCTTGTTAAGCATCGTTAAATATTAATAATCTCCATAAAAACTTAATGCAAACTTTACAAACCATGAAATCCATTACTTACAAACTTCTATGATATACTTAAATTATCATTTAAAATGTAGTTACATGGAGGTAATTAATGTATAAATTAGTAGCAATAGATATGGATGGAACATTATTAAATAGTGATTATCAAATTTCACAAGCAAATTCTTATGCAATACAACAAGCAATTGATATGGGTGTGAAAATTGTATTAGCATCAGGAAGACCTTTAATTGGTTTTAAAAAATTCTTAGAAGAATTAGACTTAATTTCAAAGGATAATTATGCAATATCATATAATGGCTCTCTTGTTCAAGCAACAAAGGGTAATGAAATAATATTTAAAAAGACATTAACACTAGATAATTATAAAGATTTATATAATCTAAGTAAAAAACTAAATGTTAATATACACGCATTAACAGATACAACGATAACTACTCCCAAAAACAGTAAATATACTATACATGAATCAGAAATTAATAACATTCCAATTGATATAATTCCTGTAGAAGATGTATCAACAAGCACTTCTATAGTAAAAGTTATGTTTGTGGACGAGCCAGAGATTTTAGATAGAGTATTTGAAAATATTCCGAAAGAGCTATTTAATAAATACACTATAGTTAGAAGTACACCATTCTACTTAGAGTTTATTAATAAATCAGTTAATAAAGGTGTAGGAGTGGTTGCCCTTGCAGAAAAATTAAATATTAAACAAGAAGAGATTATGTGCATAGGAGATGCAGGTAATGATATTCATATGATTAAATATGCCGGACTTGGAGTTGCAATGGGAAATGCATTTCCAGAGATTAAAGACGCCGCAGATTTTGTAACCAAAACTAATAATCAAGATGGTGTAGCCTATGTTTTTAATAAGTTCATTTTGGATATTGACAAAGAATTAGCTGTATAACCATAAATTTCTCTTTATTTTCATAAAAGAATAGCCAGTAAATTATTATTTACTAGCTACTCATTTAATCCTCTAACTCTAAGAGCTCCCCTTTTAAAGAGTTTATCATAATATGTTTCGCTAATTTTGCTTCCTTTTTGCTTTATACCATTCATATCTTTTTTTACCCTCATCAAAAGCAGCAATTTCTTCTGGTGTATTTAAAATAAGTTCCGGTACTAAATTAGTTTTCCCTTTTTTATCTAACGATACCATCGTGAAAAATGCAGATAACGCTTTTTTTCTATCAGAACACTCCAAATCTTCAACTTCAACAGTTACTACTACTTCCATAGATGATTTACCAGCGTACGCAACCTGAGCAGTACAAATAACCAAATCACCAATAAATATAGGTAAATGAAATTCCAACTCATCAACTCGAGCTGTAACAACATTTGTATGTGCAAATCTTCTAGCTACAGCATATGCTGCTAAATCCATTAGCTTCATGATTTCTCCACCATGTATATTACCTGCAACATTAGCTTGATTAGGTAGCATTACTTCACTAATAATTAATATTGATTCTGATGAACTTCTTTGCATATTTTTAACTCCTTCTTTATAATCCTTTACTTAATACTTACCCCAAACCTAATTCACCATTTTTTTCTGTTACAAAGCAAATAATAATTTTATTCGAGTGTATTTATATTATCATATTATATTATCATATATATGTTACGATTTCATAATAAACTAATAACAAGGTGTAAATAGCTAATTTTTTTTAACTTTATGTATATGATATATTTTACAATAATTCACAACATAAACATAATATTTTTCATATGGCTCATTCCAGGAAGTAGATGCATAAAACCTTGCATATATCGTCTCACTTCCACAACGCTGTGCCAGTTTTTTAATGCAAACATAGAACGCCGAAACACCCCCTATTGGTTTCTAAAAAAGATATATTGAAATACTGTTTAACAGTGATTGCTCCCAAAGTTTCTTCTGTTGCAAGAAGAAGCATCGTAAGTTGCTTAATATGAATATCGTTTAGTCCAAGATATAAAAACAAAAGCAACAATTAGGTAATTTAAAAATTATCTAATTGTTGCTTTTATACTATATTATTTTATACTTTTCAAGTTATATTCTAAGGTTTTCTATTTATTAATAATGATTTCTTTTTCTTCTTTACGCATCTTCGCAAATTCAGCTGCTGCTGTGAAGAGTACATCTGTGGATGAATTAAGTGCAGTTTCGCAAGAATCTTGTAAAACACCTACGATAAAACCTACACCAACTACCTTCATAGCAATATCATTTGGAATCCCAAATAAACTACATGCTAGAGGAATCAGTAATAACGAACCACCAGCTACTCCTGAAGCACCGCATGCGCATACTGCTGACAATATACTAAGTATAAGTGCTGTAGGAATATCCACTTTAATTCCAAGTGTGGTAACTGCTGCAAGTGTTAAAACAGAAATTGTAACTGCTGCACCAGCCATATTAATTGTAGATCCTAATGGAATGGATACTGAATACGTGTTTTTATCCAAACCTAGTTTTTCACACAAGCCCATATTTACAGGAATGTTTGCAGCTGAGCTACGTGTAAAGAATGCTGTAATACCACTTTCCCTTAAGCACATAAACACAAGCGGATATGGATTCTTTCGAATATTAATGTAGACAATGATTGGATTGACAACAAGAGCCACAAAAACCATACAACCAATAAGAACTAAAAGTAACTGTCCATAGCTAGCTAAGGCTTTAATCCCATTTTCAGAAATTGCTTGAAATACAAGACCCATGATTCCAAGTGGTGCAAAATCTATTACCCATTTAACTATTTGAGTTACTGCATCTGAAAAATTAGTAATCATCGTTTTTGTAGTATCCGGTGCATTTTTTAAAGCAGCTCCAAGAACTAACGCCCAAGACAATATACCAATGTAGTTGGCATTAAAAAGTGCCTTTACTGGGTTATCAACAACGTTCATTAGTAGTGCTTTAAGAACCTCTACAACGCCTCCGGGTGGTGTCAAACCCTCTTTAGCCATTCCAAGTGTAAGTGTTACTGGGAACATAAAGCTTACAACCACCGCTGTAAGTCCAGCTAAAAATGTTCCTAAAAGATAAAGAACAATAATTGATTTCATATTGGTTTGATGACCACTCTTATGTTGAGATATGGCCGACATGATTAGGAAAAATACCAATATAGGTGCAATTGATTTCAAAGCACCAACAAATAAAGAACCAAAAATAATAACGAATTTTGCTTGTTGTGGAATGGTGAAAGCCAAGATAATACCAATAACTAACCCTATAATTATTCGTAATACTAAGCTTATTTGACTCCACTTTTTAAATAAATTTTTCAAAATAGTTTCCCCTCCAATAACTAATAATAACTAAATAGTGCAAGTTTAGTGTATATAATACTTCATTTTAACATTCATAATATATTAATTCAACATAAAGTTAACTTTTATTACTGGTTTTTTTAAAACGAGTAAAAGAATCTAATTGTGCTTATATAATATGATTCATTTATTTGATTTTTTTAAAAATATCTATAGCATAATTATAATTGACAAAAGCTTGATTATAATCCTTTCTATAAAAAAAGAACTCACCAAGTTTGGCATATGCCATAACATTAATTTTTAATAAATTAAACTTATCAGCTATCTCAATAATTTCTTTAATATCCGTATCTTTATTTATTTCATTAAGTTTTTTCAAACAATATAATTCTGCATCCTCACTTGGGGAACGTAGTAAAAACCCACTATCTATTTTTAGTTCAATATCAAGTAGTTTCGCCTTTTGTTCGAATTTATTATAGATTTTTAGAGCTACATTGTTGCTTATTTCTCTTTTTCCTGTCTCAATCATACTAATAAGTCCTCTAGTAATATTTTCATCCACTAAGTCCTCTTGTTTCATTTTTAAATATATTCTTATAGTTTTAAGTTTTTTAGCATTAGTCAAAAATACCATTTTCCACTCCAATCAATGTTAAATATATTTTTACATACATGTAACATTTTTAACGTAATTATGTTGCATTATTTTTTTTTAAGATGTAATATGAGATTATAAATAGCAATCTTATATATACATTTCCATTTTGAACTAAACCTCTACCACAAGGAGAAAAACAACATTACTTACAATACCCACATAAAGAATATCGTTTCCACTCTAAACTAACGTTATACATTCGTACAATATTTATATGATTTATTTTTAATCAAGATTTGTTTTTACGATTTAATGTAATTTTACCATAATATAGTCGATTATACTTAAATATAAAAATTAAATAGGGAGGATTGAATAAATTTATGAAAATACTAAAATTTACGAAGATACTTACTGAGGTTTCATTTAAATCTTTATTACTAACTCCATTATTGGTAACTACGATGGTAGCACAAACAACGAGTGTGTTAGCTCAACCACGTGTGAAAACAGAACCAACCTACAATTTTGCAATTTTAGCTGGCACAACAATTACTAATACCGGAAAAACCTCAATTGACGGAAGTGTAGGTCTATTTCCAGGCACTGCGTTTACAGGTCAGGAAAGTGCATCTGTAAATGGTAATAAACAATTAGCAAAGGCAGCAGCACTTAATGCTAAAAACGATCTCATAACTGCATATAATGACGCCGATGAAACAAAAAATGTAACCCGCATCCCAACTGAGCTTGGTGGAACTACCTTGACTCCTGGCACTTATGATTCAGCCTCAGGCACCTTTGAGATAACGGGCAATTTAGTACTCGACTCACAAGGTGATCCTAATGCGGTTTTCATATTCAAGGCTGCCTCCACTCTAGTAACTGCATCAAACAGTAGTGTTACCCTCATTCACAGTGCGCAGGCATGCCAAACCTTTTGGAAGGTTGGAAGCTCTGCAACATTAGGAACAAACTCTTCTATAGTCGGACACATCGTAGCCCTTACATCAATTACAGCAAATACCGGTGCTAAAGTTCGAGGACAATTAGTGGCAAGGAACGGTGCAGTAACACTAGACAGTAATACCATAACAAAATAGATCATAATACAATAAATGGTGGAATCAATATTTGTAAATATTGATTCCACCATTTATATTAATAGACTATTTTATGTTAAAATCAAAACTTTTAAACTAAAGTTTTTATCTTACTTTAGTAAATACTAATCCGGAATAACTATTACTGATACTTTAGCATTTCTAACAACTTTACTTGTTACAGAACCAATTATTCTATATAAACCTTTTTTACTACACTTTGTCATTATTATTATATCATGGCTATCCTTTTCAGCCTTTTTTAATATTTCATCTGCAGCATATCCCAAAATTGAAAACTTTTCAATTTCATACCCTTCCAGTTTCATTATTGCTTTATCTAAAACCGCTCTACTTTCCTCTGCTAAATATCCAAATTCATTTGGAGTTGAATTTGGCGTTGTAACTATCATCTTATTAGTTAAAACCGTTTCCACTACATTCATTAGTGTAATAGAAATAGAATCCTTACTAAAGAAATCCTTCAACCAATTAATAGAGTGCATGCTTCTCTCAGTACCATCTAATGGCACTAATATTTTTAATTTTTTCATATTCAACGCCCCCTTAAACTGTTTATATATATATAGTAACATGAAAATAAGTAAATGTGGTAGAAGCTAATAAAAATTAAACATTATTTACTAATACAGTGCTAAATTCAAAGCTTTCATATCTATGATGAGTTTTAGAATATTCAAAAATTTTACCATTTTCGAGGAAAGCTATTTTTCCTATTTCCATAATAAAGTCATCGTCTGTTAAATTTAAATATTTTTTATCATTAGAGTTAGCTTTATCGCCTCTTATAGATATATGTGAACTTTGAATTTTAAACCCAAGCTCATTATTTATGTAGTCATAAATAGATTCTTCTAAGTGTTTCTCTTTAAGGCCGGGTATAACATAAATAGGCATATAAGTTTCTTCTAGTATTTGAGGAATATTGTCTACAGAACGTAATCTTAAAATCTTATATACAAATTCATCAGTAATATTAAGTTTTTTTGCAACTTCTATAGTTGGCGTGATAATGGAAAATTCAATTACTGTTGATTTTAGATGTTTCTTTCCAAATTTTTTTGAATAACCGGAAAACTGTTCTAGCTCTACGGTTGTTCTTGAGGGAAAATTTTCTTTTACATATGTTCCAGAACCTTGTCTTCTTATTAACATACCTTCTTGAACTAATAAGTCTAATGCTTTAGCTACAGTAAGCTTGCTGCAAGCATAATCCACAGCTAAAGATCCTCCATCTGGAATTTTTTCATTAGGTTTATAAACGAGATTTTTTAGCTTATCTTTCATATCTTCATATATTACTTTATATTTAGGCAACATACATAACCCTCCACTTTAATTATTTACATGAATATATTATATATCATATTAATTTAAAAATATACCTTTTAAAATAGATATATATCTATTTTAAAAAGATATTGACTATTACATAAAATGCATATATAATAAAAATGAAAATGTTTACAAACAAGTTGTGAAACATAATAAGATTTAAAACGGAGGTTACTTATGAAAAAGATATATAAATTTCCAGAAGGATTTTGGTGGGGTAGTGCATCATCTGCGGAGCAATCAGAAGGAAAAGGTAATACTGGAAAAGGAAAAACTATTTGGGATCATTGGTTTGAAATAGAGAAAAACAGATTTTTTGATGAAGTCGGTCCAGATGTTACTTCAGATTTTTTTAATAGATATAAAGAAGATATAAAGCTAATGAAGAGTCTTTCACATAATTCATTTAGAATGTCTCTTTCGTGGGCAAGGTTATTTCCAAACGGAGATGGAGAGGTTAATGAAAAGGCAGTTGAATTTTATAACAATGTAATTAATACCTTTATCGATAATGATGTTAAACCTTTTGTTAATTTATATCACTTTGATATGCCAATGGCTATGCAAGAAAAAGGTGGTTGGGAAAGTAAAGAAGTTGTTGAGGCCTATGCAAACTATGCTGACACGTGCTTTGAACTATTTGGTGATAGAATTGAATATTGGTTTACGTTCAATGAACCTTTAGGACCAGTACTTGGAGGATATATGCAAGACTTCCACTATCCAAATATAATAGATTTTAAAAGAGCAGCTCAAGTGGCATTTAATACTATTCTTGCTCACGCAAAAGCTGTTGAAAAATTTAAAAAACATAATCTTAAATCCAAGATTGGAATTATATTAAATCTTAGTCCAACATATCCAAGAAGCTCAAATAAATGTGATGTTGAGGCTGCACGAATTTGTGACTTATTCTATAATAGAAGTTTCTTAGATCCTTGTGTAAAAGGATCGTTTCCTAAGAAATTAGTAGATATTCTTAAAAAATATGAACAAATGCCTGTATATACTCAAGAGGACATAGAAACAATAAAAGAAAACACAGCCCAAATACTTGGAATCAACTATTATGAGCCAAGAAGAGCAAAAGCAAAAGAAAATGTTGTAAATCCAAATTCACCATTTATGCCAGAGTGGTTATTTGATCCATATATATTGCCAGGAAGAAAATTTAATCCGTACAGAGGATGGGAAATATATGAAAAAGGTATATTAGATCTTTGCAATGATGTTAAAGAAAACTATGGTAATATAGAAGGCTTTATTTCGGAAAATGGAATGGGCGTTGCTGATGAGGCGAGATTCATTGAAAATGGTCAAATTAATGATAAATATAGAATTGAATTTATTAAGGGACATTTAAAATATATTCATAAAGCAATAGAGGAAGGATGTAACATTAAAGGATACCATTTATGGACTTTTATTGACTGTTGGTCATGGATGAATGCATACAAAAATAGATATGGGTTAGTTAGTTTAGATTTATTAACGCAAAAGAGAACTGTAAAGAAAAGTGGAGAATTTTATAAACTACTATCTGAAAATAATGGTTTTGAAGAATAACAAAGGAGGAGTCTAAATGGAAAAGCTCTTTAACAAACTAGGTAAAGTATCTCAAAAATTGGGTGGTCAAATCCACTTAAGATCAATTAGGGATGCGTTTGCATCACTAATTCCATTTATTATTATTGCAGGTTTAATGATTTTTATTAATAACGTTATTATTATACCAACAGGATTTATGTCTAAAGTTATTAATCCAGCAACATTAACTTCTTGGCAAGACATTGGGACATCTATTATTAATGGTACATTAAATTTTCTAGCAGTTTTGCTAGCAGGTGCATGTGCTTATCACTTAGCAGTAAATAGAAAGTTTGAAAATCCTATTGCACCAGCATTTTTAGCTATTTCTATATTTGTTATTTTATTGCCACTTGCAAGTTCAGTTACACCAGTAGGAGCTAAAGAAGCAGTCAACGTTTTAGGAGTTATCTCTTTTAATGCTACTAACTCAGGTGGTATGTTTGTTGGTATAATAACTTCAATTTTATCAACAGAATTATTTATATGGTTCTCTAAAAATAAAAGGCTTAAGATTAACATTGGTGGCGAAGGAGTGCCTCCAGCTGTTATAAAATCTTTTAATTCTCTAATTCCTATAATACTTACAATTATAACTTTTGCTATAGTCTCTTATGGCGTAAAGCAAATTTCTGGAACAGATATAAATACGTTAATTTTAAAAACAATACAAACACCATTGGTATCATTAGTTACTAGTTTACCAGGCTTTATAATATTAATGTTTTTATCGAATTTATTGTTTGCGATGGGTATACATCCAGGTGGAGTAGTTGCACCAATTATGGATCCAATATTATATGTAGCTATGAATCAAAACATGACAGCATATGCTAATGGCCAAGTTATTCCAAACATAATTAACATGGCATTTAAAGATACATTCGGTGTTATGGGTGGATCTGGTAATACTATAGCATTATTAATTGCTATATTTTTAGTCTCAAAGAGGAAAGACTATAGAGATATAGCTAAACTTTCTGCAGCACCCGGTATCTTTAATATTAATGAACCGATTATTTTTGGATTACCAATAGTATTTGACTTAAGATTAATGATTCCATTCGTATTAGCTTCACCAATTTCTCTAGCAGCTGCATACTTTGTAACGAAGATGGGATGGATGTCACGGGTAGTAATTCAAACCCCATGGACAACTCCACCAGTACTATCAGGATTTTTAGCAACAGGAGGAGACTGGAGAGCTTCAGTATTTCAAATAATTATGATAACACTTACAGTTTTATTATATATTCCTTTCGTAAAGCTTTCAGAGAAAAGAAATAGTGAATTTTAAATATAAAAAATAAAAGGGAGATGTTTTATTATGAAAAAAATATTATTAGTATGCAATGCAGGCATGTCAACATCAATGCTAGTACAAAAGATGAAAAAAGTAGCAGGAGAAAAAGGTATAGAAGTAACAATTGATGCTATACCCTCAACAGATTTATCTACGTGTTGGGAAAGTTCAGATGTGATTCTACTAGGACCACAAATTGGATTTATGAAAGATAGTGTAAAAGATACAGTAGAAAATAAGATACCAGTAGAGGTTATAAATACTATAGATTATGGGCGAATGAATGCTGATAAAGTATTAACAGTTGCTTTAGATTTAATCAAATAAGGAGGAATCAAAATGGAAGGATTAGAATTAATAGCTTTTAATATTATTAGTAATGTTGGAACAGCAAAGAGCATGGGAATAGAGGCTTTAATGAAAGGAAGGAGTAGGAAAATGAAGGAAGCAGAAGACTTACTCAAAGAAGCTTCTACTTTTATGAGAGAAGGACATAAATCACATGCTGAGCTTATTCAAAATGAAGCTAAAGGAAACAAACAAGAATTTTCATTACTTCTTATGCATGCAGAAGATCAGTTAATGTCTGCTGAGACAATATTATGCCTTGCTAAAGAAATGTTATACTTGCAAAATGAGCTAAATGAACTAAAAAGTTAAACTTTAAAAAAGTTGTCTTAAAATAGAATTGTTTTCTATTTTAAGACAACTTTTACTTGCAATGTTAAACATTCAGTTAATTATTAACTTGCTTATCTGTAATATTCTCTGTTCTTTGCTTCCTTTTTGCTTTATACTGCTCATATCTTTTTTTACCCTCATCGAATGCAACTATTTCTTCAGGGGTATTTAGAATAAGATTCGGTACTAAACTGGTTTTTCCTTTTTTATCTAAAGCCACCATCGTAAAAAATGAAGATAATGCTTTTTTTCGATCAGAACACTCTAAATCTTCTACTTCAACAGTTACGGCAATTTCCATAGACGATTTGCCCGCATAAGCAACCTGTGCAGTACAGATAACTAAATCACCAATAAATATAGGTAAATGAAATTCCAATTCATCAACTCGAGCTGTAACAACATTTGTACGAGAAAATCTTCTGCCTACTGCATATGCTGCTAAATCCATTAACTTCATGATTTCTCCACCATGAATATTACCTGCAACATTAGCTTGATTAGGTAGCATTACTTCACTAATAATTAATTTTGATTCTGATATAAGTCTATCCATATTTTTAGCTCCTTCTTTATAATCATTGAGATAATACTTTTAAAGTTTAGTCTCACAACCACATATAATCCTTAGTTTTTCTATCTTAAAATTTGAAAACAAGCTTGTTATATAAACTTCTCCATCTACTAGTTCTAGATTTACTTCAATGACTCGATAATGCTACCTGCAAGGGTATCCATTAAATCCCTATCTTCTTCTTTCATACTAGAGTTTATTGACATCTCATTGTCTAAAATAGTTATTTCTTTCATGTCATCCAAAAGTTCGCGCATCAATTTACCAGATTGAGGAGCCCATGAACCA